>JAFGMM010000036.1 GCA_016927535.1 Anaerolineae bacterium
GTGCTGGTCGGCATATCGGTAGGCGTGAATGTACCGGTCGGTGTGCTCGTGCCGGTCGGCGTATTAGTCGGTATATCTGTATTGGTCGGTGTGCCGGTGGGCGTATTCGTGCCGGTCGGCGTGCCGGTAAGCGTCGGTGTATCGGTTGGTGTATCTGTGTTGGTCGGCGTGGCGGTGGGTGCATTCGTGTTGGTCGGCGTGGCGGTGGGCGTCGGCGTGGCGGTGGGTGTATCTGTGTTGGTCGGTGTTGGCGTCTCAGTAGGTATCGGTGAAGGTGTATCGGTAGGTAACAAAGTATAGGTGTTGGTCGGCGAAGGCTCGGGTGTGCTAGTCATTGTTGGCCTGGGTGTATCGGTCGCTGTAGGATTGGCTACTATTTGAAGCGTATGAGATGGCGCTTGGGACGGTATGTTGGTCGGTTTTGGCGTAGATGTCGCAAGAAGCGCCAGCGCAGTCTGCGAAGCGACCTCTCTGGTTCTTATTGCTGCAAGCGTCTGGAAATCGGATGTCAAAGCAATGATTGTTTTTACTTCATTAATGATAGCAGCAGCGGTTTTGGCTGCTTGTCGTTCAATGGCTTGGGTAGTAAGAGCACATTGAGTAGCGGTAGCTTCTTGCGTTTCAGCTTGGTGTGTCTGTGTATCAAATGTTGCTTTGGCGTTTAAAGTTTTTTTCGCAGTAACAGCCGCAGCCGTATTCACTATCTCTTGCTCGGCAGTTTGCGAAGCCTCTTGTTTAGAGACGAAGGGAGGTGGAATCATGGCATAAATAAAAACAATTGCACAGAAAAATAGAGCAATTAGAGCTACAAAGAAAGTAGCGTTGACAGTTTTCGGTCGTTCAAGCGACGTACTGGCAATTTGTTCTGTCAGTCGTCGAATTTGTTGAGTATCTATAGTGTTTGCAGAATCGCTAAGTATTTCACATAACTCATCAATTCGCTGCTGATCTTTCCCTAACCCCACCTGCTCACGGATAGTTTCCAATAACACACACAGAGCGATCACGCCTTCAACTTCAATATTTGCCAATTTAACAATTATATCAACCACAAAAGCATAAGTGCTTCCATCGAAACTAATGCTATCAAGTATAGCCCGTCTTCCTATTAGTATTTCTGTTAAAAGAGCGCGGCGATTTTGCTCAGTTTCCATGAAGGGAGCAAGTAATTCTATAAGTTCTTTGAGAGTCTCGCGATCTAGACGAGTCATATCATTTCTAAAGGATAATTCCCTTTACCTGTTAGCATGCAATCCCCTATAGCACACTAACCATCCCCTAACGCAAAAAATATAACCTCCTAACCGGCTTACGTCAAGTATTACCGTGTTTTTGGTTTTATGTGCGTGTATCTTACATGGTTTATCGGGTCTGGACGCTCCACGAGCGTCCAGACCCTGGGCGCGATTACTCAACCTCAAGCGGCATCGCGCGCCCGAAAAGCTGCCGCCAGATTGTATGCAGCGCGCTCAAGATGCCATCCGGCGTCTCAAACACGATGCCGGCGTCTGACTCATACGGCCAGGTGTAGGTATCTCGCACACCCAGCCACAAAGCCAAGCGCTGCATGTCGGCGGGCAAGTTCAACATGTCGCCCGGCGTCTGATCCGCCAACATCGTGATAATCTCCGCAGTCCTCGGCCAGTCGTCGAACCGGGACGCGAGCCGGTCAAGCAGGCCGGCCGCGCGCCATTGGACGGCGGTATCGACCGGGCCGGGCGCTTCCGGCGCGACGCCGTAGTCCGGGCGCGCCGCGCCGCGCCACTGCGCCGGCGCCGGCCATTGGAAGGGCGTTGTGACGGCGTCTGCCCGGTCCAGTTGGTCGCGCAGGTCCGGCCCAGCCGCCGCGGGCAGCGCCGGGACGCCGTGCGCCTGATCCAGGTCTGCCAGCATCTCCCAGGTGTGCCAGGGCGATGACGCTGCGTGCGCCGTCACCTGCGCGCCAAAAGCCTCGACCGGCAGCGGCGCGAAGTACCCCACGTAGAGCGCCGGCGGCACGCCCCACCAGCGCGCACCGTTCCGGCTCCAGTGCAGCCCAACCGTGTCGAGGATATCGGCGCGCCCGCGCGAGACATGCGGCTGCCCGCTTGCCGACCCAAACAACCAATCCGCCACCGGCGGCAGCGGGGCGGGTAACCCCATCAGGGCCGGTGAGATGACCGGCGGCTCCGGCGGTTGCAGCGCGGGGTAGTCCGGCAGCGCGATCAGTTGGTCGCCGGGCGTCGGATGATTTTGCATGAAGAAGTAGCGCTGGTTGGCGTTGTCCGGGCCTTGCGGGTCGGGCTGTAGATAGCGCGCGATGTCCGGGTCGTAGGCGCGCGAACCAAAGACATAAAGACCGGCGTTTGCGATTTTGGTCCAGTAACGGCCTTGATAGCGCGGCCCCCATGCATCTTCGTTATAGGTGAGGAAAGCGCCGAAAGCGTTGTAGTCGAATGCGCTGTCCGGCTTCGGCGCGCCGGCTTCGTCTGTGAGCAAACGAACCGAATCCAGCCCGTCGTACAGCAGCCACTCGATTCGCCGTTCGCCGCGTTCGATATCGATGACTCGCGCCCAGAGCGGCGCGCCGCCCACCGGCCCGACGAAGTAGCGAATCTCTCGCCCGTCCTGGCTGAACAGCAGTCTACCTTCATCGTGGAGGAAATTGGCGGTTGTGGTCGTCTCGATGGTCCTGACCTGGCCGAGTGGATCGTAGGACAAAATCATGTGGTCGCCGCCCCGCGCGACTTCGGCAAGACGGCCTTCGTCGTCGTAAACGTAGTCGGTGATTTGGCCCTCGGCATGGTCGGCGCGCCGGCAGAGCCGGCCGCTTCCATCATAAGCGAACTGCGCGACGACGACGCTCTTCAGCGCGCCGACGGGACCTGTGCAGCTCAGCGGCGGGCTGCTGGGGCAAGCCGCGTCGCGGCGGATTTCGTAGAGTTGTTGGCCGAGCGGGTCGTAGCAGTAGGTGACCATCTCACCGTTCACCGAGACGGTCCGGCGGTTGCCGACCGGATCATAAGCGATGGACATGGCATAATCCAACTCGTCGTTTGGGTTCAGCCAGCGCTCGTCGGTCAGCCGGCCCGCGCCGTCGTAACTGAACAGGACAACCCTTTCCCCATCGTTTGGGGTGTTGACCGTTATGCGCTGCGGCGCGCCGTTGCCGTCGTAGATTTCATATTCATAAGAAATCTGCAACGGAGACTCGCCTAGGGCGGGCTGGCAATCGGTGTGTTCGAGCCGGGCTATGTTGCCAACGGTGTCGTAAGTGTAGGTCGTGCAAAGGCCGTTAGAACGAGCAATAGATGACAGGTACCCTTCAGGATAGGTGTAGGAGAATTCGGCGCAGGCTTCTTCGGAGAATGCCTCGTCATCGGGATCGGAGCGACAGCAGTCTTCCTCACCGGGATTACAACTTGCGTCCGGGTCCAATCCAAGCGCAGGATGGTAGATGGGCTTTTCATCGTCCGGTTTCTCTATACAGCCTTTATCAGAAGCCGCGATGCGTTCGAGTTGTCCGGTCAGACTGTAATCGTAATTGATGTACAGGGTATCCTTTCCGTTTTCACTGAGGGCCAGACAGTCCCGGTGACCAAAGGCGTCGTAGCTGACCGTGATGTGGCGTGTGCTTTCCGGGCGCACTTCCTCGACCCCGGTCAGGCGCGCTTCCACCTCGCCGTCGCGGCCAAACACATACTCCCACGTATAGGTCCAGTAGATATCCTCGGAGACTTCGATGCGCGTGATGTTGCCGCCGAGATCGTAAGCGTAGCGGTAATCTTCGTCCTGGGGATAGATCACCGCCCCAGGGCGTCCGTATGCATCGTACTCGTAGCGTATCGGCGTCTCTGCGCCGCCGTCGCGCCGCGCTACCAGGTTACCCAGTTCATCATACGTAAACCAGCGGGTCGCCGGGTCGCCTTCGCCGGGAGCTTTGATGCGCGCGCTGGCGATGGGCATCAGCTCGGCGACGAGCCGGTTGAGCGCATCGAAACGGAATATCGTTGTGGCGTCTTGTTCGTTGTTGATTTCCTTCAGCCGGCCAAACGAATCATAGAACAGGGTCAGCGTTTCGTTCAGGCTGTTGGTCAGGCCGGAAAGCCGGTAGAAGCGGTCGGAGGTGTAGGCCGCCTGTATCGAGGCGCCGGTGCGATCCTCGAAGCGGGTAACCTCGCCCATCCGGTCGTATGCCCACAAGATCGACTGCCCATCGGCGTCGATGGCGCGAGTCAGGTTGTCGAGCGAATCGTATACGAACTGTACCAGGTTCTGGCTGCCGGGGAGTTGTTCTAAGGCGACCAATTCGTCGATGCGGTTGTAGGTCAAGCGCGTGATGCGGCACTGCCCGGCCCATTTTTGCGGGTCATCGTTGATGCTTTTGATCCGCTCCGCCAGGTTCGCGGTCGCTTCCCCGGTAGGTGAGTCGCAGCCGCCGGGTTGCAGCGGGTCGAGTGTGTAAACGTCGGTGCCGTCCGGCTTATCGTCGTAGTAGTAGTAGGTGCTTCCGATGCCGGGGCGCAGCACCCGCTCCAGCCGGGCCAAGTTGTTATATTCGTAGGTGATCGCATCCGCTCCGGTGGGAGCGATGGTCGCAAGCTTGCCGTCTCGTGTGTAGGTGTAGAAGTTGAACACGGAACCTGGCGCAACTCCCGCGACTTTTTCCGGCGGCGCGCACCGGGGTTTTCCATCCATAGCTGCGGCATAGTCAAAGGCTTTACCCGGCCCACCCAATACCTGGTAGCCGCACAGCGCCCCGCTGCCGTCGTACCAGGCATTCAGCGTATAGCCGGTTTCTGTTCCCCCGTCGCCCGGCGCATCGATGCGCACGAGATGCCCCAGCGCGTCGTATTGGTAGATGATGGGATGCACGCTGATGCTTCCAGGCGGGTAGGCCGTGACCGCCAAACCTTCAGGGTTGTAGGCGTATTCGTAGCGCCAACCGTTGTAGATTACATCGGTCGCTGCCGAGTCGGTGACCGTGGCGCTCTTCAGCCAGGTAAAGTCGGCATAGGTATACCGGTGATCCAGGCTCCGGCTGCCGTCGGTGTTGCGCTGTACGACCTGGATGATGTTGCCGGCAGCGTCATAGCTGAAATCGACCAGGTTAGCGACGTTAAAGCCCAGGTCATTACAGCGCGCTTCGCGGTCAGACTGGCCGTTGGCGCGGTAGACCATGCAATCCAACCGGTTCAACCCATCGTAGAAGAAGTCGATCACTTGACCGGTGACTTCATCCTTGAAGACGATCAGGTTGTTGTTGGCGTCGTAGGTGTACTGCTGGGCGTAGCTGCGCGCGTCTTGCACGCGCGTCAGGTTGCCGCGTGCATCGTACTCGAAGTTATACGTTTCGCCCTGCGAGTTGGTGATCGAAATCAGGTTGCCGGCGCGGTCATACGCATAGATCAAGTCGAGCCGGGTTTCCCCTACTCGGGTGCGCGCGGCTGCCAGGCGATCCCACCAATCGTAGGCATAGAAGGTGTATTGATCCCGGTGGAAGGTGACAAAGCGCAGCCGGCCCAGCGCATCGTATTCCGAAACGACCATCTGCTCAGCTTCACAGCTGTCGTGGAGGCTGCCGAGCGCATCCGCATCAATCGGCATAGCGATGTCGGTTGCATCCACGTGCTGGCAGGTCTCGACGACGCGCCGTTTATCGGCGTTCGTGTCGCCCGGCTGGTATTCATACCCGTAGGTCGTCAGGTAGCCGTTCCAGTCGGTTTCATAGGTCAACTCATCGACGGCGTTGTAACCGAAGTAGCGCATATGCCCGCGCGGGTTCTTGATGGACACCAGGCGGTTGAAGCCGTCGTAGGTGAGGGTATAGATAAACGATTGCCCGTCCCGGTGCTGGGTCACCGTCCTGAGATTGCCGGCGGCGTCATACACAAACGATTCGAGCAGCGCGCCCGCCGCGTCCTGGTCGCAGGCCGCCGTGCGAATCGACACGAGCCGGTTGAGGTTGTCGTAGCAGTAATAGCGTACCGGTCCCTGCGGCTGCTCGGCCAGCGGGGCGGTCACGCTCTCGCGGGTCACGTTGCCCCAGGCGTCGTAGGTATAAGCGGTGGTTTGCAGCAAGCGGCGGCTGCCGGCCCGGTCGTATTCGCGGACCTCGACCGGGCGGTTGAGATTATCATAGGTGATTTCGGTGTAGCGCTCCAGGCCCGGCCACGCGCGGGTATGGGCCGGGTTGGTCAGCGTGACCGGCCAACGCCTGTTGTCCACCCCGCCAAACTGCGAGGTGTAATCGAAGCGCCAGGTGCGCGGCGGCTCGCCCTCGAACATCCGGTCGGTGACGGCGAGCAGTTGGCCGCTCAGGTTGTAATCGAAGGTGAAGTAGCGCCCGCCGGCCGGGAGCGTATCATCTTCCAGTTCCAGGAACGCGCAGTCGTATTGGCCGTCGGCGTAGGCGGTAAGGTTGCCCGTCGCGTCGTATTGGAAACAGGTTGCAAGGGTTTGCTGCTCCATGCCCTCCTGCCGCCGTTCGACGATCTCGGCGAGCGCATCGTTTTCGTCGTAGCGGTAAACCGTGTAGCGCAGCGGTTCGCCCGCCGGCAGCGCGCCGAGATTGGCGCCGGGCACCTCATCCACACGGATATACAAGTCTTTGACGCGCGCGCCGGGGCTGGGCGGCGGGTCCGATGCGCATTCAGCATAGTTCGTGGTGTTGACCAGCAGACAGGCCGTGTACGTGTATTTGTGGGTGTAGAGCCGGTTGTTGTCGTCCGGCGCTTCGCCGCACCGCGCATCATGGTAGTAGGCGACGCTTTCCAGGCGGTGCAGGTTCGCGTAATCATAGTAGGCGTACACCGTGCGGCGGTCCAGCGGGTCGGTGACCGATTCGAGTTGGCCGAGACCGGCTGTGTAGGTGTAGCAGGTTTCGCGGGTTGTCGCGTCGCCGGCGGTGCTGTGCTCCACGATGCTTACCAGGCGGTCGTAGTCTTGGCCCGCGCCCCATTTGTACTCGATGTGTTCGCGCGGGCCATCGACGCTGGTGATGCGCCCCATCACGTCGCGCCGGATTTCGGTCTCGAGGGCGCTGCCGTTAGCGCGCCACTGCCTAACCCTGGTGATTTCCGAGGCCGCGTCGTCGTAGCCGAAGCTGGTAGCCGGGAGCGTGAAGCCGGCGGGCAGCTCGTCGGGGTTGGCGGATAGCCAGCCGCACAGGTCGCCCACGTCGCCCGGCAGGATGGCGTCTAGCTCGGCCTGTTTGTAAGGGCCGACCTCCCAGGCGAGCCGGTAAAACTTCGCTTTTTCGGAGGTGCAGCCCACTTTGGAAGTGGATGTCGTGCGGCATATTTCAATCGTGGCCGGCGCATAACAGAAGGTGGTGATATTGCCTTCCGGGTCGGTGGCCTGGGTGAGCATCCCGTGTTCGTCGCCGTAGACGTACTGCCAGGCCGAACCGGTGTCAACCCCGTCGGTGAAGGACAGACTCGCCAACTGCCCAAATTCGCCGTACTCGTACTTCAGCCGGTTGATGGTCTGGGCGCGCGTCTCGACCAGGCTCCGCAAATGGCCCTGCGGGTCGAAGTCGAAGCCGAAGGTCAGGCTGCTTTCAACCTCCTCCGCAGTTGTGGCATATAAGACGCTTTTCAAGACGCTGAGCGCGTTCGAGACCGGCATGCCGTCGGTGAAGAAGCGCGGGAACTCCAGCGGGGCCGTGTTCCCCATGCTGTAAGAAGTCGCCAGGAAGATATCTGATCCGGCAAGTTCGCTTTCGTCCAGGCGCTGGATCATCTGATACGGGTTCTTGGGGTCGAAGAGGAAGCGGGTTTGGCGGTCGCGTTGAACATCCAGCACGGTGGCGACGTAGGCGTCGGTTTTGGGATCGTGCTCGTAGTTATGTTCCAGGAGGTGCACCCGCTCGTCGGGCTTGCCTTCCGCGCCGTTGAAGGCATAGACGCTCTTCAACTGTCCCGCGTAGGTGTCGCTCACGCCATAGGTGTACTGGAGATAGGGAAGCCACGGCGCACGCGGGTCGCTGTGCTGGATCAGCCGGTGGGTGTCGGCTTCGTACTTGTAGAGCGCCGCGCGCCCGTCCGGGTAAAATACCGCGTCCAGGTCGCCGGTGGTCAGGTTGTAATGGTAGTAGGTCCGCGCGCCGTCGGGCGCGTCGGCGCGCAGGACGCGCAGCTTGTCGGGCGTCTGGGGCGTCTCGGGACGCCGGTCGAAGTAGCCGTAATAGAGCCGGATATATTTCCCTTCGGGCGTCTTCACGTTCAGCGCGTAGGCGGTTTGCGGAACCCGTTCCCTTGGAACTTCGGGATCGCCTAGCTCCGACGCGAAATCGTTCGCCGGGTAGTCGAGCGCCAGGGAGTCCCTTGTGGTGGGGTCTTGCCGGTCCAGGGTGATGGCGTACCCGTTGCTGTGGCTGATGTAAGTAAGCTGCCCGGCGCGGTCGAAGTGGTAAGTAAGGTTATCGTCACGCACGACCTGCCACTCGGCGAGACACTGGCGCACCTCCCAGCCGCGCGCTGTATCCGAATAGTAGGGGATGTGGAAGTCGTCGCAGGGTGCATTTTCTGAAGGTACGCCGTGCACCGCGTCCAGGTCACGGTAGAAGTAGTGCTGCGAGCCGCTGGCGGTGTTGAGCATGACGAAGCCGGTGCGCTTCGATTCTTTGAGTTGTTCGCTGTCGCTGATGTAGCCGATGAGCGAGCCGGTCAGGTCGAGCGAGACATCGAGATCGGACGACCAGCCCGGCCCAAACGCACGCACCGGGGAGGTTTGCAGCCCGTAATAGAAACTGTGGCCCTCGACGGGGCGCGGCAGGCGCGTTTCCATTTTGGGGTTCAAGCTGTTGTAGGTGCGCGTGAGCGCCAAGTCCAGGCCGGGGCCGGGCACATAGATGTCGGTGACCGCGTACATCATGTTGCCGTTGGCCGGGTTGACCAGGCCCCAATAGGGTCCCATCGTGCCGCACTCGGCGCAGAACTCGGCGCCCCGGTTGTTCATATCGTGCGGCAGCGCGAGTTCGATTTGGCCGCTCTGCGCCAGGTTGATGGAGCCGCTGGTCAATTCGGGGTTGAAGACGATTTCGCCCGGCGGCGGCGTCACGATGTGCCGGTTGGCGTCGAGCAGCATTTCGCGCGTGCCGTCCTCGCGCTCGATGATGACGTTGCCGGTGCGCACCGGCTCCTCGGCGCCGAACGTGAACTTTTCCTCGGCGAAGGTGGTGCCTTCGGCGAACGACTCGGTAATGTCGGTGCGCGTCTCAAAATCGACGTGGATGCTTTCGTTGAGCAAGCTGATTGCTCTGATATCGGTGATCGTGGTGGTGACGCTCTGCCCGCTGGCTTCAAGGTTGATGGTGGTGTCGCTGCCCGTTGTGGTGATGGTGATGGTGTCCAGGATGTCGGTAATAAACTGGTTATCGGCGCCAAACCAGATGCGGATGGTGTTGCCGGTCTGTAAAGAAACCTGTTTGATGTTTTGCCAGTCTACGACGAGTTCTTGCCGGGTTTGCACATCGGTGGTGCTTAGGACCGGGCTGATGCTCGAATGGCCGCCCGGATCGGTGAGCATCTGCAAATCAATCGGCTCGGCGGAGACCCACTGCTGCTCGGTTGGGTCTCCGGCAGCGCCGGCCCCCGAATCGATCAAGACGAAGAACCGTCTATGGATGGCCCATACGACGCCGGGATAGTCCCAATCGCTGACGAAGGTTTGGCCGGAGGGCGCTTCGATGCGAATGGCGGCTTTCTCCGTAAAGACCTTCATGTTCCGGGACGTGTCGTCGGTAAGCTGGGTGACGAAGACCCGGCCATTCTTCAACTCGACCGTGATGTATTCTTCCAGGAAGGCAAGACGCCTCACCAAACCGGGTTCCAGGTAGATTTCAAGCCCGCGCGGGACGAACTTAATCATCCACGGTTCGTCGGAATTTCGCGGCAAGGCGCCGATGTTGCTTGCCGCGATACTGTTGGGATGTGTGACAAGGGTCAGCGCGTTGCCGGCGTCGGCGAACATCGTGACCGTGACCGTGCCGTCCTCGTTGAAGACGCCGGTGGTACCTCCGGGAAATCCCAGGCCGGTTAGCGCGGCGTCGCTCAAGCCGGCGTCGTCCAGGGTTGGGTCGCGCCGTTGGCAAGGTGAACCGTCGTATTTGAGGTCGTAATCTAAGACTCGTTCTGGCACGGGTGGTAGATTTCGCTCACCGCGACCGATATCGAACATGGCGTTGATGGTCAGGATGTAGTAACCGTTTTCGGCCAATGTGTGTTGGATGGCTAATGTATAGTCGTCTTCGGCGATAGGTTTTCGTTCATCGTGTGCGATCACGCGGCCCTTGTACCATAGGGTGATATCGAGCGTTGCGAAGGAGGCGATAGGCTGGCCTGGAAAATCGCTTGTACAGGTTGCTTCGTCAAAGACGGCCCGGAAATCGACGGCTTGCCCCTCTTTGCCGTAGAAGACCCAGCGGTCGCCGTTGTCGCGTGTGATTTGCCCGGCGGTCGCCTCGGCGTCTTCTCCGGGCGCCGGCGGCCCGAATTCGATGCGCCCGCTGCGCGTCTCCTCTGCCTCCTCGGCGCAGGCCAACACACCGCCGCCCTCGACAACCGGCAGCCGGCCTTTCAACTCCAGCAAATTGAAAGGATTAGTTTTGGTCTGTCTTGTAACGTTGATTTCCAGCGCAATCTCCCCGGCGTTGGATTGGTTCAGGGGCGTGAATTCCTGGTTTGCCCCACCGATGCGTTTGACCTCGATGGCATAGGTGCCATTGGTGAGCAGGTTATCCAGCACGATTTCAAGCGACTTGGCGCCGGGGTTGAGCGGGGTCAGGTCCATGTCTTGGTCCAGCAAATAGCGCTCCTCGGCGCCCTCCGGCGTGACATACACCGACAGAATCGGTACGACGGTGCTGTTGGGACCTCGTTCCAGCGAGAGGGCCAACCGGTCGCCGCCGCGCCCGTGGAAGGTCCATTCTTTACAGTACAGCGTGTTGTTCAAATTCTCGAATTTCTTGTCGTTGAATTCGCCTTGCAGGGGCACGTCGAGTTTCTCGGTGATGCAATCGCTTTCTTGAAGCAAGGGTTCCGAGCCGGGCGAAGCGGGAGGTACCGGCAAAGGGATTTGTGCAGACGAGGACGCGGCTGCGCCGCCGGTCAGGAGCAGCGCGATGAGAAGACAACGAACCGACCCGATCAGTAAACGTTTGACTGCCTGCATGATATATTCTCCTAAGGGCATAGAGCACGAAACGGGCCGCCGCTGTAAGTGATATAGAGATTTTGGCAAACCCTTAGTAATTTGTCACATACTTCTGTAAAATTATTGGATAGAATCTTCGTGCGAGCGGGACATGTGCGATTCTTTTCGGATAAAACCTCGCTTAGATGCGTAAGGCACGGGTTGATATCCATAAAAAATGGGTCGCCTCTGGCGTGTTCACATGATTTGTCGATTTCTTGAGACGACTCGTTGAGCAGGTCGCAGTATATTTCTTCGTGAGACAGAATCTCGCGCAGTTGGATAAGACGCAGCAGCAGCAGCGCAGATTGGTGAAAGGTGTTTGCTTTTACGTCCTCATCCCACACCAAGCCACCCGCGGATTGCACGACCAAATCATCGAAGTAGACCGTAGTCCGGGCACCGCCGTCGGCGCGCACTGCAAGCCCTACCTGGCCCGGCGGTAGTTGAGGCGGCAGAAAGTCGCTGGATGCGCCGCTCGGCGCGCCTGCCGGCACTGCCGGCAATTCGTTTAGAAGTACGATGACTTCCACCCATTCATCGGCTGCGTTCGGGCTGATGGCGGCAGTGGGCGGGTTTGGCAAGTCTTGCGGCGTGCACGTCTCTAATGAGCTATCTAGTTGGTCACATGCATAAAGCGCCTGCTCGTATGCGCCGGTTCCGGCGCTCCAGGTGATATTGAGCAGATAATGGGCGCCGGATGCTTGCACATTTAACAAAGCCCCCACCGAGACCGCTGCATCGGGGGGTGCCCAGAATCTAAAGCTGAGGTCGCTGTAGACGGCTGCATCATCTCGCGCCCGGAAGGTGATGTAGGTTGCGTTCTGGGTCGATAACTCCAAACGGGAGTTGGGTCCTATCGGGTCTTCAAAGCCAATATTGATAGCGGCGTCGATTTGAAGGTTGCCATCCGGCAGCCCGCGAATCGGTATTCGGAAGGATTCACCTACCGTATCGAAAGTAATCGCCGTGTCCTTATCATCCTGGACGTCAGGTGAGGCTATCGTGAGTATCGGATTAGACAGGAACAACCGGAACAGTAGTGCAATGGGCACCAGACAAGCGCCCAACAGCTGAAGTGCTCTTACTCTGGATGAAGTAGCCACGAAACACCTGCGCGATATTATGGCTTACAAGACGATGTATGTGTGTTTATCTATTTGTGGTAATGGCGATATGTTGACTGATGACCTGATTTACCTCACCCCCTCACTCCATAACATGGAAAAGGGCTGCGCGTCAGCGTATGAGGGTGAGGTTGTCAGTCAAAGAGTCGCTGCTATCCAGTATTTCGGTCTGTTTAACAAAGGATTCTGCATTAAATACGATAATACGACTCCTTGTTGCCCAAGTATGAAAAACTTCGTCGGAACATCTCAGCGCCAATTTGAGGACGCTTGTTGCACAGAAATCAGAAGTTCTGTTAAGTATAAAAAAAGAAAATCTCTATGACAAGAGAAATTTATCACATTTCTGTAACAATTTTGGGTCTTCTGTGTTGGTCAAGACGATGATTGACAATGCCAATTCTTCCCCTCACCCCCTGGCCCCCTCTCCCACGCCGGGGCGAGGGGGAAA
>JAFGMM010000348.1 GCA_016927535.1 Anaerolineae bacterium
CATATGGCGGCGTGTGCATCTACCAACCCTGTATATGGGTACAAATCCGCGCAAGAAACCACCACCACGGTATTCTGTAGCGCTACCGCTCAACAAAGCCGGGGCTTTATCGTAGACACTCTTACTTGATACCGTACATTTCAAGTGCGCCGTCGATCTTCAACGCAGCCAGCAGCGTCCCATCTGGGCTGAAGGAGAGCGCTTGTATGCCGTTTGCGATGGCGACGGACTGACCGGTGGTCGTGGCGTAGAATTGAGTTTGGTAGCTGGCATCGGGTGCGCGGTAGCCGACCGCCAGCAGCGTGCCGTCGGCGTTGAACGTGACGCGCACCGGCACCAGCCCGCCCTCCGGCGCGGCGATGGTGGATTGGGTCTGGCTCGACAGCGCGTTGCCCGACAGGGTAACGCGGATGATTTGCACCTGTACCTTGTCGATGACGGCGAGGGTGTACCCGGTATCGCTGGCGCCGTTCGCCTCAAACACCAGGCCGCCGCCCATTTGGTAGATGGCGCCTTCGCCCGCGATGCCGGCCGGGATGCTGAGCGGCGCGATGCCGGTGTTGCTGTGCCAGATTTGCAGCGATTGCGTATCGAGGATGCCGGTCAGGTTGCCGTCGGCGCTGACCTGCACGGTGCGCACCGGGTAGGAAGTCGGCGACTTCTGCGCCGCCTGGTTGCTCAACGTCACATAAAGTACCGCGTTCTCCACCGGGTCGGTGGTGACTTCAGGCCAGCCCGAACTCGCCGCGAGCCACCAATCCTGCGGGTGAACGACGATATCGTTCGCCCGAATCCCTGGGTCGCAGGCTACGGTCTGGCCGGTGTTGGTCTCCAGGTCATAAAGGATGATGGCCTTATCGCCCGCGCAGGTCGCGTCCTGGCCCTGGGTGACGAGATAGCGGCCGTCGTGGCTGATCCCCATCGGCGACCCGTTGACCGGCTGCGGGATGGCTGCTTCGGTCAGGCCAGGCAGAGTATACTGCTTGACCGTTTTGGTCGCCGTGCTTACGAAGAAGCCGGTGTTCTCGGAGAGCCACGCGATGTCGTTGATGGCTTCGCCGGGGATGCTGATCGTGCCGACGGCGGTCAGGTTGGCGACGTTGCCCGTGTGGATGGGGGTTCCGGTTGTCGGAGATACGCCGCCGCTCCCTGCCGGGCCGGGCGGCGCAGCGCCGGCGCTGCCCCCGACGTAGACGGTGGTCGCGGCGCCCTGGGCCGGCGCCAGCCACCAGCCTTGCCCGCAGCGCTCGATGCCCTGCGCGGTCCATCCGCTGAAGGTGCTGTATTTCACCTCCCACCAGACCATACCGGTCTGGTCACACATTGGGCCGCCGGTCACCTGGAAGGTCGCGCCGCTGGGAATCTGGCCGACGAAAGCGACGCCGCCCGTGCCCATGTCGCGCGGCTGGGTGAGTATGTCGTTGGGGTAGCCGTTATCGACCACGCGCCCGTTGCTGCCCACGGTCAGGTTGACCAGCGCGGTTCCAGCCGGGCACTCGCCGGCGACGCCCGGCGCGGGGAACTCGGCGCTGCCGGCCGTTAGACCGCTGCACACGCCGCCTAGCTCGATGATCGACTTCTTGACCCAACCCATGCTGGTCAGCAGCCATTCGCCGTCGGTGCTTTGCATGGTCGCCACGAGTGTCTCATGCGGGCAGATGTAACCGGCGCGCGGCGCGTCGGTGGTGGGTTGGGTGCGCAGGCTGCCGAAGGTCGCGTCGTTGCGGGTGACACTGCACGCACCCGCCGGAATCGAGCCGGCGGTGGCCGGCGCCTGGGTCGGGGCGGGCGCTTGGCCGGGCACCGGTTCGATCCAGTACTCGCCGGAGAGCGGGTCGCCCTGCGGCGTCCAGCCGCTGCGGCCCTGGTATTCGACCGGCCACCACGCGATGCCGGTTTCCGAGTCACATTGCGGGTTACCGATAACGGTGAACTCGCCGAGCGGCGGAATCTCCAGGATGACGCTGCCGGCCTGGGGCTTGCTGCTGAAACTGTTGCCGACCCCGCCGGCGGTCACGCGCCCGCGCGCCCCAATGTACAGGCGCGCCGGCAGCGGCGGGCAAGCGGCGTCAACGGTTGCGACATAGGTGCTGGTTGGCAGGGCGTTGCAGTCGCCGGCCGTGACGCGCACCGAGACCTTTGCAACCCAGCCGCCATCGACCAGCCATAACCACTGGCCGTCGGGACTCCGGTTGTTCGCCGCTTTGACCACGCCCGCCGGCAGCGCGCCGATTTGCGCGTGGTCGGTGCCGGCGCCCTTGCGGATTTTGACGCCCTCGGCGTCGGCGACGATGTTGCAGGTGCCGCTGGTGGTGGCCGGCGTGGGCGCGGCCGGCGTGAGCAGCTTGGAGTCGCACGGGATGACGAGAACGGCGTTATTGTACTTGGTCACCCGGTAGCTGTAGGCGACATTGTTATAGGTGATGCTCATGAAATAGGCGTAAATCGGCGGGGAGATGGGCTGCGAACTAAACCCGGCATTTTTCGCCACCTCACAACCCAGCGTGGTATCACTGACCGCCTCAATCAAAAACGAGAAGGCCGTCTGGGGAGGCGTCAGGTTCAGCCCCAGCCGCGTCCCCATATCGGCGACGGCGGCGCGCCAGGCATCTTCGGCGGCAAGACCGGCGGTCCCATCCTGCGCTTGAGCCGCCGGTAGGGATGTTATGAATAACATCATTAACATCGCAAGAGCAATAAAGGATTGGGTTAACCTTTTCATAAAATTTCTCCCTGTGGTTTTTACGAATTTGGAGCAGCCTGAAAGGTCGTTGACCGAACCAATGATAGCACAGAAACAAATTGAGTGTGTATGGTTTTTGGTTTTTTAATGCAATATCGAGTTTGTGAAGCGATGCGAATAAAAAACCCTCACTGCGGAGTGTACAGTGAGGGTAGGGCGAGAGGCGACGATCGGATTCGAACCGATGAATAGAGGTTTTGCAGACCTCCGCCTTAGCCACTTGGCTACGTCGCCTTATTTTATTATGTAGTGACATTATATCGAACCCGGCAGACTTTGACAACTTTCCGCGCGGTTCAAATCTAGCGGGCCAGCGCCCTCGACGGTCCGAGAAGTCGTTGGACGGCGGCATCAAGGCCATAACATAATGGAGAAACCAAATAGACAGCATTCACTACCGGACACTTTTTGAAAAGGGTTGAAGCTCACAGGTAAACTCCTGAAAATTCGACAGAAAGAAAGGAGTGATACCCA
>JAFGMM010000349.1 GCA_016927535.1 Anaerolineae bacterium
CCCTCACCCCCTGGCCCCCTCTCCCACGCCGGGGCGAGGGGGAAAACGCCCCACACGGCGGGGAAAAGTCCCCTCGCCCCTTGTGGGCGAGGGGACTTAGGGGAGAGGGGGAGTACAGCATCATTTTGACCAACACAAATATCGCAAAATTTGAGGTGGACACAATGAATCTGTTACAAAAACCCCTGAAATATCAACGCAGTCTCGAAAACACCGCCGCTGCCGTCACTGCAAAGCCCGGCAGCACGTCGCCGCCATCCAGCTTGTCCTCGCCCTTAAGCGTCAGCGTCGGCGCGCCGGGGCGATATACGTCGATGAGGCGCGCGTCCGGGTAGATGACCCAGACCAGGCGCGTCCCGGCTTGCAGGTATAGATCAACCTTCTTGCGGATTTGCGGCGCGTATTCGCCGGGCGAGACAACCTCGACCGCCAGGTCGGGCGCGATAGGGTAGAATCTGCCGGTCATCGGCGGGAGCCGGTCTTGGGAAATGTAAGCCGCGTCGGGGGCGCAGACCGTCTGCGGATCATCGGAGAGAATGAATCCGGTCTCTGCACCGGTTACATCGCCGCCCAAATCGCGCTCGATGACATGTCTCAAAATCATGTAGCCCGCGAACGACGATAAAACCCCGTGCGTATCCCCTGTTGGCGCCATTTCAATCATCTCCCCCTCGATGAGTTCAAAACGTTCGCCTGCCTGCGAGCGCTCCCAGAGATCATCGGTTGTGTATAGCTGCTCTTTTAGAATCATCGTGCATCCTCCACTAACCCGTCGCCGCTAGTATGATACTATATCACTTCGCCGCGCGCCGTCGTTGACATCAATATTTCAATCTACTCGTTCACCGGAACACCCCACAGCCGCACTTTGTAATCTTGGTGTCCGGTGGCAAGGAGTGAACCATCGGCGCTAAACGCAACACTATTTACAGAATCTGCACCTGGCGTCAACTCGATCAAAATTTCACCTGCTGCCACATCCCATAATTGCACCGCACTCCATTGAGTTCCTGCGGCCAAGACTGTGCCAGCCGGATTGAATGCCAGGTTCCTTACATCCCAATTGGCGGCCTCTCCCGCAGCGATTTGTCTACCTGTTGCTACATTCCACAACTGCAACGTTGCATCCCCGTGCCCGCCGCCTGACGCTAACACTGAACCATCGGGACTGAAAGCCAAACAGACCGGGAAATAAGAAAATTCCCCTAGCGAACGTATGGGTTCGTAGGTTTCCATATCCCAAAGCCAAATCTCATGAAAGCCCCCGGTGGCTAGTATTGGTTTGGTAGGATGAAAAGCTATACCACCCACATAACTGGCATGTGCATCCAGAATGGTCAGCAGTTGTCTTTCTTTTACATCCCATATCCAAATCAGAGCATCTTTCATATCTAAAAGAGAAGAGCCACCTGACACTAACAATGTACCATTTGTACTGAAAGCCAGACTATCGATGTTGTCATTTTGTGGATCTAGTGTGGCTACTTCTTCACCTGTTTCTACGCTCCGCAACTGTATTATAGGGTGAGAATTTGGAGGGTAAGAACCTAGAGCAATAGTCGAAGTAGCCAAGATTGAACCGTCGGGACTGAATGCCAAGTATTCAATCGGATCAGAATAAGCCCAAAAGCGCGGTTCAATCTCAAAATCACTGACATCGTATAGCCAAATGCCGTTCGGATTCAGACCGATTATTGCCAATATTTTCCTATCTGCACCATCGTCCGGGGGCGGCAACCATGCCAGCTCATGGAATTCGCCTTGTTCCGGTTCCAGAGTCGCCAGCAATTCCAATTTAGCAACATTTTCCGGCGTTATCGGCTCTAGCGGCGGCAGCGAGGAACCGTCGTCATTCTGCATAGAAATCGAGAGAGCCATAAGACAAATCACAAATGTTTTGATAACTGCCCCGGCCATGAGTATTTATCTCCATTACTATGGGTAGAAACTATGAATAGTGTATCACGCCTTGGCCCTTTCGCCTCCTCATCACTTCCGTCTTGAGCTGCCCACATCCCGCCTGGATATCAATCCCACGGCGCACGCGCACCGTCGCCGGAATGCTGTGGCTCTCCAACACTGCGCGGAACGCATCCACCCGTTCCGGCGACGACGGCGCGCCGTCGAAGCCGCCGGTCGGGTTGAGCGGGATCAGGTTCACGTGGCTGGGCAGCCCTTTGAGCAAGTGCGCCAG
Source organism: Anaerolineae bacterium (assembly GCA_016927535.1). Taxonomy (GTDB): domain Bacteria; phylum Chloroflexota; class Anaerolineae; order Aggregatilineales; family JAFGMM01; genus JAFGMM01. The sequence continues at coordinate 2,195 of JAFGMM010000349.1, forward strand.
CGCCTCGGCATGTTCGGGCGTGTCGTTCGCCTTGTAGATCAGCGCCCACTCGAAGGTGACGCGGCGGCCCGTCTGCTCGAAGTAGTCACGGCAGGCAGCGATAAGCTGGCGGACCGGGTACTTGCGGTTGACCGGCATCGACGCGCTGCGCTCGGCGTCGTCGGCGGCGTGCAGCGAGACCGCCAGCCGCACTTGCAGCCCTTCGCGCGCCAGCCGCCTGATCGCCGGGACCAGCCCGACCGTGCTCACCGTGATGTGACGCTGCCCAATGCCCAGCCCGTCGGGGTCAATCATCGTGCGGATGGCGGCGAGCGTCGCGTCGTAGTTGTGCAGCGGCTCACCCATGCCCATCAGCACCACGTTGCTCAGGCGCTCGTCCTGAGCTTGCAGGCGGCGCGCCAGCGTCACTACCTGCGCGACGATCTCGCCGGCGCTGAGGTGCCGCGCGAAGCCCATTTGCCCGGTCGCGCAAAATACACAACCCATTGCACAGCCGGCCTGTGTGCTGATACAGGCGGTGCGGCGCTCGTCCTCGTAGTGCATCAACACGCTCTCGATCAACTGCCCATCGTACAGCTCGAACAGCCATTTGACCGTTTCGCCGTCGATGGAGTGCTGCTCGGCGACCGGTTCGAGCACATGCAGCGTGGTCGCCTCACTGAGACGAGCGCGCAAGTCTTTAGGGAGGTTGCTCATCGCGTCGAAAGCGGCGGCTTTGTGCTTATAGAGCCAGGTCCACACCTGTCGGGCGCGGTAGCCCGGCTCACCCCAGCCGGCGAGGAGCGCGCTTAAATCGTCCTGGGTCAGGTCATACAGGTTAATCATGGTTAAGCCTTTAGTGATTGGCAGTTAGCCTTTAGCGATTGGCGGTTAGCAATTAGCTTTTAGCGCCGCCGCGCGACGGCAACCCCGATTACAATAACTGCGACGAGCGCCGCGAGCAGCGTGCCGACCCCAACTAATACGCTCGCGTCGCCGGCGGTGCTGAGCGCCCCGCCGATGTCTGGGATAGACAGTTCGCCGCGCGGCGTCGCCGTGACAGGCGGGCGCGGTGTGTTGGTGGGCGGGCGGCGCGTCGGCGTGGGCGAGCGGAACGGCAGCGCCTTCGTCTGCACCGGCACCCCAAAGACGGTCGGGAAGGGCGTCTGCGAAGGCGTCCAGGTGAGCGACGGCGTGAAGGTCACGGTGGGCGTGCGGGTGAGCGTGGGCGTGGGCGTGGGCAGTTGGTAGGGCGTCCAACCGCTTATCGCGTCGCCGGCGCTTGCTACCCACGCGAACCAGTTTTGATAGAGCGTCGCCTCGTCCTCGCCGATTTCGGCAAGCAGCGCTTCGTCGAACGTGGCATGGTCGGGAATTGCGCGGCCAACGCGCGCCGGCGCATCAGAGCCGTATTGCTCGACCAGGTACAGCACCATCGTGATGCTCTGAGCATTCCACGGATCGATCATCAGCAGATTACCCGGCCCGGCAGACTCCGCCGGCTTGGGTTGCATCGCCTCCAGCGCGAACGCATCGCCGGCGAGCACGGCGCTCCCCGTCACGGCAAACGCCCCGGCATGCGCCATCGGCTCGTAGAGCCGGACCAGCCCCTCCACGAACCAGGCCGGGATAGGTCCGCGCGCCGCTTCTTCAGCGCTTGTCTCGCCAGAAGGGTCCTCCCAGACTGCCTGCCACGCCCGGCGCGCCATCGCGTCGGCCATATCATTCTTCAAATACAGCAAATTCGCCGTGTACTGCCGGAGCGCGATCATCCCGGCATCCGCGTACACTTGCGCCGCCGCTTCAGAGTCACAGGGCGGCAGCGGCGTAACCGTAGCCGGCGGGACGGTCGGGGCAGGAGTGATCTCAAGAGTCGAGGCAGCCTCAGTCGCGGCGGTCAGATCGACGGCAGGCGTGGGGGTTCTATAAACGGCGGCTTCGGCAAGCGCAGTAGACGCCGCTTCGAGCGTGGCAATGAGGGGGTTGAAAGCCGGGATGGGCGTAGGGGTAGCGTGCTGGTCATCGGGGCAAAAATCGTCGCCGGGTTCGTAAATCACAAAAGTGTAGAACGAAGTCCGGCGCGTATCGGAGCGCAGCCGGGCATCGACTTGGCGCATATCCCGCAGCAGCATACTGGCGCTCATGGCCGGCGAGTAGGTGTACAGCATCGTCCACTCCTCGGTGAACGCCTGCCACTCGAAGCGCTCGTCGGCGAACACAAACTCGTGCTCGAATGTGCCGGTCGCGCCGTCGTCCAGGACGAGCGTCCAGGTATAAGGAATCGTCGCCATCGGCGGAGGGCGGTCGGCGGCGTCGAAGCTGAAGCGGTAGATGGCGTTGAGACCCCACGCCGCCTCGATGACGTGAAGCGACGGATCGACCGGTACATCGACGAGACGCCCGTCGGGAAGCTCGTAAGTGAAAGTTAGCTGCTCAATGCGCTTAACGTCGTTCTCCGGGCTGAAGGTAACGCCGGCCTGCACCCAGATACTCGACGGGAAATAGACCTTGTGGCTCGCGCCGAGCATCACGATCTGCGACTGCGCCGCGCCGGGCGTCGCGGTCGGTTGGTCTTCGTCCTGTGCCAGCCCAACATACGGTACAACCAATGCCAATATCAGACTCACAACCCCGATAACCCGCTTCATTGTAGTTTACTCTCCGCGCAAGCTGCGCCCTGCCGTAACGGTATTGTATCACGAAGACACAGGCAGCGCCGCGCGCCACGCATCGCGCAGCGCCGGCAGATCGTCGAATACCCGGTCGGGCTTGATACCCATCGCTTCGATGTCACCGCGCGTGTGGATGCCGGTGCAGACCAGAACCGTGTACATACCGGCGCGCTTGCCGCCCAAGATATCGGTCTCCAGCCGGTCACCGATCATCACGGCCTCGCCCGCCGAGACGCCCAGGTGCTTGAGCGCCAGTTCAAACATCAAGGGCAAGGGTTTGCCGATGACAACCGGCTCCTGGCCGGATGGCGCTTCGATGGCCGCGAGGATGGTGCCCGCGCCGGGGGTAGGGCCTTCGGGCGTCGGGAAAGTGAGGTCTGGGTTGGTGCCGACGAACACCGCCCCCCCGCGAATCAAACGGCTGGCGATCTTGATCTTCTCGTAAGTCAGCCCGCGGTCGAGGCCGGCGACCACGAAATCCGCGCCGTCCGGGTTCGCGTTGACGAGCGTGAACCCGTAATCGACCAAGGTTTGATCCAGGCCGAACATCCCGACGGTGTAGACGCGCGCGCCGGGTTTGCGTGACTGCAAATACAGCGCGGTAGCGACCGACGAGGTGATAATGCGCTCCGGCGAGACATTGAAGCCGAAGCCGGCCAGCTTCTCGACGTACTGGGCGACGGTGTTCGTGCTGTTGTTGGTGGCAAGCATAAACGGGGTACCACGCGCATCCAGGAAAGCAAAGAAATCGCCGGCGCCGGGTATAGGTGTGTCCCCACGCCAGAGCACGCCGTCCATGTCCAGGATCGCCGCCTTAATTTGAGCGAGCAACATTTATTCGCATCCCTCACGATCTTTCGTGTATCATGTGACCTGACCGGGCGATTATAACAGTGTGTGGAGAGGAGCGTAAGATTGGTCACGGTCGAAATGGTACGCGATTGGCTGCTGGCTTATCTCAACGGCGAGATCGACCGGGCGGTGTTGGTAGAGTGGGCGCGCGAGGTTAAGCTGGGCGGGCAAGTCCTGAGCGAAGACGCCGAAATCGTCGGGCCGGCGCTGGCGCGGATCGGCGTCGCCGGCAAGAGCGGTTACGACCTCACCTGGCACGACTGCTTTGATCTATTGGAAGAACTGGGCTACATGGCGCGCGTCATTGCAGAACCGATTGAGATAGAAGAGAAATACGAGGAAGACGGCGAAGAAAACGAAAGCGACGAAAGCGACGAAAGCGACGAGTAAGATGAATACCTCATCTCACGTGGCGCGTCCGATTAAGAAGAAAGAGGATAAACCACGAATAGACACAAATGTACACGAATTTCGTGCCATTCGTGGTCCCAGGTAGCACCGCAAAATCGCGGGTCACCGGCTTGCGTGGGGGCGGGTTTGAAACCCGCTCCTACATATGGCGGCGAGCCCATCGATTAACCCTATATATGGGTGCAAATTCGTGCAAGAAACCAACACCACGGTATTCTGTAGCGCTACCTGGTCCCATAACAAGGTTAAATAAAACAAAGTTGCGAGGTGTGCGTAGTAAAAGGTAGTTGCCGCTGCCAAGCCCGGCAATTATACTCAGCAAACGGGTACAGACATGATCGTGAGGTCAGACATGAACGTCAGCGTGATTATTCCCTGCTATAACGAGAAAACGACAATTAAAGAAATCATCCGGCGGGTGCAAGCGGTCAACATCGCTCACGAGATCCTGGTCATCGACGACGGATCGACCGACGGCACACGCGAAGTGCTGCGCGACATCCCCCAGGCCGACGGCCTGCGCATCATCTACCACGAACGCAACCGGGGCAAAGGCGCCGCCGTGCGCACCGGCTTCAAAGAGGCCACCGGCGATATCTTCCTCATCCAAGACGCTGACCTGGAATACGACCCGCGCGAATACCCGGTCCTGCTCAAGCCGTTGGATGAAGGCATCACCGATGTCGTGTACGGCTCGCGTTTCTTGGGGGGGCCGCGCAAGGCGATGTTCTTCTGGAACATGATCGCCAACCATACCCTGACCTTCATCACCAACTTTCTGTACAACAGCATCATCAGCGATATGGAAACCTGCTACAAAGTCTTTCGCGCCGAGGTCGTGCGCAGCATCCCGCTGAGGGCGCGCGGCTTCGAGTTCGAGCCGGAGGTCACCGCGAAGATTCTCAAGCGCGGGCACCGCATCTATGAAGTGCCGATCTCTTACAACGGGCGCGAATGGGACGAGGGCAAAAAGGTTCGCTGGACCGATGGGGTTGTCGCCTTGTGGACCTTAATCAAATATCGCTTCATCGACTAGGCGCTGCGATAAGCAGCGCGCGCCGGGAAGCGAAGCCTGCACATACAACGACAGCGCCGGCAGCCCGCTCTCTTTCTCTCTACCTGCCGGCGCTTTTGATTTTGCTCGGGGCAGGGCTGCGCTTCGCGGCGCTGGCTTCCGTAGCCGACAATCGCTTCCACGTAGACGAAGCGCTCTACGCCACCCACGCGCGCGCGGTTGCGTCCGGCAGCGATCCGCTGCTGCTGGCATTCGACGTGGATAAACCCCCGCTGGGCACGTACATCACGGCAGCGGCGTTCGCCGTACTGGGCGTTGGCGAGGTTGCGGCGCGCATACCGGACCTGTTCGCAAGTGTGCTTGGCCTGGCGGCGCTGTGGGCGCTGGCGCGGCGGCTGTACGGTCGGGACCCTACCGTCGCGTTCTTCGCCGTTCTACTCCTGGCGCTCTCGCCTTATGATATCTTATTCGCGCCGACCGTCTTCGCCGAGCCGCAGGTGACGCTGTGGGTGCTGCTGGCGTGCCGGGCGAGCGCAGGCGGGCGGTGGAGATGGGCCGGGCTGTTTCTGGCGCTGGCGTTGGCGACCAAGCAAAGCGCCCTGTTCTATTTCCCGCCGGTCGTGGCGCTGGGAGTGGTACATGCCGGCGTAAAGCAGAGTTTGCACCACAGAGACACAAAGAACACAGAGAAGAAGAGAAAATGGAGAAAGATATACATAAAACTCCGCGCTCTCTGTGTCCCTGTGGCAAAAATCCTGTTCTCCCTGGCGCTGCCGTTGCTGGTCTGCGCGATTTTGCTGGCGCTGTGGGATGCGCCGCGCGGCCCGGAGCGCAGCTTTTGGGCGCTGAACCTGGCCCACAATATGCCGGACCGCTGGATCCGCGCGGCGGAGGTGCTGCCCCGGCTGGCGACATGGGGATTCTGGCTGAGCACACTCACCGGCGCGCCGGTGCTTAACGCGGCGCTGCTCGTCGCCGGTACGGCCGGCCTGGTCTCCGCCATACGTTGGCGTCCGGGCCGGCGCGCTACGCTGGTCGATTTAGTCTTGGTGGGCTTTGCCATCGCTTACCTGGGTCTTGTGTGGCTGCGCGCGTTCAATATCTATGACCGCTACATCCATACCCTGGGGCCGCTGCTGGCGCTGCCGGCGGCGCGCGGCAGCGCGGCAGCGCTGAAACATGCCGGCCGCCCGGCGACCGTGCTCGCGGCCCTCCTGGCGGCGGCGCTGCTGGTCGAACCGCTGGGCGCAGCGCTCGCGGGACAGACGCCGGTCGGCGGCGACAAGGGACAACACGACGGCATCGACCGGGCGGCGGCATTTCTCGACACGCTGCCGGCCGGGACGCCGGTCTGCCACCACTGGCTGGGCTGGGAACTCGGCTTCTACCTGGGCGAGACGCCGGCGGTATCCCTCACCTGGTACCCGCGCCCCGGCGCGCTCGCCGATGCGCTCGCGCGCGGCGACATAGCCGCGCCGTGCTATCTGCCGGCGCCGGCGGATGCGCCGGTCGCGCGCTGGCTGGGGACGGTGAAAGCGGCAGGGTTCGATGCAGAAGAGGTATTCGTCGCTCACGACCGCAGAGGAGCCGTCTCGCTCGTCATGTATATCATCTCTAAGACAGAATTTGTTCACTAAACGCATAATTTTCCGGTTTTTATAAAATATTTTTTATATATATCTCCCATAAGGGATGAAATCGGCAAGCCTTTATCCTATGTCAAAGCTTCGACAATGATGTTATAATGCTCACAAAGTATATCATTTGGCCTTGTATTATATACACGCCTACTACAAATGTCTTATCTTCTGCCATCTCTAATCATCGTCTATGCCGTATTGGCTGCCCTGGTATACGATCGGCGCCCTGAAGCGATATCGAATCGCATACTGAGTTATTATTTAGGGACTATTTCGATTGCAACCATCGGCCTGCTCGTCATAAAAATTGCCGCCGCCCCGGCAGAAGCAGCGTTCGGCGTGCGGGTTGCGCTGGCCTTGCTGGCGACCGCCAACGCCATAACCTTGCCCTATACAGTCGTCAGCCTGCATTTCGAGCGCTTGCACCAGAAATTTAATTTACGCATCCCGGTCTATTCGCTCAGTATTTTGATCGCCTGCGCCGTCTACCTGGTCGGCCTGAACCAACCGGCTTTGCTGGTGGAACCCGCTGCTGTCGGCTACGGCATCGTGCATCTCGACCGCGAGAACGCAACCCTGGCGCTCATGGTACTGCTCAGCCTGGCCGGCGGCACTCTCACGGTCGCCATGGCGGTCGCCGGCGCAGTTCGGGGGCATCTCGTACCGCGCCGGCTCGGCTGGCTGTACCCGGCGTCCATTGTGCTGGGCGGCGCAGCCGGCTACACGCTTTTTGTTTCCCTGGGCGACGAACAAACCGGCCATCCCGTCGGCTTGGCCGTGGCGTATATTCCGCTCATCGCCTTGTTCCTGTTCCAGATTGTGCGCTTCAGGCGTAGCTACTCCCTGCCTCGCATCCTCGATTCACTGACAGACGGCAAGGCCGACGGCACGCTCGTGTTAGACGCAAAGGGTGCAGTGGTTTGGGCCAGCGAAGGCGTGCACCGTCTGCTGGGCGTGCCGGTCCCCGGCACGGTGAACATCAGCCATGTCAAGGAATGGCTGGGCGCCAGCCCGTTATGGCCGTGCATTGAAACCCTGCTGGCGTCCGGCGAGACCTGCACAAGCGTCGAAAACACGGCGCTGATCAACGGCGACGAGCGCGTGATCCGAGTCACGTATGTGCGGCTGGACGCCGCCCCGGACTATCCTGACCTGCGCGTGTTCATGTTCTACGATGGCACCACAGCCGCCATACGCCGCGCCCTGACCGAACTGCACACCGAAAAGCGCCGGCTGCGCCGCCACTCCGACATCTTGTACGAGGTGACCCGGATCGTCAACAGCGACCTGGACCTGGACCGCACGCTTACGGCGATTCTCGCGCGGTTGCAGCACGTAATCGACTATGACCGCGCGGCGGTCATCTTGATCGACTCCGACGGGCAGCCCCAGGTCCGCGCCCATACCGGCTTCAGCGAAGCTATCGACTGGCAGTGCGAAGCGCACCGGATTGCAAAAAGTGCGCTTTTGCGTGAAATTTTAACCACGAAACAAGCCTTGCTGCTCTCCGACGCCCAGGACGATGCGCGGGGAGAGGCCAGCCCCACGACGCACGAGACGCGCGCTTTCATCGGGGCGCCGCTCATCGTGCGCGACCAAGTTATCGGCATCCTCAGCCTGGACAGCGCCGTCCCACGCACTTATGACACCGGCGCGCTGGAGACCGTCCAGGCATTCGCCGAACCGGTCGCGGCGCTGATCCACAACCGCCGCCTGCTCGACCGGGCCACCGCACGCAGCCGTGACCTGGAGACACTCAATGCCATCGCCGCCGCGACCGCCGAAAGCCTGGATTTGGGCCAATTGCTGCGCGCCGCTCTGCATCACATCACCGGGGCGCTCGACCTTCCGGGCGCCATGATCCACCTGAACGACCGGGCGGGCGAAACCCTGGTCCTGGCCGCCCAGCATAACATCGCGCCGGAGGTCATCGACCGCATAGCACGGGTCAAGTGGGAGCTGATTCCGTACCGCGAAACCCTCAAAACGCAGCAGTTGTTGGTCCTGCCGCCCACCGAAGACCGCCCCCAGACCTGGGTCGGTGTCTTGTTGGTCGTCTCCGGCGAGACCCTGGGCGCGCTCAGTGTCACGGCGCCGCCCAACGAAACCTTCTCATCGGAACGGCTCAGCTTGCTTACCGGCATGGCAAACCAGGTTGCGCTGGCGATTGCTAACGCGATGCGCTACCAAATCGCCCTGGAGCGCGAGCGCGTCTCGGAGCGCCTGGCGCTGCTAGGCCTGGCGCTCGGTAAGGCCATGGACGAAGCGGAACTCCTGCGCCTCGTTTGCCGCGAGAGCAAGGCTATCTTTAACGTAGACGGTGCAGTCATCTGGTTCATCGACGACGATGCGCTGGCAGCAGTGGCATCGTGCGGCGCGGAAGTTGCCGTCGAACAGGGTATGCGCATCCCATTGGACTGGAAGACCGCGCCGGAGGCCAAGGCAATCGCCGAGCGCCGCCCGATTTACGAAAACCGGGTGGCGCAGCGCCTACCTGCCAAGCTGTTGGACTGGCGAAACATCTTGGGTGTGCAGTCCCAGATCTCTGCCCCGCTACGACGCGAGACCGATCAAATCGGTGCGATCACCCTGTTCAGCGCCGGCGATCCCGGTCGCTTTGGCCCGACCGACCTGGAAATGGTCAACCTGTTGACCGTACAGGTGAGCCTCGCCCTGCAAAACACCCGGCAGACCGCCGAGATCAGCCGGCGGCTCCGCTACGAGCGCCTGGTCAACGAGGTCGGGCGGCGTGTAACCGCCATCCTGCAAAGCGCGGAACTCATCCGCAGTGTATGCCGGCAAATCTACAGCGCCTTTGGATACGATATCATTGCGCTGTTCCTGGTCGAAGATGCGCAGATCATCCCCCGCGCCATCTTCCTCGACGGGGCAGAGACCGATATCTCGGCGCTCGACTTCGAACTGCTGCCGGTATGGGCCGTGAAACAGGCCGTCGCGCAGCGCGACATGGTGCGGACATCGGCGGCGCTGCGCATCCAAACCGACCGCTTCGACAAATCCGGCCGTACCGACCTGGCGCTCCCGATGGTGCTCGGCAGCCAAGTCACTGGCGCGCTGGCCGTAGCGCGCTACCAGGACAGCGCAATCAACGAGAACGAACAGGAGGTGCTGCAAATCCTTACGGCGCAGCTCGCCATCGCGCTCTCGAACGCGCGCTTGTTCGAGGAGGCGCGCCAGTACCGCGCCGAGCTTGAATGCCGCGTGTGCGAACGCACCGCCGAAATCGCCGCGCAACGCGACCAAACTCAGGCCATCCTGTGCTCGGTCGCCGACGCGGTGATCGTCGCCGACCTGAACGGCGCGATCACCCTGACCAACCCGCCGGCCGCCAACCTGTTGGCAGACCGCCAGGCTGCGGTCGATTTCGAGCAGTGGTTGGCCGCCATCGCCGGGGAGGCCGCCAAGACCGAACTGAAGCTCAAGGGGCGCATCTACCAGCCCACCGTGTCGCCGGTGGTGCAGGACGGCGTCCACACCGGCACCGTCATCGTCCTGCACGATATCACCCGGCATCACGAACTGGACCAGCTCAAAAGCAAGTTCGTCGCGGCGGTGTCGCACGAGTTGCGTACTCCGCTAACTAATATTAGACTTTATATATCGCTGCTGAAGCAGGGACGCCCAGAGCGGCACGAGCACTATCTGAGCGTGGTGGACCGCGAAGCGATGCGCCTGGACGGGTTAGTGCGTGACCTGTTGGACCTTTCACGCCTGGAGGGACAGCGGTTCCCGACGCAGCGCGAAGAACTGGATATCGACAAAGTGATCAGGGTCGTGCTGGATAATCTCGGCGCACAGGCAGAGGCAAGGGAATTGTTTCTCTCTTACGAATCGACAGGCGCGCCACCCTCGGTCTATGCCAACCGGAACCAGCTTATGCAGTTGTTTACCAACCTGATCGCAAACGCCATCGCCTACACCGATCCCGGCGGCCAGGTGTGGGTACGGGTGCG
>JAFGMM010000350.1 GCA_016927535.1 Anaerolineae bacterium
GAACGCGGCTCATGAGCATGATTCTTGCCCTCACCCCCGGCCCCTCTCCCTCAGGGAGAGGGGAGTCAGAGCATCGATAACGGCCAAGGCGCCGGTTTTGGCGTGAGTCGTTGAGGCGGTAATACCCTCTCCTTGAGGGAGAGGATGGCGCGGAGCGCCGGGTGAGGGCAAAAAGCAAAAACCTACCCTTGAAAGGGGGACCGAGGGGGGCGAGGTTCAGGCAGCAAGAGTTCATATTCAAAGTATCGGCCTTGTTCTTGCACAAATAACTATATTCTTGTGCTTCTCATCGCAAACCATAAGGAGACGATCCTGTGACAGCAACGCTTGAGACGATAGGTCTGCGCCTGGTCGGTTTAGAAGACGAGAACAACGTGATCACCGGCCTGGCATTGGAAGTGCGGGACGGCGATGGCTGGTATCGCATGGCAGCGACCAAGCCGCTCAGCCACGTGATCTATCAAGACCCGGACGGCAACCGCCGCGAGGTCGATATCGGCGCGTCGGAGTACACCGCCGGCGACGCCCGGCTCGAACTGCGCGGTGGCTTCGTCGATGCCGACGGCGCGACCTGGCGCCTGACCGCCGTCTTCTCGACGACCGACGACCCGTGCCAACTCCAGGCCGATTACCGCTTGGAGGTCAACGCGAGCCGGAAGGTCTTTTGCTGGATCGGGCCGAGCCTGCATGCCGGCGCGGGCAGTTTCGGCGCGGCCAAAGACGAAGCGCTCTTCCCCGGTCTAGAGTACTTGTTGGATGACGAACCCTCGTCAGACACGCGCTTTGCCGCCGAGAAGTACGCTAACCGCGCCGTACCGCATCCCTACAAAATTGCCATCCCGCTTATGGCCGTCAGCCATGAGGGGCGCGCTGTGGGCTTGATGTGGGACGCAACCCAGGCGTGGGGGTCGGCGTGGCGGCGGCCGGCGGCGATTTTCGCCTCGCCCAACTGCCTGCAAGGTCAAGACAACCATTGGATGGCGCTTTCGACGCCGGCGGTCGAGCCGCGCTGGCGCAATGAAGGCGAACTGGAAGCGCACGAACCTTATGGCCTTGGCCCCGGCAGCCCAAGCACGCTTTCGGCCCGGCTGGTCGCGCTGCCGTCGGGCGGTGTGATCGGCGTCGTGCGCGCCTGGGTAGCCGCCTACGGCCTGCCGGCGCTGCCCGACCCCGGACACGATTACGAACAAAACGTCGATCTTTGTGCGCGCTCTTTCCTCGACATCGCCTGGGACGAGGACGCTGAGGGTTGGCATCACACCCTCTCGGACCCGTGGGGGCCGCGCTACGAGCCGGTGTTGGCGGCGCTGCTGTGGCGCTACAGCCGTTGGATCGACGGCGACCCGGTGCTGCGCGCCCGCGCCGCCGACCAGGTGCACCGCGCGGTCGCGCGCTGCGACAAGCCGCCGCACCTCGACCTTGCGCTTGCTTATGGCCGAGTCGCCGGCGCGCTGGACGACATGGTCGAGGCAAGCCGCAAGGCTATCGACGAGCAGGAAGCTGACGGCTCGTGGACATGGACGCCCGATGTCGTTGCCGACATTGCGGACTTCAAATCGGAGGACCGGCTAAAGATCATGGGCGCGGAAAAGGATAGTTCGTCCGGCTTTACCGCCAGCCGCGTGAGCCGGCGCAGCCCGCTGCTGCAATATGCGCTGTGCACCGGCAATGCCGGCGCGGTTGACGCCGTGCTCTGCGCCGCCGACTGGTGCAATGCGCAGCGCCGGCCCGAAGGTGCGCAGACCTGGGAGCTGCACCTGCACGTGCCGGACGTGCTGGCCGTGCCGTATCTCATCGATCTGAACCTGGGCGCTTACGAACTCACCGGCGAGGCGCGCTATCTCGACGCCGCGAACCGCTGGGCGTGGACCGGGCTGCCGTTTACTTATCTCTGGAGCGGCTATTATCGCCCGGTTATGCGCTACGGCACCATCCCGGTGTTTGGCGTGACGTTCCACGACGTGCAATCGTGGTTCGGCGTGATCGTGCACTGGAACGGCCTGGTCTACGCCCGGTCGCTGTTCCAGTTGGCGCAGTACTGCGCCGGCGACGGCCCGATAGATTGGCGCGAACTGGCCGAAGGCATCGCGCTTCACGGGATGCAGGAGCAGGCGCTCGGCGGCCCGTGGATGGGCATGTACCCGGACGCTTTCAGCCCGGTCAAAGGCGATGAGGAGTACACCTGGTGGCTGAACCCGCAGCTCATCGGCTTGAACACCTTCCCGCTCGCCGGCTTGCACGTCGGCCCGGAGCCGGTGATTTTGCGGCGCGCGGACGGTTCGCGGGTCCACGTGACCGGCGGCGCTGCCGTCGCCGAGGCCCGGCTCGGCGCGGATGGCGCGTTGCGCCTGGTGCTCGACGACCAGCCGGGCGCGTTCAGCCATACGCTTGTGGCGAACGGCGGCAAGCGTCCGGCGCGGGTGGTGTGCGCGGGCGCGCGGCTGGACGAAGTTGGCGACGTGGACGCCGTGGCGCAGGGCTGGCAGTGGCTCGATGCGCATGGTACGGCGCTCATCAAAGTGCAGCATGGCGCCGGCGCGGTCGCCGTGCACTGTATCTTGGATTGACCGGCAAGGCCGAACGCTCGCCCCACTGCACGCGATACCGCCCAGAGGGGCCGGTTTCATGGAGATTGAATAATTAAATGGGTAATAGTTACAACGTCGAAAAACACTCTGTTATACCCGCGCAAACGCCGGTTTGCCCGTAGGGGCGGGTTTCAAACCCGCCCCATATGCATCAACTTAAGCGCTTTTTTCCCCCTCTCCCCCGA
>JAFGMM010000351.1 GCA_016927535.1 Anaerolineae bacterium
GAGGGTGTGTTGCGCCAGGCGTTGCCGAAGCCGCGTATTGGCTGCTGAAGCCCTGCCGGTGGGCTGAGGCTGGGGTCGCTTTCGGGCTGACCTTCCTGCCAGGTGTCGATAACGTGCCAGTAGACATCGGTCGGGCTGCCCGCCCGGATGCTCTGTTCGCTCAGTGCGTAGATGTCGCCGGCATCCCGGTAGAACATGTGCCCATGCTCGAAAGGCTGGTAGACGATTCTCAGGCTGAACCCTTCGCTGACCGGGCAGCCCAGCGCCGTCTTGAGCGCAGCGCTGCGCAGCCAGGCGCTCTGAAAGGAGGACGCCGGCGGGATGGCGCAGCCGATTTCGGGGTCGGCGGTTGCTGCGTCGGGTGGGTTGTCTTCTGTTATAGCCGCCAGGGTAGGCGGCGAAACATAGGTGCCCTCGACGGCGATTTCGCTTCCTTCTCCCAGAAAGACCCCCACATACGCCGTTGGCGTGGGCGTCGGCGGTCCATCGTGCGGCGCAGCAAGCCCGGCGCCGGGCGTCGGCGTGGCCTGGACCTCAGGCGTCGGCGAGAGGTAGACGGTCGCCAGCGCCTTGGGGTTAGCGACGCCCACCGTGGCCGGCGGGGTGGGCGTCGCCGGGTTGCAAGAAGCGACCAGTGCTAAAAAAATCGAATACCGCCATAAAAGGCGGTATCTACAGCGCGGGCGTCTCATCGGCGGAAGAAGTTGCTGACAAAGAACCAAAGGTTAGCGGGCCGTTCGGCGAGGCGGCGCATGAAGTAGGGATACCACTGCGACCCGTAGGGTACATAAATCCGCACCCGGTACCCATTGGCGACGAGCCGTTCTTGCAGCTGGGTTCGCACGCCGTGCAGCATTTGGAACTCGAACTGATCGGGCGAAAGGCCGTTCTTCCGGGCGTGGTAGATCGCTGCGTCGATCACGGCGTCGTCGTGGGTGGCGATTTCTAAATACGCGCCGGCTTCGACCGCCTCCGGGCGCAGAAAGATTTTGGTGAGGATGGCAAAGTTATTGTCTACGTCGCGTTTATCCTGGAAGGCGACGGTGGGGGGTTCCTTGTAGGCGCCTTTGCACAATCGAATGCGCGCCCCCAGCTTCGCCAGTTCGGTCATGTCGGCTTCGCTGCGGCGCAAATAAGATTGGATAACCGTGCCGACGTTCTTAAATCCCTGCTCACCGTGCAGCGCGCGATAAATGCGCAGAGTTCTTTCGGTGTAGTCGCTGCTTTCCATATCGATAGTGACTTCGATATTGTGTTCTTGAGCGCGTTCGAGAATGCGCTGCATGTTGGCGAGGCAGACCGCTTCGGAAATGTCCAGTCCCAGCGCGGTCAGCTTGACCGAGATGGTGGTGGGCGCAAGATCAGGTGTGGCGACAACGCGCTCGATCAAGCCGAGGTAGGTTTCGGTGGTCCGGTCGGCGTCGGTTGTCGCGCTGACATTCTCGCCCAGGTGGTCGAGCGAGGCGGTCATGCCTTTGGCATTGAGGCGGCGGATGGCCTCGATGGCTTCCTCGACCGTCTCGCCGGCGACGAAGCGCCGAGCCGCCAGGCGGGCCGGCGGAAAGTGAGTGATGATGTTCCTGGCCCAGTCAGCTTTTGCCAGGAACAGCAGGAAAGAGCGTAGCATCTTCTTTAAACCTCCGGTTTTATACGCCGTTTGCTCTCGTGTGATCTTGACTCTACCCCCCGTCGGCGGAATGCACAACCGGAAAACCGGGTGCAAGCAAAACCTGTCAGGTATTTTTACCTCACCCCCACGCGCTAACGCGCAGCCCCTCTCCACAGGGTGGAGAGGGGGAACCAGAATCGTCGCGCGTGGCTCTGGAAGTCCCCCTCGCCATGATATGGAGAGGGGGATTTAGGAGGTGAGGTTGTCAAGCAATTCACTGACAACCTTTGCTTGCACAACCGGAAAACCGGAGCGAGCCTTGCTGGAATCTGACCCGTGTGTTACATTTGTCTTGGTAAAGACTCTTTGTTATAATTTTCACAAACAAAATAGATAAACTACCTTCGGGGCAGGGTGTAATTCCCGACCGGCGGTGAGGGAGGATGTCCCTCCTAAGCCCGCGACCCAGGCAGTGAAAGACGCCGTTTTGCGCGTCGAACGATCTGCGAGATGGTGGACCCGGTGCGACTCCGGGGCCGACGGTAAGAGTCCGGATGGGAGAAGGTGTTAGCCGGCGCAATGTTTGCGCATGCGCTTACATGTGATGCTAAGCCCCGTGGGTTGGTTGCCAAACGGGGTTTTTTAAGTTTATGGCTGAACATTCGTTTCCGCACAAAATTGCCCGCCCTAAGCGGGCCGTCCAACCGGACATTGCGATGCCGTGGCGCTGGCTGGTTTCGCCGCTGGTGGCGCTGGCGCTGCTGGGTTTGTGGTACGGGGTCACTGCGGCAGACCTGCTGCCGGCGTTTATGCTGCCGGCGCCCGGCGACGTATTCGAAGCGTTCTACGAGGCGCTCGAAGCGGGTTCGCTGCCGTACCATATCGGCGTGACGCTGCAAGAGGTGCTGTTGGGGTTGGCGTCCGGGCTGGGCGTGGCGCTGAGCCTGGGGTACCTGCTGGCGAAGTTCCCGCTGTTCGAGCGCATTCTGGCGCCTTATATCGTCGGCTTGCAGGCGGTGCCTATCGTTGCAATTGCGCCGCTGCTCATCATCTGGTTCGGGTCAGGGACGCAGAGCAAGATCATCACCTGCGCGCTGATCGTCTTTTTCCCGATGTTGATTAATACGGTCGTCGGCATGCGCCAGGTCGAGCCGGACCTGCGCGATCTGATGCGCGCGCTCAACGCGACGCGCTGGCAAACATTCCGGTACCTGGAGGTCCCGGCGGCGCTGCCGGTGCTGCTCGGCGGCTTGAAGGTGAGCGCGACGCTCTCGGTCATCGGCGCGGTGGTCGGCGAGTTCGTCGGCGCGAACGCCGGGCTGGGCTTTATGATTAACTCGGCGCGCAGTGTCTTCGATACGCCGACGGTGTACGTGGCGGTGTTTACGCTTACGCTGATGGCGTTGGCGCTCTACGGGCTGGTCGGTTCGCTGGAGCGGCGGCTCCTGGCGTGGCAGCGCCGGCGGGAGCAGCCGGGTTCTTTTGCATCGTGATAAACGCATTCTACGAGAAGGGGAGGGGAAAGTGAAACGTTTCACCGTCGCACTATTTATGCTTGCTGTGCTGGCCGGCAGTTTCGGGGCCGTGTGGGCGCAAGACGACGACACACCGGAGCCGTGCAGCGCTATCCAACTGCCGGAAATGGGCGAGCCGGAGGATTTATCCGGCGGCGAACTGCGCCCGCTGACTCTGTTCCTGGGTTACATACCTAATGTGCAGTTTGCGCCGCTGTACGTCGCCGCCGCAAAGGGCTATTTCGCCGAAGCCGGCGTCGATGTCCGCTTTGAGTACGGCGACGAGAACATCGGCCTGGAGCGCATCGCGGCGGGCGAGTTGCAGTTCGGCGTGATGGGCGGCGAACAGGTGGTGTTGGCGCGCGCGCGCGAGCTGCCTGTGGTGTACGTGTTCGAGTGGTACCAGCGCTTCGCCGTGGGAGTGGTCGCGCCGGTCGATAAGGGCATTGTCGCGCCGGAGGATATGGCCGGCCGCGTGATCGGCATTCCCGGTCGCTACGGCGCAAGCTGGACCGGCTTTGTGGCGCTGCTCAACGCAGTCGGCATGACCGAAGCGGATCTCGGCGGCATCGAGCCGATTGGCTTCGCCGCGACCGAAGCGATTTGCGCGGGCCGGGTCGATGCGTCCGTGGTGTACGTCAGCAACGAGCCGGAGCAAATCCGCAAGGCGTGCAGCGAGGTGAACGTGATCCCGGTCGCCGATTATGCCGACCTGGTTGCGAACGGCCTGGTCACCGGCGAGACGACGCTTGCCGAGGAGCCGGAACTGGTGAGGGGTATGGTCTGGGCGTTTGCGCGCGGTCTGGCGGACGCCATCGCAGACCCGCAGGAGGCTTACGAGTTGAGCCGCGCTTATGTCGAAGCGCTGGACGAGGACGACCCGCTGCAACACAAAGTGCTTGAGAATTCGATTGCGCTGTGGGAGGCCGACCAGATAGGCTACACCGACCCGGCGTCCTGGACCTTCACCATGCAAACCCTGGTCGATATGGACCTGCTCGATGCGCCGACTGATCTTTCCGGCGCGTGCACCAATGTCTTTTTGCCGCCGATGGAGGCCGACGAGTAGCGCCCTATGCCCGGTATGCTCTACGCCGACCGCATCGGCCACACGTTCTATATGCCGGACGGCGCGCTGCCGGCCCTGCACAACGTCACTTTTGCCGTGGCGCCGTGCAGCCTGGTATGCGTGGTCGGGGCGAGCGGGTGCGGCAAGAGTACGCTGCTGCGCATCTTGGCCGGGCTGCTCAAGCCGTCCGCCGGACGCGCGCTGCTCGACGGCTCGCCCATCGAGGGGCCGTCGCCGCGCGTCGGGATGGTCTTTCAGAAGGCAAACCTGATGCCTTGGCGCACGGTAGAGCGCAACCTGACCCTGCCGCTTGAGCTAAACGGCGTGCCGCGCGCCGAGCGTGAGGCGCGCGCCGCCGCGCTCATCGAGTTGGTGGGCCTGGAGGGCTTCGCCGGCGCGTACCCGGCGGAGCTTTCCGGGGGGATGGCGCAGCGGGTGGCAATCGCGCGCGCGTTGATCTACCGGCCCGGTGTGCTGCTGCTCGACGAGCCGTTCGGCGCGCTCGACGCGCTGACGCGCGAGCGGCTCGGCTCGGAACTGCTGCGCATCTGGCAGGCGTCGGGGAATACGGTCGTCATGGTGACACACAGCATTCAAGAGGCCATTTTTCTCGCGGACCGCGTGATCGTGCTCAGCGGGCGGCCCGGCGAGATCGTGCTTAATCTTGAAGTGCCGCTGCCGCGCCCGCGCGCGCTGGATGTGGTGCACAGCGCCGGATTTGGGGCGCTCTCGGCGCGCGTGCGTGCGGCCATCGGAGCATAAGCCGCCAGCCTATGGTTCTAGGATCGCGGCGACGGCGGCTTCGGAAAGCTCAAACGCGCGCCGCATCTTCTCTAAAACGGCCCGTTCGGATGCTGTGATTTTGCCGTCGGCGCTGCAAATCTCCAGCGCCATACGGATCGCTTCGGTGCGCTGCTCCGGCGCGGTGAGCACCTTTGCGATGGCGGCGATGCGCGCATCCGCGCCTTCTTGATCGAGGTCGGCGACGGCGCGGTGCAGCAGGTGCGTCAGTTCTTCCTCGGAAAGCCGGCTCAAGCTGAACTGCGAGTTGAGCTTGTTTTGTAGATCGACCAGTTCGCCGACTTCGATTACTTTGTCTGCGTGTATCATCATCGTGACGACTTCGATGTATGCTTGTTCCTCGGCAAGCCGTGCCAGCCTCTTATGATCTAAGCCGCTCATTTTGCGCTCCTTAGTGCAAGAGCGAAGCTGATACCTTGAATGAGAGCTTCTTACCTCACCCTCCTCTGTCCCCCCTCTCCACAGCGTGGAGAGGGGGGAGGACGCGCACGGCGTGGCGGGGGGCGAGGTCAACATTCAAAGCACCTGCATCGACTTTGCATTAGCTGTGTTTCTTGGGCGCATTATAGTGTTTGTGCGCGGCGAGGCCGGTTAGTTTCGCGGTTTCAGGGCTGCGTATGTTTTGCAACCAGAGGCGCAATTTGTTCGTCGGGCAGCTCGAACCGGGCCTGCATGACCTTGAGCAGCGCCAGTTCGTTGGGCGCGGCGTCGGCGTCGGCTAAGCAGACTTCCAGGGCGATTTTGATCGCCTCTAGACGCTGCTCCGGGGTTTCCAGGAGCCGGGCGAGCGCGCTAACCCGGTCGTGGGCGCCTTCTTTTTTCATGGCGACGATGCTCCGGTCGATCAGGGCGTTGATCTCTTTGCCGGAAAGCTGGCTAAGGCGCGGGTGGGTTGCAAATTTATGGTTTAGCTCGGCGATCTCGCCTTTCTCGACAACGCCGTCGGCGAAGACCATGAGCACCGCCGCCTCGACATAGGCGCGCTCGACCGAGGTTTCCTGCGGGCCTCGGCGCCCGGCCAACTGGTCGAAGATGTTGCGATACTTGTTAATCAGCGGGGCAATCTGGGCGTCGGTCAATTCGAATTGGGTCTGCATCTGCTTCAAGACCACGAGTTCGGCGGGCGCGACCTCGGCGTCGGACAGGCAGATCGCCAGCGCCAGGTCGATGGCTTCGAGGCGCTGCGGGGTAGCAGTCAGGATGGCGGCGATGGCTTCGATGCGCTTCTCGATGCCCTGTTCCTCCAGGGCGATGACGGTGGTGTCGATCAGTTCCCGGATGTCCGACTCGCCGAGTTTGTTCAGTTTGGGCTGAGTCATGAACTTGCGGTTTAGTTCGTCGATTTCCTTGTCGTCGATGATGCCGTCCGCATTTGCCATGATGATGACGGCCTCGACATAGGCGCGTTCCTCGGAGAGCGACCACATGCCGATGGGACCGACGAGCTGGTCGAACATGTCGCGGTATTTATAAACCAGCGGAGCAAGTTCGGCATTCGACAGCCCGAAATGCGCCTGCATCTGCTTCAGCATCGCAAGCTCGGCCGGCGCGATATCCCGGTCGGCGATGCAGACGGCGAGCGCCAGTTCGATAGCTTCGAGGCGCCGGTCCTTGGCCGTCAGGATTTTGGCGATGGCGGTGATCCGGTCGTCGATGCCTTGTTCGTACAGCGCCGTGATGCTCCGGTCGATCAGGTTCTTGATGTCTTGTTCGGAGCACGCGCTTAGCTCCGATTGTGCGCTGAACTTCCGGTAAAGCTCCAATACTTCGTCTGCTTCGATCACGCCGTCCGCATAGGTCATCAGGATCACGGCCTCCACGTAGGCGCGTTCTTCCGAGGTTTCTTGCGGCCCTCGCTGATCGGCCAACCGGTCAAAAATACCCATGCGCGGTCTTCTCCTTCGAGATTGTCTTATTGCTAAGATACCGCTTCGCGCGGGGGATGTCGAGCTATTGCGCGCGTTTGACGCCGGCGACGATTAAATTTCCGCTGGTCGTTGGGTCGAATGCCGCGCCGGTCATGTCGCCGTAGCACGTCACAGCGCCGAAGCCGGCGGCTTCGAGCGCCGAAACCAACTCGGCGCGGCGCAGCGGGCGCAGGGCGGCGGCTTCGACCTGCCGAGTCCACGGGGCGCCAGGCGCGCGGTGCAGCGTGAGCACGTTGAACGTGAGCGTGCCGTCCGGGTTGAAGTCGTAGAAGCGGATAAAGAGCCATTCGCCGCCCGGCCCGTGATGCGACTGCGGCTCCATCCAGCGGTCGCGCCGCGCCATTACCGCGTCGAAATTGCGATTCTGGATGAGCAGCCGCCCGCCGGGTCGCAGCGCCGCCGCGAAATCGTGCAGCGCCGCGCGCAGGGCCTCGTCCGTGATAGCGTGGGGCAGGCTGTTGCCCAGGCACAGCAGCGCGTCGAAGCCGTCCCCGGCCTGCGCGGCCAGTTCGCCGAACCCC
This sequence comes from Anaerolineae bacterium, assembly GCA_016927535.1. GTDB lineage: Bacteria > Chloroflexota > Anaerolineae > Aggregatilineales > JAFGMM01 > JAFGMM01. The sequence continues at coordinate 7,443 of JAFGMM010000351.1, forward strand.
GCCGCGACGAACCGTGCCTCGACCCCGGCGCGCCCGGCATTGGCGCGCGCTTGGGCGATCATGCCGGCGCTCAGGTCCGCGCCGGCGACCTCGTAGCCGCGCGCGGCGAGCGCCAGCGCGTGCTGCCCGGTGCCGCACGCCGCATCGAGGACACGGCGCGCGTTGGCTGCACGAAGCTGCGCTTCGATGAACGGCAGTTCGTGGGCCAACCGCGCCGGCCAGTTGACAAAGCGGTCGTAGTCGGCGCTCAGCGCGTCGTATAGGGGAGTGATGGGCATGATGCTTACCGGTATCGCTTTATAGTCGGCGCTAAGTGGCTTTGGTTCCCCCGCTCCATGTCATGGAGCGGGGGTAGGGAGTGAGGTATTGCCAATTGGTTTTGTCTTCTCCATAAGTGTTGCGGGCACGGGTCAGCGCGCCGCGATTTCTTTTCGCATGCACCATTCGCAAGATGTGCCTTCCTCGTCGTGCGCCCCGTCGTAGGCGAACCCGTTTTTCAGGTAGAAGGCCTGCCCGGTTTTGTTTTGGCTGTGTACGTAGCAGAAGTATTCGGTCACGCCCTGCGCGCGCAGCCGCGCCTCCATCCAGCGTAAGAAGCGCTGCCCGATGCCCCGGCGCTGGTAGCCGGGGACGACGTACAGGCGGAACAACTCGGAGCCTTCTTCGCCCTGGCCGAAGTGACAGTAGCCGACCACGCGACCGTTGTCTTTGGCGACCAGGAACGCATGCTGCGGGTTCTGGATCACCCCGCGCAGGCTCTCGGCGGCATAGGCGCGCTGCAAGAAGTCGTCGATAAACTCGGCGGTGAAGATATCTTTGTAAGTGACGTGCCAGCTTTCGGCGGCGGCGGCCCGTATCTGCGGGATATCGGCCTCTTGGGCGATTTCGAAATCGATGTTTTCCGGCGTCATGGCTGTGCTCAATCGACGTCCAACAGCGCGCGCTGTTCAGGCGTAAACACATCCCACAGCGTACCCAGTACGTAGCCGCCGGTAAGTGCGTCTTCGACGATGCGCGGGAAGGCCTCTATATCGGCGCTGCTGTTCAGGTGCGCCACGTAAATCTTGCCGGGCGCAAAGGTCCAGGTGACGTAGCTGTATACGTCTTCGGCGGTGACGCCGGTCTGCCAGCCGGTGGTATCGCCGTCCTTGCTCCACCAGATACCCAGCATGCCCAGTTCGGCGGCGGCGCGGTTGACCTCATAATTACGCGCGCCGAACGGCGCCCGCCACAGGCGCATCGGCAGGTGCCCGCCGATGGTCCTATCGAGCGTCTCCTGGCAGCTTTGTAGATCGGCTTTGATCGCGGCGGCAGTCATCTCGGTGAAGTTGGGGTGGGTGTCCGAGTGGTTTTGCAGGTCGTGCCCGTCGGCGAGCATCTGTCGCACCGTGACCGGGTTCGCGCGGATGAAGTCGCCGGTGAGGAAGATGGTCACTTTGAGGTCGTATTTGCGCAGCGCCGCGCGGAAGGCCGGCCAGTTAGTGGCGCTGCTGCCCATGTCGAAGGTGAAGGCTATGCGCGGCGGGTCGTCGGTGCGCCCATGCGTGACCTCGCCCAACGCCAGCGCTTCGATTTGCGCCTCGGTGAGCGCGGCGGGGTTGGGATAGGGCGTCGCGCCGGCGCGCATCAGGGCAAGCTCTGCGCCCACCCACTCCTCGAAGGCGTCGGCGTGCGCGCGGCCTAGCAGGGCGTTGCCCTTCTCGGTGGCGAGCCATTTCGCCTCGGCGGGGTTGCTCGCCATGCCGGCCTCGATGAGCACGCCGATGAAGGGTTGGGGCGCCGGCTCGTGGCGCGCGGCGGGGAGTTCGCGGTAGCGCCAGTCGATGATATCGAAGATGGCGCCGGGGCCGCGCTCGCGCCCGTAGGCCCGGCCCGGGTCGATGCCCCGGCTGGCGGTCTCGACGCCCATCGCGCGCCAGGCCGCGCCGAGGTGGTCGCTGAGGTAAAGCGCCAGGCGGTAGCTGGCGTAGTCGTCGGCGGTCTCATATGGATCGGGATAAAACAGCGTGTAGCCTTTGGCGGTGTCGTCGCCAAACGAGTCGGCATGCAGCATGGCGATGACGGCGCGCCGGCCGGTGCGCTGCGCCGCGTAGTAAGCGAACTGCGCGCGGAACATCAAGCTGTCATGGTTGTTGACGAGGCCGTCGTTGTCGAGGTCCAGGCCCTTGTACGGGTCCTCGAACAGCCAGCCGTCGTCGTGGGCGAGGGCGGTAACCCACCCGCGCTGCTCCAGCGCGACGCGCAGCGCGTGCGCACGCTGCAAGTTCGACCGGTGCTCGGTGACGTACTCGCCGTCGGCGCCGAGGATGGACGCGCCGCGATCCATGCGCGTATGGCCGGGGTCAATGATGACGAGGTGCGCGGCCTTAAAAGCCTCCGGTGCCGGCGCATCGATGGCGACCGGGCCGGCGTACTGCCAGGTCGCCGCTTCGTGAGGGACGGCACCGGCGGCGATGGCGTTGTAGATGTTCGTCACGGCGTCGCCGTCTACCGGGATGATGTCAAGCTGGGGCGGCGTGTCGCAGGCGGTGATGGCGTCGGCAAGGCGGGTGTAGTTTTGGTGGACGAGCACGGCGTCGATGTGCACCAGCGGCAGGCCGGGTATTCCCATAAGATCGGTGATGAGAGTCTCCCATGCCGTTATGCGGTCGGCGTAGCCGTCGAGTTCGTCGATCACCAGCGCGATTTGATTCCCGGCGGCGATTGCCAGACGGAGCGTGTCGGGGTCGTTCTCAGGCCGCGCCAGGATGAGCGTGCGCAGGTTGCGCGCCTGCAAAAAAGCAAAGGTCTGAAGGATGGCGTCGTGATCTTCATTGGTGGGCAGCTCCAGCACCAGCCTGGGCGCGTTGCAATTGACCTCACTTTGCGCTGCGGTCGGCGGGATAGGCGCCAACCCACCGGCAAGGATAGCAAGAATGAGTAGTAGAGATACTTTCATGCGGCCTCCGGTGGGGGATTGTAGCGCAGCCGGCGGCGGTGTCAACGCGATGGCGGCGCATTGGGGCGCGTTTACCGGGCAGCGTGGCGTTAACTGGAGCCGGTTTTTTTCTTTTTGGTCAGTTTGCTTTTGCTCTGCTTTTTAGGCGGCTGGGCCGGCGCGCTTACAGCCTCGGCAGCTTTGCTTTGTGGGGCCGGTTCGGTGGCGCGGCGGGCCGCACCCTGGACTTGCTCGGTGGCTTTTTGTTCAAGCTCGCGCGATTTTTGCTGGACGGCCTCGCGCGCCTGGCGGCCCGGCTGCGACACCTTGTCGCGGATTTCTTGCTTCTTTCTCAAGATCGCTTGCTCGGCGTCGCGCCGGGGCTGGGTGAGTTTGCGTTTGACATTCTGTTCAGTTTGGAGCTTTTTCTCTTCGAGCCGACGAATCGGGGAAGTCGCCTTGCGTGTGAGACGGTTCCCCCCGGCTCTGACGGCGTTCTCGGCTTGTTTCGCTTCGCGCTTGATAAGCTGACTGATAAATTTCATGAGATCATCGAGGATTGACATCGCTTTACCCCCACTTTTTTTGACTATTTATGTACAGTATCGGCGAAAACCGGGCGAAAAGTCAAGGGCGCTTCTCTGATGCAACGCTGATACGATGTTTATGTCGCGCTGATGGGCTGTTTACATGTCTCTAACACTGCCGGTATAAGATGTTTCGCAGATGAACATTTAAGGAACAAAGGTGCATTTAGACGCCACGCCTACCGGCGGAGAGCAGATATTACCCTTAAGGAGGTATGAGACATGTCGAACCAACTTTCAAACTGGAACCCGATCCGCGATTTGATCCAGATGCGCGAAGCGATGGATCGCCTGTTCGAGCAGCAGATGCAGCCCACCGGCCGTGAACGCGCGGTGCCGTACTATCGCCTGCCGGTCGATGCTTACAGCACCGAGGAGGCGGTCGTGATCGAAGCGCCAATGGCCGGCGCGAACCCGGAAGAGGTCGATATCACCATCGACGGGGACAGCCTGACCATCCGCGCCGAGGTCAAGCCGGGGGCGACCGAGGGGCGCAACTACTTGATTAGCGAGCGCGGCTATGGCATGTTGGAGCGCTCGCTGACCCTCAATGTGCCGGTTGAGATGGATAAGATCGAAGCAACCTTCAAGAACGGCGTCCTGACCCTGACGCTGCCCAAAGCTGAATCCGTCCGCCCGCACAAGGTCGAGGTCAAGGCTGCTAAATAAACGCTGCATTATTCGAATACCAAACTCACCTCGCCCTCACGGGAGGTGAGTTTGGCGTTTCTGTTACTCACGGCGCGCGCCGGCGCACGTCGATCACGTTAGGAAGCTGCGTGATTTTGCGAAACACGCGCGCCAGTTGAGGCAGGTCGCTGACCTCCAGAGTGACGATGAACGTCGTCACGTTGCGGCTGTTGGTCGATAGGCTGATGTTGGAGATGCCCACGTCCAGGTCTGCGACTACCGTGCTGATATCGCGCACCAGGCCCGTGCGGTTGTGCGCCTTGATGACGACCGGCACCTGGTAGTTGTGCTCGGTTTGCTGTCCCCAGCTTACGTTAATCAGGCGTTCGCGCTCTTTGATGCTGCGAATGTTTGGGCAGTCCACACGGTGGACGGTCACGCCGCGCCCGCGCGTGATATAGCCGATGATCTCGTCGCCGATGACCGGGTTGCAGCACTGCGCCCGGTTGACCAGCAGACCTTCGGCGCCCAGGATGTTGATGCCCGCCGATGGGAGTGGCTGCGCCGGCCGGGTGACCGCCGGCTTGAGCAGATCGTCGGGGCGCTGGCTGCGCTCGGCTTCCAGGATGCGCGCCGCGATGCTGTCGCTGTTGATATCGCCGAAGCCGACGGCGGCCAGGAACTCCTCGACGGTGCGGTCTTTGAAGCTCTCGAAGAGATTTTTAACCGCTTCGTGGCTCATGTTGGTCACGCCCAGCCGCTTCAGTTCGCGGTCGATCACCTCGCGCCCCTGACCGAGCATTTTTTCGCGGTCCTGGCGGCGGAACCACTGGCGGATTTTGGTCTTGGCGCGGCGCGTGGTGGCGTAGCCCAGGTTGAGCCAGTCCCGGCTCGGCCCGCCGCGTTTGGCGGTGACGATTTCCACCTTGTCGCCGGTCTGGAGCTTGTAATCCAGGGGGACCAGTTTGCCGTTGACCTTCGCGCCCCGGCAGCGGTCGCCGATGACGGTGTGGATGTGATAGGCGAAGTCGATAGGCGTCGCCCCGGCGGGCAGGTCCAGAATGTCTTCATCGGGCGAGAAGACGTACACGCGGTCGGCGAATACGTCGGACTTCATCGCATCGACGAAATCTTGCGCGTCGCTCAGTTCGCGCCCCAGTTCGAGCAGTTGGCGCAGCCAGCTTACTTTGTTGTCGAATTCGATATCCTGCCAGGCCGCGCCTTCTTTGTAGCGCCAGTGCGCCGCAATGCCGTATTCGGCCTGTTCGTGCATCTCGTGGGTGCGGATTTGCACCTCGATGATGTCGCGCGGGTCGTCGCCGTATTGTACGGCGGTGTGCAGCGATTGGTAGCCGGTCGGGCGCGGGTTGCTGATGTAATCGTCGAATTCGTTAGGGACGACCTTCCACAGCGAATGCACCACGCCGAGCGCCTGGTAGCAGTCAGGGATCGTCTCGACGATGACACGGATGCCGAGCCGGTCGTAGATGCGCCACACATCTTTACCGTAGTATTTTTCGGTGTTGAGCTTGCGGTAGATGCTGTAGATGTGCTTCTGGCGCGTGGTGATGCAGTCCGGGCTGACGTGGAGGCCGGCCTTGCGCAGGGCGCTAAGCAGCGTTTGCCGGATGGCGCCGAGCCGCTCGGCGTGTTCCCGGCGCCGGGCGCTGAGCTTGGTCTCGATTTCGGCGAATTCTTCGGGATAAAGCGTTTTGAAGGCGAGGTCTTCAAGCTCGCTTTTCATCTTGCTCATCCCCAGCCGCCCGGCAATCGGCGCGTAGATTTCCATCGTCTCGCGCGCGACGCTCTCCTGCTGGGCGAGCGAGTACCGGTCTTGAATGCGGGTGTTGTGCAGTTGGATCGCCAGGCGCAGGAGCATTACGCGCACGTCTGAGGCGGTAGCAAGAATCAGCTTGCGCAGATTCTCGGCCTGCTTCTTGGCCTCGCCGGCTTTGTCCGGCAGCGTGGAGAGCTTGGCGACGCCGTAGACCAGCCCGGCTACCCCCGGCCCGAAGTTCTCCTCGATCTGGGCAAAGGTGACCCCGGTCTGTTCGACCACGCCGTGGAGCAGGGCCGCGACGATGGTTTCAATGTCCAGGTTGTATTCGAGCAGAATCCGGGTGACGGCGACGGCATGTTCGACCGGGTGTACGACGCGCTCATCGGCTGCCTGGTGGTCGCGGTAGGCGAACTCGATCATGCGGACGGCTTGTTGGAGCAGTCGGATTTCGTCGGCGCGCAGAGCGCCGGCGGCCTGGGCCATCAGCGCATCTTGCGCAGGAGATGCCTGGGAGAGGGTGTTGGTTGTAAGGATCATGGGCGTCTATCCCTGCACATCGGCAGGAATTGCTAGCGCGTTTCTTTGTCGTTGCCATTGTGATGATATTGTACGGTGCGGCGATGGGCCTCGCGCACGTTTGGCAAAAACTCGATCTTCGTCAACATGCGGATCAGTTGATCCACCGATGTTATTTCCATTGTACCGTGAAACGTGGCGATATTGTTATGGGTTTCCATGGTCAAAACGGCCATGTTCACGCCTTCAGCCGTGACGATGGTGCTGATATCGCGCATCAGGCCTTCGCGGTCGTGGGCGGTGATGGTGATCGGCACCGGGTAGCGCTCGTCGTTCGGGCGCCGCCACCGCACGTCGAGGGCGTCGCAGGCGTCTAGGTGGGCGATCTCCGGGCAGCGCGCCTGGTGGATGACGGCCTCGCGCTGGTTGATCTGGTAGCCCTTGATGGCCTGCCCGTGTGAGGGGTTACAGCAGACCGCCAGGTGGACGATAAGCCCATCGGCGCCGACCAGGTTCAACCACCAACCGTTTTCGCGTTCGAGCACCTTTTTGGCAATCGCAAAGCCATCGATGTCCCCGGATCCCACGCCGACCAGGAGATCGTCGAGCGTAAGGTTGAAGATGTCGGCGACGTTCTCGTGCGTCATCCAGTTTAGCCCCAGGCGCCGCAGCTCGCGGGTGATGACCTTTCTGCCCAGCGCGGTCATGCCGGCGTGGTCTTGGCGGCGGAACCACTGGCGAATCCGCGCCAGGGCGCGGCGGGTTTTGACTAAGCCCAGTTCGGGGTTGAGCCAGTCGATGCTGGGGCCGCCCCGGCCGGCGGTGATGATTTCGACGGTATCGCCGCCTCTGAGCACGTAGTCCAGCGGCACCATTTTATCATCGACCTTCGCGCCCCGGCAGCGATGGCCCACATCGGTATGGATGTGATAGGCAAAATCGACCGGCGTTGCGCCTTTGGGCAGGTCTTTGACATGGCCCTGGGGCGTGATGACGTAAATGCGGTCTTGCAGCACGTCGGCGCGGATGGTGTCGATATACTCGACCGCGTTTTCGACCCCGCTGCCGACTTCAAGCAGGCTGTGCAGATAGCGCACCGACCGCTCGAACATCTCGTCGCTCTGGGCGCCGTTTCGGAAGAGCCAGCGCGAGACTACGCCATACTGGGCGTGCTGGTGCATTTCGAGCGTGCGCATTTGCAAGTTCAAGAAAAAGCCGCTGTCGTCGATGATGACGACCGTGTGCAGCGATTGGTAGTGATTGTCTTTGGGCAGCGCGATGTAATCATGGAAGCCCTTTTCGACCGGGCGCCAGAGTTCGTGGGCGACGCCCAACGCGGCGTAGCAGTCGAGAAGCGTATTGACGAGCACCCGAATCGGGCGCAGGTTGTGAATCTGCGAGAGCGGGAGATTCTTTTCCTTCATGCGCGTGTGGAGATCGTAGAAGCGCACGTCGCCCAGGCACACCTCTGCCTCGATGTTGTGCGCGGCCAGTTCGCTCTGCAGGCGTTCGGCGGCGGCCAGGAGTTTCGGCTCGCTCGCTTCACGATATTTTTCTAGGTTCGCTTTAAAAGTTTGGTATTCTTCGGGGTGAATGTGGGGGAAACTGAGGTCTTCTAGCTCGCACTTGAGGGTCCATATGCCCAGGCGATAGGCCAGCGGCGCGAAGATTTCCATGGTCTCCTGCGCGATGGCGCGCTGCCGCCGGGCCGGGAGCGAGTCCAGGGTGCGCAGGTTGTGGAGCCGGTCGGCGAGCTTGATGAGAATCACGCGCACATCCTGGTCCATTGCCAGGATGGTCTTACGTAAAAATTCTTCTTCGTTTCCCGGCTTGATCTTCTCGGTGACTCGTTTGCCGTCTTTCACACGCGGCACGCTGTCCAGCTTGGAGACGCCATCGACCAGCCGGGCGACCTCTTTCCCAAACGTTTCTTCGAGTTCGTAGAGCGTGACGGGCGTATCTTCGATGGTATCGTGCAGCAAGGCGGCGGCGATGGTCGCTGTGTCAAGTTGGAGGTTCGCCAGGATTTTAGCGACCGCCATACAATGCACGATATAGGGTTCGCCGGAGCGGCGGGTCTGGGGGGCGTGCGCGGCTTCGGCGAACCGGTAAGCGCGTTCGATGAGACTGCGTTCTCCCGCGCTAAGATCGCCGGGCAAAAGCTCTAAAAGTGATTCCAGGTACATAGCTGCACGTGCGGCGCTGCACGCCGCCCCTTATAGTACTTTAGACACCTACGTGTTTGAAAACAGTATAGTCGGGTATTAAGTTGGTGACAAGAGGTTTGCGGTTGTTTTTGTGAGATTCCTCGCCGAGTACTATTGTCGTGGGCGGCCAGGTTCACGGCTCGTCTGGGAACCGGATGCTGTTCAAGATGCTTTGCACAAAGGCGGCGTCGTCCTCGGCGCCTTCGATTGGCGTGATGCGCACGTAAAAAAGGTAATTTGTTTCGCCGCGCCGGTAGCCGACCAGCCAGCCGCGAACGTCCGGCTCGGTCTCGCAGTTCGTCACGGTATAGCGCAGGCCGTCCGCGTAGTGGATGCCCACGGTGTAGGGCTGCGGCTCGACATCGATCAAATTGAACTGGCAGGACGGGTCAAACACCACCGAGACCAGTTCGATCCCGTCGCGCCATATCTCCCGGTAAATGGTGGCGTAGTCCCACAGAACGGTGACGACCGCCGCATGGGAGGGCGTGCCGCCGTTGTAGAATGCGACCTTGACCGGCATTTCCTGACCGTCGGGGGGCAGCACGCCAAGCTCGTAGAAGTGGGCTTGCCAATCGGCCGGCAGGGTGATGTCAAACGGCGCAGGCGCATCCGAGACGCCCCGGATGACCTGGGTGGGCGATATCATATTGGCCGGCAGAGGCGTCGCCGTTTGCGCTGGTGTGGGCGTGGGGCTGTACTGCGAGGTGGGCGTTGCGGTGCGGGTGGGGCGCGGCGTTTTGGTGAGCGTGGGCGTGTCCTGCACGGCCGGCGGGAGCGCAGTCGGCGACCAGGCAGCGTCGGGCGGGCGGTACGTCGTCGGCTCCAGCAAGGGCGCGGTCGGCGAGACCGGCGCGGGCCTGGGCGTCGGCGTGGGCGCGCACGCGATGACTACCGTGCCGAGGCCGATCAACAGAACCCAGGCAAAGATGATGGCGCGGTGTTTGGCGGGCATGGTGTGCATAGCGTGCATGGCGTTACTCCCACTCAATCGTCGCCGGCGGTTTGCTGGATATATCATACACCACACGGTTGACGCCGGGTACTTCGTTGACGATCCGGTTGCTCACCTGCGCCAACAGGTCCGCCGGGAGCCGCGCCCAGTCCGCCGTCATGAAGTCGGTCGTGGTCACGGCGCGCAGCGCGACGACTTCGTTATAGGTGCGCCCGTCGCCCATCACCCCGACGCTGCGCACCGGCAGCAGCGCGGCGAACGCCTGCGCGGTCGCGTCGCGCAGCAGGCCGGCCCGGTGCAGCACGTCGATGAAGATCGCGTCGGCCCGGCGCAGCCGCTCCAGCCGCTCCCAGGTGACCTCGCCCAGGCAGCGCACCGCCAGCCCCGGCCCTGGGAACGGCTGCCGCCAGAGAATCGAATCGGGCAGACCCAGCGCCGCCCCGACCTTGCGCACCTCGTCCTTGAACAGATAGCGCAGCGGCTCGACCAGCGCGAAGTCCATGTCTTCGGGCAGGCCGCCGACGTTGTGGTGGCTCTTGATGCGGTGGGCGTCGGGCCGGTCGCGCGCGGCGCTTTCGATCACGTCCGGGTAGATGGTGCCTTGCGCCAGGAAATCGACCCGGCCCAGCCGGTGCGCTTCGGCCTCGAAGGTGCGGACGAACTTCTCGCCGATGATCTGGCGCTTGTGCTCCGGGTCGGTCACGCCTTCGAGCGCGCTCAAGAACTCCTCGGCGGCGTTGACTGCGACTAGTTTTAGCCCCTGTTCTTGCTGGAAGGTTTCGACCACCTGCGCCGCTTCGCCGAGCCGGAGCAGGCCGTGGTCGATGAAGATACAGGTTAGCTGGTCGCCGACGGCTTTGTACACCAGCGCCGCCGCCACCGCCGAATCGACGCCGCCGCTCAGCCCCAGCACCACGCGCCCGCCGCCGACCTGCGCGCGCACCGCTTCGACCGACTCTTCGATGAATGCGGCGGGCGTCCAGGTCGCCTCGCACGTGCAGACTTTAAATAGGAAGTTGCGGAGGATGTCCACGCCGCGCGGCGTGTGCATGACTTCCGGGTGAAACTGTACGCCGTAGCGCCGGCGCGCTACATCGCCGATAGCGGCGTAGGGCGAGTTGCCGGAGTGCGCCAGCCCGGCGAATCCGGGCGGCAGTGCTTCGATGCGGTCGCCGTGCGACATCCATACGTCGATCTCGGCCGGCAGGCCATCCCACAGCGGCGCGCTTGCGCCGAGCGTGACCTTCGCCGGGCCGTATTCGCGCGCCGCCGCGGCGGCCACCTTGCCGCCCAGACGGTGCGTGAGAGTCTGCATGCCGTAGCAGATGCCCAGCACCGGCCGGCCCGATTGAAGGACGTAACCCGGAACCTGCGGCGCGCCGGCTTCGTAGACGCTGGCCGGGCCGCCGGAGAGAATGTAGCCGCGCGGCGTCAGCGCGTCCACTTCGCCGGCGGGAGCGCTCGACGGGTAGAGTGCAGCGTAGACGCCCTGTTCGCGGATGCGGCGCGCGATGAGCTGCGAATACTGGGAGCCGAAATCTAAAATGGCGATGCCGCCGTGGGCTGCGTGTCCGGGCATAGCCTTCACTCTGCGAACTGAATACCGCCGCCGTCCAGGCCGGCGATGCATACCAGCGACTCGATGCGCACGTCGAGGTCGGCGAGGAACTCGCGGCCTCCCTCGAAGGTCTTTTCGACCACACAGGCGATGCCGACCAGTCCGGCGCCGGCATTGTGGACCAGCCGCCCCAGCGCATGTAGGGTTTTGCCGCTGGCGAGGAAGTCATCGACGATCAGGATGCGGTCGGCGGCGTGGATGAACTCCGGCGAGACCATGAGCTTTACTTCACCGCCTTTGGTATGGCTCGGCGCGCTCTCCACGTAAACCGGCTGCTTCATGGTTACGGGGCGGTTCTTGCGCGCCCAGACGACCGGCACGTTCAGCGCATAGCCGGCGGTGAGCGCGGGCGCGATGCCCGAAACCTCGGCGGTGAGGATGCGCGTCACGCCGGCGCCGGCGAAGCGCCGCGCGATTTCCTGGCCGATGGCGACCATCAAGGCGGGATCAACTTGGTGGTTTAGAATGCTGTCGATTTTCAGAATCCCGTTGCCCAGGTTGCGACCTTCGGCCAGAATGCGCTTCTTAAGGATTTCCAATGGAAAATCTCCGCAAGTTATAGTATATTACACCTAATGTCGCAGAATGGATTGTAACCTGTGCTATATGTGGGCGTCAAGATGTGTTTTTGGCAAACGCTCAGCGGGTAAGTCCAACAGATAAGGTACAAAATTACTATAGTCCGTGGCTTGCTGTTTGTGGGATAGTGTGCTATATTGACCACAGGAAGCGAAAGTAGCTTTCCGCACGCTGATTTCTCCTTGTCGCTTACCCAACACATTAAAACTGCCGCGTAATTAGGTTCTAATTATTGGGTTCTGACTAACTTTAGCTTCGCTTATATTCTCACTCTTGCCTGACCGCCGGAGCACTTCGCGGAGGGGCCGGCCGGAGAGGGTATGTCATGGATATCGCAAAACTGGAACAAAAAACCTTACACGAACTACGAGAAATTGCCCGCGAATCAAATATTGCCGGCTATAGTCGCTTGAAGAAGAGCGACCTGGTGCTGCGGCTGTTGCGTCACAATGCCGAAAAACAAGGCTTGGAGCTTCGCGGCGGCGTCCTGGAGATCATCGAGGACGGCATCGGGTTCCTCCGTTCGGATCACCTGCTGCCCGGCTCGGACGACATCTATGTCAGCCAGAGCCAGATTCGGCGCTTTGGTCTGCGCACCGGCGACATGGTGGTCGGCCAGGTGCGCCCGCCTAAAGACAGCGAGAAGTACTTCGGCCTGCTGCGCGTCGAAGCGGTCAATGGGCTGGACCCGGAGATTGCCAAGCGCCGCCCGGTATTTGAACGCCTGACGCCGATCTTCCCGGAGGAGCGTTTTAACCTGGAGACCACGCCGCGCATTCTCTCGACGCGCCTGCTGAACCTGGTCGCGCCCATCGGCAAGGGCCAGCGCGGGTTGATCGTCTCGCCGCCGAAAGCCGGTAAGACTACCGTCCTGAAGGATGTCGCCAACGCGATCTCGCACAACTACCCGCAGGTCCACCTGATGGTGGTGCTGATCGGCGAACGCCCCGAAGAGGTCACCGACATGGACCGTTCGGTCGAGGCGGAGGTCATCAGTTCGACCTTTGATGACCCGGTGCAGAGCCACGTCCGCGTGGCCGAGATGGCGCTGGAGCGCGCGAAGCGGCTGGTCGAGAGCGGGCGCGACGTGGCGATTTTGATGGACAGCATCACACGGCTCTCGCGCGCGTATAACCTGGTGGTGCCGCCCAGCGGACGCACGCTGTCCGGCGGTCTCGACCCCTCCGCGCTCTACCCGCCGAAGCGCTTCTTCGGCGCGGCGCGTAATGTCGAAGAGGGCGGCAGCCTGACGATCATTGCGACCTGCCTGATCGACACCGGCAGCCGGATGGATGACGTGATTTACGAGGAATTCAAGGGCACCGGCAACATGGAATTACACCTGAGCCGGCGCTTGCAAGAACGCCGCATCTTCCCTGCGTTCGATATCGAGCGCTCATCGACGCGGCGCGAGGAACTGCTGTTAGGGCCGGACGTGTTGCAGCGGGTGTGGACGATGCGCCGGATGGTCTCGCAGATGGCCTCCTCGCCCCCGGAAGGCGCCGGGATGGATATCTCCAGCGCGATGGATGCGCTCCTGTCGCACCTGCGCCGCACCAACGACAACCAGGAATTCCTTGAAACCCTCACCCAGGCGCAGTAAGCCGTATTCAAACAGGGTACAGCCGGCCCCGGCCGCGGCGCCGGCTGTTTGTTTGTGCCGGCGCGCGTTTTAAGGCGCCGCGAGAGTCGATACCAGGCTCTCGATGGTGGGCACGATCCCGCTACCCAGACTGGGATTATTATTAGAGGTTTCCGTCGTTTCGTCTTTTCGGAACGACCAGCGCGGGCTTTCCAGGCAGTGGATCTGCTGGAAGTTCCGGTCGAGCGGGAAGACCTGCCAGGTATACCACCCGGCGGCCGGCAGTTCGCTTAAGGCGATGGCGCCGTTCTGCTTCAGTTCGACCAGGACTTCGACCACGCGCTGATAACCTTCGTCGTTTTTGTGGGGGTCGTCCTCCGGCTTGGTGATCCGTATCAGGTTCAGCGGCGCGCGCGGCCCGATCCAGTTGAATATCAGTTCGCCGCTGCCCGGCACGGTAATCATGCCCTCAAGCGGCTGCAATACCTCCCAGGGCACGCACTCGATGCCGTCTCCGGGGTGCGCGCCGCCTGGCACTTTTAAGGTTTGGCCGGCGATGATGGTGTCGGCGTCGGTGAGACAGTTACCCTCTTGCAGTTCCCACACGGTGGTATTGTACTTCGCCGCGATGCCGGTCAGCGTATCGAGAGCCTGAATCTCGTAGGTGAGCTGCCAGTCCTTGCGCGGTTCGCAGCCGGGCGTCGTGCTGGGCGTGGGCGACTCAAGCCCGTGCAGCCCTTGCACCGAGATCCCGTAATCGGTGGTCGGCGTCGCAGTGGCGGTCGGGATATCGGTCGGGATGCCGGTCTGAGTCGGCGGCTCGAAGGTGGGCGGCGGCTTGAGGGTTTGCGAAGGCGTGAGCGTCGCCAGCGGCGTCGAAGGCGGGATGGTTTCGGCGGGGGCGGGCGGCGCTTTGGAGGGTTCTTCGGTGCTGTCCTGGACGCCTTCCGGCACCGGGACCGGGTGCGCGGGGGTCGCGCCGAGCACAACCATGGCGATCATGAGCATCGCCATAACCAACACGGTGATCCCGCGCGCCGCGTTCGACAGTTTGTCGGCGCTGTCGTCTTGCTTGTAGTCCATGCTCGCCCTCTCTTTATAGTCGGCGCGGCTCGACTCTGCCGTCGTGCAGGTCGAAAGTCCGGTCTACGAACTCGGTAATCATAGGATCGTGCGAGACGATGATAAACGTCGTGTTTTGAGCCTCGGCGATGCCTCGGAACAGCTTCAAGATACCGCGCGCGGTGCGGGTATCGAGGCCGCTGGTGGGCTCGTCCGCGAGGACCAGTGTGGGGCGCAGCGCCAGCGCGCGCGCGACCGCTACGCGCTGCTGCTGCCCGCCGCTTAGCTCGTCCGGCACGTGGTCGGCCCACGCGCTCAGCCCGACGGCCTGGAGCGCGACCCTGGCCCGCCGCCGCCTTTCAAAGTAACCCAGCCTCGGCAGGCGCAGCGCCATGTCGATGTTTTCATACGCCGTGTAAGTCGGGACCAGGGTGGAGGTTTGAAAGATAAAGCCAAACTGCCGCCGCCGCAGCCGGGCGCGCGCGCGGTCGCTCATGCGCACGATGTTCTTGCCGTCGATTTCAATCGTCCCGGCGGTGGGCCGGTCTAGCGCACCGATCAGGTTAAGCAGCGTAGTTTTGCCGCTGCCCGAAGGCCCGTACAGCGCGACCAGTTCGCCTTTCATGACTTCCAGGTCCACGCCGCGCAGGACATGCGCCGCACTCGGCCCGCTGCCGAATGTGCGCTTTAGCCCTTCGACGCGGATGCTTATCCCGGTGCGCCCGTTCTGGCTCCTCATACCTCAGCCTTCGTCCTCTCGTGCTTTTTGCGCCGGCGGAACAGCCGGAAGCGCCCGTTAAGCGCCTTGGGCGGCGCGTCTTGGGGGAGCATGTCCTGCAAAATCGCCTCGGTGTCGTCGATTTCGTCGATCTCCGGGCGCAGCAGCACCCCCTCCGGGCGGATCTCGACCGAGATGCGCGGCGCTTCGGTGAGCTGCTTTTGGACGGCGTGCGGCAGGTTGAGGCGTCCTTCCGTGTCGAACTGGGGCGTTTCCTCCTCCTTGCCGAGTTCTTGGCCCAGCGCGCCGTCGCGCAGCGTGAGCACACGGTCGGCGTGCCGGGTCAGCTCCAGATCGTGCGTCGCCATGAGGATCGTAAGCCCGTATTCCTTGCGCAACTCGTCGATCAGGTCCATGACCGTCTCGGCGGTCGCCCGGTCCAGCGCGCCGGTCGGCTCGTCGGCGAGCAGGAGCGCCGGGTTGTTCGCCAGCGCCACCGCCACCGCGACGCGCTGTTGCTGCCCGCCCGAAAGCTGCACCGGTCTCTTGTGCGCTTGGTCCAGGATGCCCACCGCGTCTAACAGTTCGCGGGCGCGTTTGCGGCGCTTCCACGGCGGGACGCCGGCCAGCATCATCGGCAGGGTGACATTACGCAGCGCCGAGCGGTTAGGAAAAAGGTTCCGGTCGATTTTCTGCCAGAGAAAGCCTACGTGCCGGAGGCGGTAGTTTGCCAGCGCCCGCCCTTTGAGGTCGAGCAGGTTGTGATCGCCGACGATCAAAGACCCGGCGGTGGGCGTGTCAAGCCCGCCCAGCAGGTTGAGCAAGGTGCTCTTGCCCGCGCCGCTCGGCCCGATGATTGCCACCATCTCGCCTTGTTCCATTTCAAAGTCGATGCCGCGCAGCGCGACCAGTTCGTGGTCGCCGACGCGGTAGACTTTGACGATGCGCTTACAGGTAATGAATGCCATGATGTCTACATACTACTACGCTACTGTTCCGAATTTGTTTCACCTGCCGCTCACTGCCCGACAACGATATCGCCTTCGTTTACACCGCTGACGATCTCGACCCGGTCGTCGGTTTGCAGGCCAAGCTGCACGTCGATGCTTCGCGGGCTGCCATCTGCGGTTTGGATGACGACGAAGGTCCGGTTTTGGAAGGTGCGGATGGCGGCGGGCGGCAGCCACAACACATCTTTACGCACTTGCAGCGGCATCTCGGCTTCGACCAACTCGCCGTTTGCCAGCCCCTCCAGCGCGGCGGCGATGCGCGTCGTCTGGTCGGCGTCGCGGCTGCTGAGCGGGATGCGGCGCACCGCGCACTGCACCGCCGTCTCCGGGCGGTTGACCGCCTGGCACACGCCCACCATCCCCACGCTGAGCCGGTTCGCGTCGCCGATGGCGAGGTTGGCGATGATCTCTTTTGGCTCCGGCTGGCCGATGGTAATCACCGTGGTGTAGGCCTGCACCTGGTCGCTGGGTTTGATGGTCACCTCCAAGATAACCCCGTCGATGGGCGCATAGAGCGACGAGCGGGCGATCTCGGCTTTAAGCTGGTCGATATTCAACTGCGCTGAGCGCACCGCGTCGGCTTGGGAGGCATCGTCGGCGGCGTCGCGCGCCCGTTCGAGCGCGAGTTCGGCCTGGATGACCGCGTTTTCGGCCTGCGCGACCTGGTACTGGTGGTTGTTGAAGGACTGCGCGGCAGAAAAATAACTCGTCTCGGCGCTTTTGACCCCATTCTGCGCGCTTTTCAAAGCTTGGTAAGCCGAGTCTACGGTGGTCGCCGGCGTGGTGGGGTCGCTGCGGGCGATATCGTAGTTGCGCTGTGCGTTGATAAGCTGCTGTTTGGCGTTCTCCAGGCTCAGCCGCGCCGCTTCGACCGAGGCCCACGGGCTGCTGGCCTTGGTGTTCTCCAGGCTGAGGTGCGCGTTAGCCAGCGCGACCTCGGCGTCGGCGATGCTCTGCGCGCTGCCCTCGGTGCCCGATTCCTGCTGTGACATCGCCGTTTCAAGTTGCAGTTCGGCCTGGGCAAGCTGGTCTTCGAGCGCGGTGATGTCCAGGTCGGCCAGCAAATCGCCCTGACCCACCGCGTCGTTGCGCTGCACATTCACTTTGCGCACCAGGCCGCTTACCTCGAAAGAGAGCGTCATCTGGTCGCGCGGCTGCCAGCGCCCGGTAAACTCCAGCAATTCCTGCACGTCGCCGCGCTGTACCAGATAAGTCGGCTTGGCGACGGCCGGCGCGGTCGGGATGGGCGTGGAAGTCGGCGCCTGCGCGGCTTGCTGGGCATCGCCGGGATTGCAGGCGGCGCTCGCAAGGACAATCAATAATAAAAAGCAGACCATCCTAAATAAATTTCGCGTCCTCATTTCGTGCCCCCAGAATATGATGACAGGCTTAGAGAGTTAATGTTACACGTCCCCCATTCTTAGTATCGACGCGACGCGCTCGCGCCCCAAGAAAATTGTTGTGAGCAGGGTCACGCCGAACAGCACGCTGCCGATGGCGGTATAGACGATGATAATCTCGCTCCACGCCACCCGCACCAGGTAGGGCGGCAGCCCGCCGCTGAAGTCGAGCAGCGGCAAGAACAGCAGCGGCGTCGCTACGCCGATGGTGGTCCCGCTGAGGATACCACTCGCGGCGGCAGTGCCTTGTAAGATAATCATATAAACGGCTACTGATAGACCGCTCAGCCCCATCGCGCGCATCGCGCCAAGCTGGGTGCTCTGCGCGCGGAACGACGCGGTAATCTGAATGATCGCGCCGATAAGCGTTAGGGAGATCGCGGCGACGAACCCCACCGATAAAAATCCCAGTACGCCGCGCCGCGAGGGGGCCGAGCGCGCCTCGCGCAGCGCCGTCGCCGGGTCGCGCCACTCCAACACCGGGAAGCCCATCGCCTGCGCTTCCTGGTGGACGATTTCGGGACTGACTTCGCCGGTCAGCGCCAGCCAGATATTAAACGGCAGGTTGGTGCCCACCGCCTCGAAAACCGGGTCCAGGTTGCCGATGGCAAAGAAGCCGTTTCTGGGGTCGAGCGTGGGGAAGTAGTCGATCACATCGACGATGGGCGCTTTCAGTTCGTACCAGGCGTTGAGCGCGTTAACTTGCAGCGAGACCTCTTGCCCGATGCGCAGGTTGTGATCGACGGCGACCTGGCGGTTAACCACGATGCCGTTGCGATACTGGCCGGCCAGCCGGTTGAACAGATCGGCGATATGCTCGTCGGCGTAGTCTGTGCGGAAGCGCGTCACGGCGGCCATCGCCGCGCGGTCCACACCGAGGAAGGTCCCGTCGAGACGCCGCCCCGGTAGGTTGAGCTGCGCCGGGTAGCGCCCGACCCGCGCGACTTGCCAGACGCCGTCGGCGTCGAGCAGGTCTTCGGTGGGCGGCGCGTTGAAGCCGGTGACCTCGTAGGTTTGCTGGCCGGTGGTCTCGTCTACCTCGCCGCGCTCGGTCTGCGCGTCCGATGCGGTGACGATCACCGCGTCCGCGCCGATTTTGTAATCAACCGAGTCGATCAGGCTGCGGTCGAGCGTGCTCGCCATCGACGCGGTGAACCCGGTGAGGCTGAGCGTGAAGCACATCATCAGCAAGGTGCCGCGATAGCGCCCGATCCCGCGCGAGAGTTCGCGCAGGGCCATGAGTAGGGTGATGTTGTGCGTGTACGTCATGACCGCCGCGCCGATGCGCAGCAGAAACGGCCAGAGCCGCAGGAAGAGCAGCGTCAGGCTCAGCGAGAACAGGGTAGGGCCGAGGAAGACCAGCGGGTCGCTGAAGGGGTCTTCGGCTTCGACCGCCAGGCCGCCCTGCTGAGTCAGCGTAAACAGGACATACGCCGCCGGGATAAACAGGAGGATGTCAAGGTACATCCGCTGCCACCATGCGCGTTTGGCGCGCGCGATGTCGGTCTTAAAGCTGGTGATGGTCTGCCGGGTGATGCGCCACGCGATCATCAAGCCGCTGCTGGCGGCGATGAGACCGGTCACCGCGCCGGCGGCGATGGCCTGCGGCGTGAAGGTCACTTCGAGCGGCGGGCCGCCCAGGTCGAAGCGGAGGAAGGACGAGGTTTGCCCCACCAGCCGGACGATGTACGAGCTGACGACCAGGCCCACGACCAGCGACGCGCCGACCAGGATAAGCCACATCAGCAGGTGGACGCTCAGGATAGCGCCCCGGCTCATGCCCCGGCTGCGCAGCGTCACGTCGGCCTGCTGCTGGCGGCTGACCAGCAGCTCGGCGACCAGCGAAACGAAGTAGAGCACGACGCCGGCCACCGGCAGGATGACGATGATAAGCTGCTGGGTGAGCGCGGCGACCTCGGCGCTGAAGGCGCGCAGCCCGGTCTCCGGCGAGACGTCCGGCTCGCGGATGCCGGGCAGCACCGCCATGATATCGCGCTCGCCGTCCACGATGCGGCTCAGCAGCGCGTCCACGTCGGAGGTGCGAATCGTGCCGCCGTCGAAGTTCAAGTACCACGCGGCTTCCTCGACCGGGCGCTCGGTGCCCTCCATCGCCGACCAAAAGTGTTCGGGTGTGGTGAGGAGCACGTTGTCGAAGAATTTAGGCGTAAAAATCCACGCCGGGTCTTTTGAGTTCACCGCCCGCCACAGCGCCACCACTTCCAGCGTGAGCGGCTGGCCGCCGGACCGCATAGCGTTGAGCTTGTCGCCGACCTGTACACCCATCTGGTAGAGCATGGCTTCGGGCAGCATGACCGGCAGCGGGGCGGCGTCGGCGTCGGCGCCGGTGGGCGTCAGCGGCGGCCAAACGCCGTCCACGATTTCGATCTGATCCGCCGCGCCGGTCAGCACGCCCAGGCCGAACGCCCCCAACGGCACGTTGTCGGCGCGGCGGATGTTCCACGCGCCGCCGCGCACGTAATCGACTTCGCCCAGGGTCGGCAGACCTATCGTGCTTTTAAACCCCTGGTGGATGCCGGCTGCGGCGCTTTCCACGTCGGCGCGCGTGATGTTGCCCTCCCACGAGCCGAGATACCGGAACCGGAAAGCGTAAGGCGGGTCGCCGAGCTGCGCGGTGAGCAGACCGGTGTTCACGGCGTCGATGTAGAGCACCAGGCTCAGCGCCAGCGTGGTCGCAGCTGAGATGCCGACCATCGCCCAGAGCACCAGGATACGGTGCTGCCAGATGCGCTCCAGCGTGAAAGACCAGCGGTCGAAAATGCGAAACATAGTTTACCCGGATGGCACAGCCCATTACATAGGGGGACATCAGCCTATGTGAGGTCCCCCGTTCCCATTATAGCTCCAAGTCGTGGATAGGTCTCGTGAGAGAAGTCGCCCGGAATTTAGAGAACCAAGATTAAAAAACGCTTAAACAGAGTTTAGACGTATATTGGTATTTTACGGACAGTTTACCATCTCTCAATTATAAACTGAATAGTTCTTTGGGTATCCTGCGGGCGGGCCGCCGGCCCGCCCATTCTCAAAGACCCGTATCTTATGCCGGATCACTGGCCGAACTGCGCTTTAAGGCTGGGGTCGATGCGCACGGCGCAGTCGACGAACTGCTGCATGTACTCGCCTTCGCTTTCATATGCCGCCGGGTCGTAAGGCGCGATGCCCGCAGCGCAGGCCCGGTAGCCATGCGCGAGCGTTTCGGCTTCGGCGAGCACGGTTTCCAGGTCGGCGCCGTCGAGCACGTAAGCGTCGAAGGCGCGGAAGAGCCAGTTTTGGATGATGTAGGATTCGGTCGCAGTGGTAGCCGTGCCGATGAGCGTCGGGAATTCGACCAGGTTGGGGTCTTGCAGGAAGCCGGCGTATTCCCGGTAGAGCGCCGCGACGTCCGCGTTTCGTAACGCCGCGAGCGCCGGGTCGTCGAGCACCGAGCGGCGCGCCGGCATATCGAGGAAGAATTCCGGGCGCTGCGCGAGGAAGCTCAGCCAGCGGTAGCAGGCGGCGGGATTCTCGGCGTTGGCGCTGATGTAAGCGGTTTGCAGATTATATGACATGGGTATGAAGCGGCTCCCACGCGGGTAGGCGACCATGCGATAGGGGTCGTTATACGCTTCTGACCCATCGCTGCTGACGAAGACGAACGTACCGAGCGAATCGGGATAGATGGCGGTGTCGTCTTCGCCGTCGACGGCGACCATCATGCTGGCGCCGGCGTCCTCACTCACCAGTCGCTCGTACTTGATGTACCCGTCGCGGGCCAGGTCGAGTACCTGCCGGATGGCATCGACCGTGGCCGGGTCGGTGAAGTCGAAGGTGGGCGGGTCGGTGCGGTAATCAACCGGCAGCCCGCCAAACGCGGTGATGAGCATGAACAGGTAATCCCCGCCGAAGCGCGGCGCAAACGGCGCGGGGTCGGCGGGGGTAGGTTTGAGCGCGTGCAGCGCATCGACGAACTGCTCGACGGTCCAACCGCCGATGGGCTGCGGCAGGCCGGACTGTGCGAACCGGTCGGCGTGGTAGCGCAGCGCGCCGGGTTGGAGGCTCAGCGGCAGCGCCCAGGTTTTGTTGTCGCGCTGCACCGCCGCCAGGATATTGCCGATCAGGTCGTCCCGGTCGAAGCTAGGGTCGGCGTCGAGGAAGGGGTCGAGATTGAGGAAGTTCGCCGGGTCGATGGTAGGCACGGCGTTATAAGGCAGCACGAAGCAGTCCATCGTCTCGGCGAGCGCGTTCGCGTCTCTGACGAACGAGGTGTTAAACTCGATAGCCCCGACCTCCGGGTCGGCGGCGACGAACTCCGCGATTGCGCGGTCCCACTCGGCTTGATTGGGCAGCGGTGAGTAGAACGACGTCAGGCCGAAGTCCAGCGCAATTTCACCTGCTGCCAGCGCAGGCGTCGGCGCCGGCTGCGCCACATCGACGACGGTCGCGCCGCGCCGGTCGAGGGCGGCTTGGGCGATTGATACCGCTTCGATCTCCGTCTCCCGGAGCGCGGTCCGGGCGTCGAGTTGATCCTCGCGCATTTTCTGGAGCGCCAGGTTCAGGTAAGTGCCATAGCGCATCTCCGAGGCCGGGAGCGCGTTTCTAATCGCTTCGTCGATGAAGGCTTCGACCTCCGGCGCGAATTCGTTCGGGACGATCATGACCGCGCCTTCGGAAGCTTCCGGCGCCGCGCCGGCGAGACTCTGGCGGGCGGGCCACATGCCGAACAGGCTGTTCGTGACGCGCGGGTCGGTGGTAAGGAAGCGGGCGAGCGCGTAGGCGGCTTCGGGGCGGCGTGTCCCAGCGCTCACGGCGAAGCCCTGCACATCGAGGCCCGCCACGCCGCCCGGCAGCAGCGCCCCGCGCGAGGTTGCCGCCGAGCCGCCGAACTCGGACGAGAGGCCCATGCTGCTCTCCACGCGCATCGGGATCGGGCTGCCGCCGCCGATGATCTGCACGCCGCCGGACGCGGCAATAGCGCCTTCATCTTGGAGCGCCAGCCCTTCGCTCAGCAGTGCTTCCAATGCCGGGTCGTCGAAGCGGGGCGTCTCCGGGAAGGTGCTGGCGTCGTAAAAGCCCCGGCCCAGCAGCGCCCGCAGCAAGACAAGTGTGTTGGTGCCGAGCGCCTGGAGACCCGGCGTCTTGACTTCGCCCTGCTCATCGTATTGGGTGAGGGTGCGCGCGGCGTGGGCGAGTTCGGCCATCGTCCATTGGGCGTCAGGATAGGCCAGGCCGGCGGCGTCGAAAGCTTCGGGGTTGTAGTTCAGTGTGATGACGTCAATCGCGGCCGGCAGCGCCCAGATGCCCTGGTCCCACTGGAACGACTGCCACGCCGCCGGGTAGAAGTCCTCCAGGTCGAGCTGCGGGTCGCTGTTGGCGAGCGGCGCGAGGTCCAGGAAGTAGCCGGCGCGCGTGGCCTCGGGCGAGAGGGTGTTCGCGCCGGCGAAGAGCACGTCGGCTAGGGCCGCGTACTCGCCGACCGCTTCGAGGTGCTTGTCCAGGCCGGCGGTCGCCGCCGGCTCGAAGTAAGGGAAGCCGCCCTTCACCACTTCGACTTTGTAGCCGGTCTCGGCCTGGAAGGCTTCGAACATCTCCGGCGTGAAAAAGCTCTCCAGGAATTCGGGCACGGCCAGCGTCAAGATATTGTCGCCGGCGTCTTGTGCGCCGGCGCGCGGCACAGCGCCGGCCAGCAGCGCCGTGACCAACAGAACGGTGAGTAAGCGTTGGTACATTGAAACACTCCTTAAGTTATGTTTGGTGTTGCAGGACGTTGATCGTATGAAAGGTAACACCGGAATGTTTCAACCTTGTTGCAGGGGGCGCGGCGCGCCGCCGTGCCCCCTGTGTGCGCGTTTCAGTCCATGTTGCCGAACAGGTCCTCGAACGTCGGGTCGATGAGCGTAGCACAGTCGAGGAACTGGCTCAGGTATTCGCCGACGCTTTCGTTGACCAGCGGGTCATACGGCGGGATTTGCGCCTCGCACTCCTGGTAGGCGTTGGCGAAAAGCTCGGCCTCGGCGAGTTCGGTTTCCAGGTCCATATCTTTGATGACGTAGTTGTCGAAGGCGCGGAAGAGCCACTGCTGGATGAAGAAGTTGCCGACGCCGCCAATGCTGGGGCCGTAGGTGGGGAAGACGATGGTATTAGGAGCGAGCAGGTAGGCGTCGTATTCGCGGTAGAACGCGACCTGCGCCTCGCCCTGCGCCGTGACGAGCGCCGGGTCGTCCAGCATCGAGCGGTGCACCGGCATCCCGGTGAACAACTCGGGGCGCTGTGCGAAGAAGCTCAGCCAGCGGTAGCAGGCCTGGGGATTTTCGGCGTTTGCGCTGATGTAGGCGGTGCTGATGGTGTAGGATGCGGGCAGGTATTGGTTGCCGCGCGGGTAGGTGGTGCGGCGGTCGCCTTCGCCGGCCCCGCCGCCGATGCCGAACCCGCTGAGGTCGCCGAGATTGAAGCCGAAGATATCCAGCGAGTCGGGATAAATGGCGTCGTCGTCGCTGACCTGCTGGCTGTCGCCGAACTGGAGCATGATCGCCTCGCCCGAACCCAGGCCGCCGAGCGAACTGTAATCGATGTAGTCGTCGCGCGCCAGGTCGAGCGCCTGGCGGATGGCATCCACATTGGCGGGGTCGGTAAAGGCGACGGTGGGCGGCGTGGTGCGATAGTCAATCGGGACGCCGCCGAATGCAGCGATGAACATCAGCATGTAGGTGCCGCCGCTGAGTACGCGCGGCACAAAGGGCGGCGGGTCCTCCGGGTAGATTTTCAGCGCGCGCAGCGCATCGACGAAAGCGTCGATGGTCCAACCGTCTTCAGGCGGTGTGAGGCCGGCCCGCGCGAAGCGGTCCGGGTTGTAGCGCAGGATGCTAGGCTGGATGACGACCGGCAGCGCCCAGGTTTTGTTATCGCGCTGCACCTGGCCGAGCACGTCGCCTACCACGTCGCTGCGGTCAAACGTGGGGTCGGCGTCGAGGAAGGGGTCGAGGTTATAGACGGCTTCGGGGTCGAGGTTGGGCACCTCGTTGTACGGCAAGAAGAAGCAGTCGAAGTCTTCGGCCATCCGGTTGGCCGTGAAGGACATCGACGTGTCGAAGATGACCTGGCCTACCTCCGGGTCGTACTGTGTGAACTCCTCGATTGCTTGGTCCCATAAATCCTGGTTGGGCAGCGGCGAGGTGAGCGATTGGTAGCCGAACTTAATGGCGATCCGGCCCGCTGCCAGGTCCGGCGTGGGCATGGGCGTCGCAACCGCGATGACCGCATTGTCGCGCCGCGCCTCGGCGGTGCGGAGGTTTTCCACCGCCTCCAACTCCACCTCTTGCAGCGCGGTGCGCGCATCCAGGCCGGTCCGCATCTTCGTGACCGCGAGCGCCAGGTAGTCGCTGTAGCGCAGTTCCGAAGCCGGCAGCGCGCGCCATACCGCGTCGTTGAGGAAGGCTTCGATTTCAGGCGTGAAGCGGATGTTAAAGCCGAAAAATCCCCGCTCGCCGCCCTGACCGACCAGGCTTTGCCGGGCGGGGAGCAGGCTGAAGAGATTGTCGGCGGCCTGTGAGCTGCTGGACAGGTACTTTACCAATTCGTAAGCGGCTTCGGGGTACTTGGTGCCGCCGCTGACCGCGAATCCCTGTACGCGCAGGCCCACCACGCCGCCCGGCAGCAGCGCGCCCATCGACCCAAAGCTTTCTTCGTCGGTCGTGGCGAGATCGCTGCTCTGTTCGATGCGCATGGGCACCGGGTTGGTGTTGCTCAGCGAGACGACAACTTCGCCGCTGGGGCCGGTGCTCACGCCTTCGTCCTCAAGCTCCAGCCAGGTGGTGAGCAGCGGCTCAAGCGCCGGGTCGGTGAGGTAAGGCGTTTCGGGGATGGTGGAGTCGTCGTACAACCCGTGGCCCAGCAGCGCCCGCAGCAGCAGCGTCAGGTCGGGGTTGGAGGTCTGCACGCCGGGGATCGTGACTTCGCCGTGCTCGTCGCGCTCGGTGAGGTCACGCGCGGCGGAGGCCAGGTCATCCATCGTCCAGTATTCGTTAGGGTAGGGGATGCCGGCGCGGTCGAAGGCCTCCGGGTTGTAGTTGAGGGTGGTCAGGTCGAGTGACACCGGCAAGGCCCATAAACCCTGGTCCCACTGGAACGACTGCCATGCGGCGGGGAAAAAGTCCTCCGAGTAAAGCGCGGGATCGCTCTGGGCGAGCGGGGCGATGTTGAGGAAGTAGCCGGCGCGCGTAGCTTCGGGCGAGAGACTGCTCTGGTCTATGTATACGACGTCGGCCTTGTTGACGTAGGCTTCTACGGCGTCCAGGTGCGCTTCGACGCCGGCCGCCGCGAACGGAAAGCTTGGGAAGCCGGCCCCGACCACGTTAACTTTGACGCCGGTCTGTGCCTCGAAGGGGCCGAGCAGGTCTTCGTCGAATAGTCTTGCTTGGAAGTCCGGCACGGCGAGCGAGACGATAACTTGTTCCTGTGCCAGCGCCGCGCCAAGCGGGATCATGCTCGTGCTCAACAGCGCTACAACCAGTACAATCGATACCATACGAGTTCGCATTGGAGATAGCTCCTTTCTAAGGGTTGATATTACAAAAAATTTTTTAACACAACCACATTCACCATTATAGAGACAATATGTTAACAGTGTATTATCGCGGGCGGTGAATCGAAACGCACCCGGACGCCTGGTAGTTTACCCCGGCTTGCGAAAAGGTTATAATGCGCTGCGCACGGTTCATCACATAAAGTCGAGCGGCAAGATATGCGCGTTTTAATCACGGGGGCAGACGGGCGCCTGGGCGGTCGGCTGGCGGCTGTGATGGCTGCCGGGCACGAGGTGACCGGCGTCGATGTCAACCATTTCGACATTACCGACTACGCCGCCGCGCAGCGGGCGGTGCACGATATCGCGCCGCAGCTCATCGTGCACTGCGCCGCCATGACCGACGTAGACGGCTGCGCGCGCGACCCCGACCTGGCGCTGCGCGTCAACGGCTGCGGCACGCAGAACGTTGCGCTGGCGGCGCAGGCGGTCGATGCGGTGTTGGCCTACGTGAGCACCAACGAGGTCTTCGACGGCACGAAGCGCACCCCTTATCTCGAATACGACGTGACCAACCCCATCAACCCTTACGGCTACACCAAGTGGGTAGGCGAGCAGGCCGTCCGCGACGCGCTGGCGCGCTTTTACATTATTCGCATCTCGTGGCTGTTCGCGCACGGCGGGCGGAACTTCATCCATGCGATCCTGGCGCGCGCCCGCGCCGGTCAGGCGCTGCGCGTAGTCACCGATGAAGTCGCCGCGCCGACCTACAACGACGACCTCGCCGAGGCTATCGCGCGGCTCGTGACGACCGGGCGGTACGGCGTGTATCACCTGGTGAACGAGGGTGAGGCTTCGCGCTACGAGTTTGCGCGCCGGATTCTCGACGCCGCCGGCTTTGCCGGGACGCCCATCGAGCCGGTCACCGGCGCCGAATACAGGCGCGATTCGACGCCGCCCGCCTACGGCACGCTGCGCAATTTCGCCGCCGCCCGGCTGGGGATTCGGCTGCGCCCGTGGGAGGATGCGCTCGAAGCGTTCCTGGCGCGCGAGCAGGAGCAGCCGGGTGAATGAAACGAAGCCGCTGGTATCGGTGGTGATCCCGAACTGGAACGGGATGCCGTATCTCCCGGCCTGCCTGGACGCGCTGCGCGCCCAGGTCTACCCGGCGCTGGAGGTCATCATCGCCGACAACGCTTCGACCGACGGCTCGTGTGCGTTCATCGCGGGGCGCTACCCGGAGGTGCGCTTGGTGGCGCTCGCCGCGAACCTGGGATTTACCGGCGCGTGCAACGCCGGGATGCGGGCGGCGCTGGGCGACATCGTGATCTTGCTCAACAACGATACCGAGGTGACGCCCGGTTGGGCGGCTGCGGTCGTGGAGGCGTTTGGCGCTTACCCGGAGGCGGGCATCGTCGCGTCTAAGATGATGCTGATGAAGCGGCGCAACATCTTTCACGCCGCCGGCGACCTGTACCGCGTCGATGGGGTGCCGGGCAACCGGGGCGTCTGGGAGCGCGACCTGGGCCAGTACGACGCGCCGGCCTATGTGTTTGGGGCGTGCGGCGGCGCGGCGGCGTACCGGCGCGCGATGCTCGACGAGATCGGTTTGCTGGACGATGATTTCTTCTATTCGTGCGAGGATGTCGATCTGTCGTGGCGCGCGCAGCTTGCCGGGTGGCGCTGCGTCTATACACCCGGCGCGGTGCTTTACCATGCGCTGGGCGGCAGCGGCGGCAGCGTCACCGCGAGCTACCACAACGGGCGCAATTTCATCTACGTGATGGTCAAGAACTACCCCGGCCCTTTGTTTCGTAAGTATTGGCGGAAGATATTGCGCGCCCAACTGCGCATGGCATGGGAGGCGCTGAAGCAGATTCGCGGCAAAGAGGCGCGCGCGACGCTGCGCGGGCAGCGGGCGGGGTTGTGGGGCGCGCGGCGCATGTGGCGCAAGCGCGGCCCGATTCAACGTTCGCGCAAAGTTACGATAGAATACTTAGAGTCGATTCTGACTCCGGTGCCGTGACATTCTAGGAGTATACTGTGAGCGAAAAAGAACCTTTTCTTTCTATTGTGATCCCGGTGCATAACGAGGAAAAGCGCCTGCCGGCGGCATTGCAAAAGATTGATGATTTCCTTGCCGGGCAGTCTTATACCGCCGAGGTCGTGGTCGTCGAGAACGGCAGCGCCGACAAGACCATCGAGGTCGCCGAGCGCTTCGCCGCCGAACACCCCTATGTGCGCGTGTTTGTCGAGGATGCGCGCGGCAAAGGGCTTGCGGTGCGGCGCGGCATGATCGAGGCGCGCGGGCAGTATCGCTTTATGGCCGACGTTGATTTCTCGATGCCGGTCGAGGAGATTGGTCATTTCCTGCCGCCCAAACTGGAGGGCTACGATGTTGCCATCGGCAGCCGCGAAGCGCCCGGCGCGGTGCGCTATGACGAGCCGCTGCGCCGGCACCTGATGGGGCGCGTGCTAAACCTGCTGGTGAAGCTGCTAGCCATTCCAGATTTTGAAGATACGCAGTGCGGGTTCAAGTGCTTTACCGCGCACACCGCCGAGGATATCTTCCCGCTCCAGCGCATGAACGGCATCGGCTTCGACGTGGAGGCGCTGTTCATCGCCAAGCGGCGCGGCTATAAGGTGGTGGAGGTGCCGATTAACTGGTACTATGACGCCGACAGCCGCATGAAGCTGATGAAAGACTCGCTGGCAATTATCCGCGAGATATTCGAGATTCGGAGAAACTGGCGCGATGGGGTCTACAAGCAGCGCTGATCTGGCGTTTGAGTACGAACTGCGCGCGCAGGGCTGCCGGTATATCGCGGGCATCGACGAGGCCGGGCGCGGTCCGCTGGCCGGGCCGGTGCTCGCGGCGGCGGTGATTCTGCCGCTGGACCGGGACGACTTGGCCGGGGCGCTGGCCGGCGTGAACGACTCGAAGCAGCTTACGGCCGGCCGGCGCGAGCGCCTGTTTGACGTGATTTGCCGGACGGCGGTCGCGGTGGGCGTGGGTGCGGGCAGCCACGCGCAGATCGACGCGGAGGGCGTGCGCCCGGCGACGCACGCGGCGATGCGCCGGGCCGTGGCTGCGCTGGCGACGCCGCCTACCCATTTGCTGATCGATTACGAGCCGCTGCCGGAGATCGGGCTGCCCTTCACGGCAATTAAGTTTGGGGATGCGCGCTCGCTCAGCATTGCCGCCGCCAGCATCGTTGCGAAGGTGCTGCGCGACCGGTTGATGTGTGAACTGCACGAGCTGTATCCTCAATACGGCTTCGACGCGCACAAGGGCTACGATACGGCCCGGCACCGTGCGGCGCTGTGCGAGTTCGGCCCGTGCCCGATTCACCGGCGCCGGTTTAAAACCGTGTACCGGCTCGATCAGTTGTCGATATGGGGAACGCGAAAGGTTGATCGTGAAGATTCGTCGTGTCGCGCCCGATGATTTACCGGAATGGCTGCGGATGCGCGAGGCGCTCTGGCCCGACTGCCCGCTGCACGAGCACCGCGCCGAGATGGAGGCGTATTTTACCGGCCGGCCGGAGATTGCGACGTTCGTCGCAGTGCGCCCGGATGGTGAGCTTGGCGGCTTCCTGGAGGCGTCAATCCGCCCGCTGGCAGACGGCTGTGTGACGCAGCCGGTGGGTTATATCGAGGGCTGGTATGTGGACCCGGACCTGCGCCGGCAGGGGGTCGGCGCGCGTCTGGTGGCGACCGCCGAAGCCTGGGCGCGCGCGCAGGGCTGCCAGGAGATGGCCTCCGATTCCGTGATCGGCAACGAAGTCGGTTTGGAGGCGCACAAGGCGCTAGGTTATGTCGATGTCGAGCGGGTGGTGCGGTTTCAAAAATGGCTGGTGGACCGTGAGGGCGGCGACTGTGCGTAAAACGGTGATACTGCTCGTCATTGCGGGACTGCTGGCGGGCTGCAATTTGCTGCTGCGCCCCACGCCCACCCGCGAGGTGGATACCCAGACGCCGGAGGGCGCGGTGATGCGCTATGCGGCGGCGCTCGCGCCGCAGGCAGACGCGGCGGCGAACAGTTTTTCGACCATCCATACCTGGTCGTTGGGACGTGATAGCCTGGTGGCGTACAGTTTCGCCGGCGGCTACGAGGCGCAGTGGTCGGTGTGCAACGGGCAGGCGCGCGTGACGCTGGATTCGGGCGGCTGGCGCGTGGTCGAGGCGGGTACGCGCTGCTGGGATGACCAGACCGCCGCGATCACCGGCAGTTATGCGTTTATCGCCGGCGACGACGGCGCGCCGCGCACGGTCATTTACGGCGATTTGTTAGTGCCCGACGTGTCCGCCGTCTCGATAGAATTCACCGTGGGCGGCGAGAGCGCCGTCGCCGAGATCGATTCGGCGGGGTATTGGTTGATGCGCGCCGGCGCGCACCGGCCGGCGCGTGCTGTCGCCATCGATAAGGAAGGCTACCTGGTGCAAATCCTGGAATTTGACCGCCCGCTGGTCATGGAGCCGGTCGGCACGCCGCAGCCGCCCGGCTGAGCTTTAACCTGAAGTTTGTCGTGAAAAGGGAGCCTATGGCTGAGCAAACTACCCTGAGCGTTGAAGTCTTCCGCGAAACCGCCGCCGCCATCGAGCGCGAGGTGGGTAAAGTCATCGTTGGGCAAAAGGATGTCGTGCGCAGCGTGTTGACCTGCGTCTTGTCGGGCGGACACGCGCTGCTCGAAGGGGTGCCGGGCCTGGGCAAGACGATGCTCATCCGCACCCTAGCCGACGTGCTCGAACTCAAATTTTCGCGCATCCAGTTCACGCCCGACCTGATGCCCGCCGATATCGTGGGCACTGATATCCTGGAGGAGACCGAGGACGGGCGCCGCCAGTTTCGCTTCCAGGCGGGGCCGGTGTTCGCCAACTTTATCCTCGCCGACGAAATCAACCGCGCCACCCAGAAAACCCAGTCGGCGCTGCTGGAGGCGATGCAGGAGCGGAGCGTTACGGTTGCCAACCGCACGTACATTCTTGAGCCGCCGTTCTTCGTCATGGCGACCCAAAACCCTATCGAGATGGAAGGCACTTACCCGCTCCCGGAGGCGCAGCTTGACCGCTTCCTGTTCAAGGTGGAGGTGCGGTTCCCCTCGTCCGGCGAATTGATCGAGATTTTGACCCGCACCACCGGCGCCGATGTGCCCGTGGCGGGCGCGGTCGCCGACGGCGAGCGCATCAATGCGATGATCGCGCTGGCGCGCGCCGTGCCGATTGCGTCGCATGTCAATGACTACGTGGCGCGGCTGGTCATCGCCTCGCATCCCGAAAGTCCCACAGCGCCGGAGCCGGTCAAGCGCTACGTGCGCTACGGGGCCAGCCCGCGCGGCGCGCAGGCGCTTATCCTGGGCGGCAAGATCAGCGCGCTGCTCAACGGGCGCTACAATGTGGCTTTCGACGACGTGCAGGCGGTTGCGCCGGGCGCGCTGCGGCACCGGCTGCTGCTCAACTTCGAGGGCTTGGCGGAGGGCATCACGCCGGATTCGCTCGTGACGACGCTGCTCAAGCATGTGCCGACGCAGGGGAGCTGAGATGGACGCCGATGCTTTATCCGCAGTGATTGCCCGGCTGTGGGTTTCCCCGACCCCCGCCGATCTGTGGGCGCTGCACGCGCCGCTGCTTGCGCTGGATGTACCCGGTGCGCACGCGGCGCGCGAGGTTGCCGGGAAGTTTTACGCTTATCTGAACGCGCTCGAACACAAGCTCACTTCGCAGCGCTACACGCGCTTTGCCGCCATCCTGGAGGCTTCTGCCGTCACGACTGTCGGCTTTGAGAATGTGCTGAGAGACCGGAAAATCGCGCTGGGCGAAGTGTTGGTCGCGGGGCTTGCCGGCGCGCTTGAAGTGATGGCGGCGATGCAGGGAGTGCGGGCCTGGAAGACCGACACGCGCGCCGAGGATTTGGAGGCGGCGTGGGAGGTGTACGGCCTGCTGTGGGAGGTCTCCGCGCAGATGCAGCCCGGCCTGTCGCCGGACGAGCGCGCCGCGTACCTGGAGCGCGTGTTTGCGCCGGTCGTCGCGCCCGACACGCCGGACGCGGTGCGCGCGGCGTTGATCGTTCGCCTGCACCAGCTTTTGCTGATTCTGCGCCTGCTCGCGCTGCTGCGCCCGGATGCCGGATGAGCGAGATTGCGATCCAGACTCGCGGTTTGACGCGGCGCTTTGGCCGCGAGCCGCGCGGCGTGCTGGCGGTGGATGACCTGAGCCTGACGGTGGAAGCCGGGCAGGTCTACGGCTTCCTGGGGCCGAACGGCGCCGGCAAGACGACGACCATCCGTATGCTGCTGGACCTGGTGCGACCCACACGCGGCGAGGCGTTTATCTTTGGTCGGTCGCCGTCACGTGACCACGACGTGCTCCGGCGGGTGGGCGCGCAGGTCGAGGACGCGACGTTCTACCCGTATCTCAGCGCGCGCCGCAATCTGCAAGTGCTCGCCGAGACCGGCGGCGTCGATGCGAGCAAGCGCATCGAGATGCTGTTGGAGCAGGCGGGGCTGGCGAAGCGCGCACGAGACCGCGTGGGCGGCTATTCGACCGGGATGAAACAGCGGCTTGGCCTGGCGGCGGCGCTGCTGCTCGACCCTGACCTGCTGCTGCTCGACGAGCCGACGAGCGGCATGGACCCGGCGGGCATGGCGTCGGTGCGCGAGTTCATTAAAAGCCTGCCGGCGCAGGGCAAGACGGTCTTTCTTTCCAGCCACTTGCTGCGCGAGGTCGAGCAGGTGTGCGACCGGGTGGCGATCATCAATCACGGGCGGCTGGTGGCAGAGGGGCCGGTACAAGATCTGCTGGATAAGCGCCAGGATGCGCTCCTGGATGTGCAGGTGCTGCCGTTGGAGCCGGCGCGTGCGGCGCTGGCGGATTGGTCGCCGGTAGATCACGCTTCGCAGGCGGGCTGGCTCACGCTGCCCGGCGCGGCGGACGATGCGCCGGCGGTCGCGCGCCGTCTGGTCGAGGCGGGCGTGGATGTGCATCAAATCGTGCGCCGCCGCCAGACGCTGGAGGATGTTTTCTTCGCGGTGATGAAGGATGAGCCGGACGATGCGCATTGAGCAGTTGCTTAAAAAAGAACGCGATGAGATTTTGAGAATTGCCGCCGAGTATGGGGCGTTCAATGTGCGGGTATTCGGTTCGGCTGCTCGCGGCGAAACCGGGCCGGCCAGCGATGTGGATTTGCTGGTGGATTTTGAAGAAGGGAAGAGCTTGCTGGATTTAATTGGAATGAAGCAGGCTTTGGAAGATTTGTTAGGCTGTAAGGTAGATTTGGTCACCGAGGACGGGTTGCATCACCGCATCAAAAGAAATGTTCTGGATGAGGCGGTATTATTATGAAGCAGGGCGACGCGCTCTATCTGGATAACATTTTGGAATGTATGCAAAAAATTGAAGAATTCACTGTTGAGGGTAAAGCCGTTTTCATGGAATCGGCTCTAATCCAGGACGCGGTTATTCGCAATTTTGAGATTATTGGCGAAGCCACCAAGCGGCTTTCTGATGAACTACGCCAACAGCATTCGAGTGTGCCCTGGAGAAAACTGACCGGTTTCCGAGATGTGCTCATTCATGGTTATCTGCGCTTAGATTTGAGCTTGATCTGGAGCGTAGTGGAGAACGATTTGCCTGTTTTGAGACCGCGCATCGAAGAAATCTCACGAGTTATAGACGAGGCCGGCGCCGATGACCGCGATGCTTAGACTCCTGCGCGCCGAGTGGCGCAAAGCGACCGGCAACCTCTGGATGATGGGGTGCTTGCTGGGAGTATGGCCGCTGCTGGGCCTCCTGACGGTGGGAGCGCTGCTGCTCGCCGGCCTGGCTTTCAAGGAGGCGAGCCAGCAGCTTGCGCTTGAGCTTCGCTGGAACCTGGTCGCGCTGGATAGCTGGAATATCACCGCGAATCTGATCGCGCAGCTCGGCGCGGTGGCTTTCGCCGCCATCCTTTTCGGTGGCGAGTACCGCTGGCGCACCTGGAAGAACCTTGCGCCGCGCCGCCGGCGGCTGCCGCTGCTCTTGATAAAGTACGTGGTGCTGGGTGTACTGATGATCTGCGCGCTCCTGGTGCTGTCGGTCGTGCTGGTGGTGGGCCTGGGCCTGGTGAGCGCGGCGCTGGGTTTCGGCGCTTCGTACTTCCAGGTCGGCGAGCGGACGCTGGGCGAGTTCGCGGCGAATGCGCTGGTGATGTCGACGTCGGTGTTTGTCGGCGCGCTTTTCATCGGCGCGCTGGTCGGCCTGGCGACCCTGCTCACCCGCTCGATGCTGATCGGCGCGCTGGGCGGCATCGTCGTCCTGGCGATTGACGGCTTTACGCCGACCGCCGTCTCGACGATTGTGCTCCTGACCGATACCAAGATCTGGCTGGAGGCGCTGCGTTTGCGCTTCATGTACAATCTGCACAACGCCGGCCAGCTTATCCTCGGCCACGCGCCGGCCTCGCCGGGGTTGATCGAATTTTCTACCGGGACGAATTCGCTTTTGGGGTCGCTGGTGATTGTGGCGGTCTGGCTGGCGGTGATGATCGGGTTAACCTTGTGGGTGTTCCAGAGACAGGACTTGACCGATTAAGGTGAACGATGGCCGAGAAACTCTTTGACGAAAAGACGCTCCGTAAGCTCGAACAGCTTCGCCTGGTGGCGAACCGGGTGCGCGCCGGCGCGATCAAGGGCGAGCGGCGCTCGACCCGGCGCGGTACGTCGGTCGAGTTCGCCGACTACCGCAACTATACGCGCGGCGACGACCTGCGCCGCCTGGATTGGAATATCTACGCCCGGCTGGAGCGCCCGTTTATCAAGCTGCTAGAGGAGGAAGAGGATTTGTCGGTCCAAATCCTGTTCGACGCCTCCGGCAGCATGGACTGGCCCGATCTCAACAGCGGCGCCGGCCGCGATACGCACAAGTTCACGTATGGGCAGCGCCTGGCGGCGGGCTTGGGACACATCGCGCTGACGACTGGCGATCACCTGACCGTGGTCGGTCTGCGCGCCGACGGGCCGCAGGTCTGGGGACCGATGCGCGGGCGAGGCCGCACCCTGGCGCTGTTGGACTTCCTGGAAGATGTCCGGCCCGGCGGCCTTACCGATCTGAGCGCCGCGCTGCGCGATTGGTCGCTGCGCATGGCGCGGCCCGGCCTGGTGCTCATCGTCTCGGATTTGCTCTCGCCGACCGGTTTTGAGACCGGTCTGGATGCGCTGCTGGGCCGGGGGGCGGAGGTCGCCGTTATCCACATCCTCGCGCCCGACGAGACCAACCCTCCCCTGGCCGGCGACCTGAGCCTGGTCGATACCGAGACGCGCCACCAGCAAGACGTGACCATCGACGCGCCGATGCGCGAGCTTTACGCGCAGCGCTTCCTGGCGTGGCGCGAGCAAATCGGCGCGTTCTGTGCGGGGCGCGGCGTGCATTATCTCATGGTCGAGACTTCGGTGCCGTGGGAGGAGCTTATCCTGTTCGACCTGCGCCGTTTGCAGGTCGTGAAGTGATGAGATGAACAGCCGTAAACCGCCCCGGCGCGCCTGGGTGGTTCTGATTGTGCTGGGCGCGTTCGCGCTGCGCGTGTGGCAGCTCGACGTGCAGAGCTTGTGGTTTGACGAACTGGTCGCCGTCTATGCGGCGTCCCAACCCCTGCCCGAAATCCCCGCCGCCGACCCCAGCAACCCGCCGCTTTACTTCATCCTCCTGCACGGCTGGCTTGCGCTTGCCGGCGCTTCGCCCTTTG
This sequence comes from Anaerolineae bacterium, assembly GCA_016927535.1. Taxonomy (GTDB): domain Bacteria; phylum Chloroflexota; class Anaerolineae; order Aggregatilineales; family JAFGMM01; genus JAFGMM01. The sequence goes on from JAFGMM010000351.1 coordinate 43,237, forward strand.
CGATCCGGCTGCTGCCTGCGCTGCTGGGGACGCTGCTCGTCGCCGGGGTATGGGCGCTGGGCCGGCGGCAGGGCGGGCCGGCGACCGGGCTGCTGGCGGCGGCGCTGGCGGCGATATCGCCGCTGCTGTGGTGGTATGCGCAAGAAGGGCGCATGTATACGCTCATGGCGCTGGAGGTGCTGGCGCTCATCTTCCTGGTGGACCGGTTGGCGCGCCGTCCCGGCGACCGGCGGGCCTGGCTTGCGGCGTTCGTGATCGAAGCGGCGGCGCTTTTTACCCATAACCTGGGCGCGGCGGTCGCTGCCTGGTTCAATTTGGCGGTGATGGGCGCGTGGCTGTACCGGCGGCGCTGGCGCGTGCTGGCGCGCTGGCTGGCGGTGCAGGCGGTGCTGGGCGCGGCGCTGCTGCCGTGGCTGGTCTGGCGCGGGCAGTTGGTGTACAGCCTCGCCAACCCGACTTATGCGCCGCCCGATCTTAGTGCGCTGCTGGGGGCGTGGGCGGCGCTGTGGGCGGGCAGTTGGACGCTGGTCGGCGCCGAGCCGGGCTTTGTGCAGCTGACCTGGCTTTTGCTGGCGCTGGTGGGCGTGGGGGCTGCGGCGGCCCGGCGCGCCGGCGCGCCGAAGCTGTTGGCTCACGTCGCGCTCATCGTCGCGCCGGGCATGATTTTCCTCGCGGTGGGCCGTTTTGCCTACCACCCGCGCTATTTCGTGGTGGCGGCCGCGCCGGCGTTGGCGCTGGCGGCGATGGGCGCGGTTGGGCTGGCGCGCGCCCGCCGGGCGGTGGGGCCGCTGTTGGCGGCGGCGCTGGTGACGCTGGCGCTGGGGTTGAGCGGCTACGCGCTGCACCGGATCAATACCACGCCGGCCTACGGGCGCGACGATGCGCGCGGCCTGGCCGATTATTACCGGCGTGTGCTCGCGCCGGGCGATGTGGTGGTCGTGCCGTATGCTTACGCCAGGGAATATACGCTGTGGTATTACGGCGTGCCCGACGGCGTGGAAGTGGTCGAACTGGATAGCGCCGGCTTTGATGCGGCGTATGCGGCGCTGAGCGCGCGCCTGGGCGCGTCGGACGCGGTGCGCGTTGAGGTGATGGACTGGGACAAGGCTTTCGGCGACCGGCGCGGTGTGCTCGACTGTCTTTTGATGGGCAGCGGGCGGCGTTTGGGCGAGCCGTTCCGCGTGGTGGGACTGGGCACGCAGGGCTACGAGATTCGCGCGCCGCTGATGCTGCCGCCGGCGCTGCCGCCGGCGCAGCCGGTCGAAGCCGACTTCGGGGCGTTCCGGCTGACCGGCGCGGCGTTCATGGCCGGCGGGCCGGCGGACCGGGCGCGCTGTGTCGTGCTCGATTGGCAGCTTGCCGCGCCGGTTGATTATGGCGCGGCGGCGGCGCTCACCGTGACGAATGCGCTGGGCTGGGAGATTGCCCGCGCCGACGCGCCGCTGCTGCGTGACGACTTCGCGCCGGCGTCGCTCTGGGAGGCCGGGCAGACCGTGCAGGGGTTCGCGGTGGTGCAACTGCCGCCGGACACGCCGCCCGGCGATTACGCGCTGCGGGTGCGCGTCTACCGCACCGACACCCTCCAGGCGCTCGATTGGCGCATCGAC
>JAFGMM010000352.1 GCA_016927535.1 Anaerolineae bacterium
AGCATGATTCTTGCCCTCACCCCCGGCCCCTCTCCCTCAGGGAGAGGGGAGTCAGAGCATCGATAACGGCCAAAGCGCCGGTTTTGGCGTGAGTCGTCGAGGCGATAATACCCTCTCCCTGAGGGAGAGGGTGGCGCGGAGTGCCGGGTGAGGGCAAAAAGCAAAAACCTACCCTTGAAAGGAGGGGGCCGGGGGGTGAGGTTATCTTTAAAGAACACCAGAATGAATCAGCCCTGTGTGGCGCTGCGGTAGTGGTAACCTATTGACTGATGACGTGGTTGACCTCACCCCCTACGCGGCAAGCCGCAGCCCTCTCCACACCGTGGAGAGGGGGGACCAGAAGCGTCGGATCACGGGCTTCTCCCCCTCTCCATGCAATGGAGAGGGGGCCGGGGGGTGAGGTATCAGTCAAAGAGTCACCCCTACCGGCGCTGCGCATCAATTGACCACAGCGCACACGTGCGTTAGTCTAAACGGCAGTCTTTGACCCACACAATATCAATATAGGGTTGACCGATTCATGCACGGACACGGATTTGACGCCAGCCTGGACCTCTATCGAAAAACCATCAAACGCATCCGCCCCCTGCACCTCGCCGTTCACCGGCTGATGACGCACGGCGTCATCCCGGCGCTCGAAAGGCTGAAGGGCTTCCAGACCATCCCCGATGACCCGTTCTGGTTCCGGCTCAACCTGGTGACCGGGCGCCACGAGTTCGAGACCGTGCAGGTCGTCGAGCGTCTGCTGAGGCCGGGGATGACCGTGCTCGATATCGGCGCGCACGCCGGCTACTATGCGCGCCGCTGCGCCGAATGGGTCGGCCCCGGCGGGCGCGTCTTCGCGTTCGAGCCGCACCCGCGCACCTTCGAGGTGCTGCGCCGCAACGTCGCGCGGCTGGGCAACGTGACCCCGGTGCGCGCCGCGGTCGCCGAGCGTGAAGGCGTCGCCGAGCTTTACGACTACCTCATCATGTCGGCCAGCGGCTCGCTGCACTACGACCGGGACCTGCTGGAGCTGCAAAAGGCGCGCGTGGGCGACGCCGACATCGCGCCGCGCATTCGAACCGATTTCCCGGTCGAGACCTTCACGGTGCGCACCGTGAAGGTCGATGGCTACCTGGCCGGCCAGGGCGTCGCGCGGGTCGATGTCGTCAAGATGGACATCGAAGGCGCGGAGATGCACGCGCTGCGCGGGATGCCGGCCACGATTGCCGGCTCGCCGGGGCTGGCGCTCGTGATGGAATACAACCCGAAGGCGCTCAAGGCTTTCGGCTTCGAGCCGGAGGCTGCGCTCGCCGAGACGCTGGGCATGGGCTTCGCCCGCGTCCAGGCCATCGAGCCGGGCGGTCGCCTGGTCGATCTCACCCACGACGCGGCGGCGGTCGCGCAGCTCACCGCGCGCCTGCTCGATGACATGGGGGTGATGAACCTGTTGTTTACCCGTGAATCCTAGATAAAATGTTGTAAAATGTGTTAAAGAATTAATTGGGGCAGCACGGCATGCCGGCGTGGCGCCGGTTTTGCGCCGCCGGTAATGGCGCTGTGGGCGAGAAGACCTACAATAGGGTATCTGGATTGAGTTGAGGATACCTGTAGTAGACCATGCGCGATAAACGAACGGTAGACGAGCTTTCGATTGAAGAACTGGAAATCATCCTGGCGATCAAAAAACGGGAGGCGCGCCAGGCGCGGCTGCGCAGCATGTCGCAGCGCGGGCGCGTGGTGGGCGCATCCCCGGAGGATAATAACCGGCCCATCCCGGAGCCGCACCTGCACGAGATCGTCGCGCCCGACGCGCCCCAAGCTTTCGATACCACCGCCGAGATGCCGCGCTGGGAGGGCGACCCGCCCCCCGCGCCGGCGCCGCCGGCCGAACCCAAACGCTCGCGGATTGTGCGCCCGCTCGCCGAGCGCCGCGCGCGGGTGCAGCGCCGCGCCCGCCACGACCGGGTTCTGCTGGCGGTTGAGGTCGGCGCGCTGGTCGCGTTCCTGGGCTTGATGGCCGGCATGGTCTTCTACGTGCTGTACGTCATCGACGCCACCAACCGCGAGCTTGACCTGAGCGCCGCGCTGCCCACACCTACCATCACGCCCGAAATTACACTGGATATCGTGCTGCCCGGCGGCCATACTTCGCCCGGTTCGCCGGGCGGCGCGCGCCCCAACCTGGACGAAATCCCCGAACACCTGCGCCCGGTGGTGCAGGCGCGCCTGGAAGCGCCCGTCGTCATCCCCACGCCCGGCGCGATGTCGCCGGTGAATATTCGCATCGCAGCCATCAACGTCAATCACCGCGTGGTGATCGGCGACGACCCGGAGGCGCTCAAACACGGAGTCGGGCACCATATAGGTAGCGCAAACCCCGGTATGCACGGTAATATGGTACTGTCGGCGCATAACGATATTTATGGCGAGATTTTCCGTGAGCTAGATGTCCTTGAGCCGGGCGACGAGGTGGTCGTCTCGACGATGGCGCAGGACTATCGTTATGTGGTCCGCGAGACCCGCATCGTCGGGCCGCGCGATACCTGGGTGATGGCGCCCACGCAGAGCGCAACCCTGACGCTGATCTCGTGCTACCCGTACTGGGTCGATACCCACCGGATCGTGGTGTTCGCGGATCTGGTCGAACAATAAATCTTGTTGGTGTTTCATGCATAGGAGCTTGCTTGAATGGCAAAGAAAAGACGCAAAGGGCGGCAGCCCAACCTGCCCCAAGAAGTGTTAGACCGCGCGCAGACCCAGGCCGTCAGCTCTCCCCGGCCCCAAGAGACGCCGAAAGCGCCGGCGGGGTCTAGGGTCATCATCCAGGAAGCCGCCCCGCCGCCTCAGACGGTCGAGATCAACCTGGCGGCGGACTACGGCTATGTCATGGCGGACTTGCAGCGCGTCGGTTTGCTGTCGGTTGCAATATTGGTCGCATTGGTTGTGTTAAGGCTCCTGACCGGCTGATTCTAGAGTAGAGTAGCGTAGTGCAATGGTAAGGGGGGTACATCCATGAAAATTTGCCCGATCTGTGGACACGAAAATCTGGCGGGAGCGCTCATCTGCGCGCAGTGCGGCGCGAGCCTGACGGGCACCCTACTTAATATCGAAACCAAGACCTTTACCGACGAGGACCTTGATGTACCCGTCCGGGAGAGCGCCGGCACGGCGACGTTCGAGCCTGAGCACGCCGTGCGAATCGAGGTGGCCGGGATGAATCCCCTCGTCACCTATCCCAGTCCCGAGATTACTTTTGGCCGCAGCGACCCGGTGAGCGGCGTCGCGCCCGACGTGGACTTGACGCCGTTCGCCGCTTACCGGATGGGCGTCTCGCGCAACCACGCCGCCATCCGCGCCGAAACCAACCGCCTGTATCTGCGCGACCTCGACAGCAGCAACGGCACTTTCTTGAACGGGCAGCGCTTGGTCCCCCACCAGCCTTATATCTTGCACAACGGCGATGAGGTGCGCCTGGGGCGCATGGTGATGCGCATCTATTTCGGATAGGACTATCGACCTATCGTGGGTCGAAGAGCGATTGCAGTAAGATAAAATAGTAAGGGAAACGTTTTTCTTGGGACAAGAAAGCTTTTGGTTGGTCAAAGCGTGCCGCTAGCCAGTGGTGGGACGCTTTGTAGTCTTATCCAGGCGAATTGACGCCACAAGATCACCGGAGGTGAACATTATGCTAAAGGTAAGGCCTCGTCATGAGCACGAGCGCGGGCAGGGTCTGGTCGAGTATGCGCTGCTGCTGATCTTCGTCGCAGTTGTCCTCATCGCCATACTTGCGGTTCTCAGCCCCGGCATTGCCAACATCTACTCAGGCATCATCAACACACTTTAACGTACCAGCTATTATTATCTTAATCATAAAAGCCCGGCGCTTTTTTGCCGGGCTTTTGTTGCATTTGCACGCCGGCGTCTCAGCCGCCGACCAGCAGCATCACGCCCTGGACCAGGCTGGCCGGGTCGAAGGGCAGCAGGCCGAAGATGAACGTCCCCAGCGCCGCCAGCGCCACCGCCGCGCCCAGGTACGACCGGACCGGCTGCGCCTGGGCCGCGCCCTCCTCCAGGTACATCTTGACGATCACCCGCACGTAGTAGAACGCGCTAAACAGGCTGGTGACCAGGCCGACCAGCGCCAGCCACACCAGGTCGGCTTGGACGGCGGCGCGGAACAGCAGGAACTTCCCCACCATGCCGGCCGTCGGCGGGATGCCGGTCAGGCTGAACATGAACAGCGCCATCGCCAGCGCGAGAAACGGGCGGGTCTTGCCCAGCCCGGCGAAGTCGTCGATGCGCGTACCGGCGCCGTCGTCGCGCTCGACGGCGATGGCGACCGCGAACGCGCCCAGGTTGGTGAAGGCATACGCCAGCAGGTAGAACAGCGCAGCGTTCACCGCGTCCTCGCGGACGACCGGCGTGGCCGAGGCCGCGACGCCCATCATCAGGTAGCCGGCGTGTGCGATGCTGGAATACGCCAGCATCCGCTTGATATCGCTCTGGGCCAGCGCCGCCACGTTGCCGACGATCATGGTCAGCCCGGCGAGCACCGCCGCCCCGGTTTGCCAGTACGCCACGCCGCCGATGGCCGGGAATGCGGTCGCAAAGAGGCGCACCAGCCCGGCGAAGCCGCCTACCTTCGCCACCACGCTCATATAAGCGGTGACGGAGGTCGGCGCGCCCTGGTACACGTCGGGCGTCCACATGTGGAAGGGCGCCACGGCGATCTTGAAGCCCAGCCCCACCAGCACCATCCCCGCGCCGAGCGCCAGCAGCAGCGAGTCGAGCGGCGCACCCGACGCCAGCACCCCGGCCTTCACCGCCCCGGCGATTTCCCCAATATTCGTCGAGCCGGTCGCGCCGTAAATCAGCGCCACGCCGTACACCAGGAACGCCGACGAGAATGCGCCCAACAAGAAGTATTTGATCGCGCTTTCCTCCGATGCCCGGCTGGTGCGGTGGCGCAGCCCCGCCATGATATAGAGCGGGATCGAGAGCAGTTCCAGGCCGACGAACAGGATCACCAGGTCGCGCCCGGCGGCCATCAGCATCGCGCCGCCGGCCGAGATGAGCAGCAGGGGGTAGTACTCGCCGCGCTGGATGCCGGCGCGCCGGAGGTACTCGAACGACAGCAGGATGCCGATGAAAACCGCGACCAGTACGACCATGTTGACGAAGGTGGTGAAGCCGTCGGCGACGTACATCCCGCCGAACGCCTCCATGCGCTCCGGTTTGAGCCGGAACAGGCGGAAGTTGAGCGCAAAGCAGAGAATAACCGCGACTTCGGCCAGGAAGGCGGTAGCGAACTTGTCTTCTTTGGGGACGAACAAATCCAGCAGCAGCAGCACGCACGCCCACAGGCCCAGGCCCACCGCCGGCCACGTGACGATCAGATTGAGTGATTCGAGGGTTGGTACATCCATGTGCGCCTACCTGTTCAGTACCCCGGCAAAGCCAGAACGGGCGGTATCGGGACGACCGGCCGGCCGGCCACTGCTTCGACCGGCGCTTCGACCGTGAAGGTCTGCGCCAGGCTGCCGGCGGCGGCGTCCATCACGCCGAAGAACGGCGCCGGGTAGAGGCCGATCCAGAAGATCATCACGACCAGCGCGACCAGGGCCAGCATCTCTTTCCAGTTCAGGTCGGGCAGGCGGCGGTTTTCGGCGTGCGTCACCGGCCCCATGTATACTTTGCCGAACATGAACAGCAGGTACACGGCGGCCAGGATGACGCCGGCGGCAGCCAGCACGGTAAACCAGCCCGAAATGAAGCCCGACCCCATCGCGCCGAGCAGAATGGTGAACTCGCCGATGAAGCCGTTAAGCCCCGGCAGGCCCATGCTGGAGAGCACCACGATCAGGCTCAGCGTGCCGAAGACCGGCATCACCTGCCAGATGCCGCCGAAGTCGGACATCAGCTTGGTGTGACGCCGCTCGTAGAGCACGCCCACCAGCACGAACAGCGCGCCCGTGCTCAGCCCGTGGTTGACCATCTGCAAGATGCCGCCCTGCACGCCCTGCGCGTTGAGCGCGAAGATGCCCAGCATCACGAAACCCAGGTGGCTCACGCTGGAATAGGCGACCAGCTTCTTGACGTCTTTCTGCGCGTAGCTAACCCACGCGCCGTAGATGATGCCGATCACGGCCAGCACCGCCACCAATGGCGCGAGGTCCTTACTGGCCTGCGGGAAGAGCGGCAGGTTGAAGCGCACGAAGCCGTAGGTACCCAGCTTCAGCAGCACGCCCGCCAGGATCACGCTGCCGGCGGTGGGCGCTTCGTAGTGCGCGTCGGGCAGCCACGAATGGAACGGCCACAGCGGGACCTTGACCGCGAACGCCGCCGCAAACCCCAAGAACAGCAGCGTCTCCGCGCCGTCCGGGTAGACCAGCTCGCCGCCCGCCAGCTTGTCCAGCAGCGCGGTCATATTGAAGGTGCCGGCGTTCGCGCCCATCCACAGGATCGCCAGCAGCATCAGGAGGCTGCCGGCCATCGTGTAGAGGAAGAACTTTACCGCTGCGTAGATGCGGCGCTCGGCGCCCCAGATGCCGATGAGAAAGTACATGGGCACCAGGGTAAACTCCCAGAAGATGTAGAACAAGAACAGGTCTTGGGCTACGAATACGCCCAGCATCGCCGTCTCGATCAGCAGCAGCATGGCGTAGTAGAGCTTGACGCGCGCCTGGATCGGGTCGAACGAGATCACGACGGCGATGGGCATGATGAAGGTGGTCAGCATGACCAGCAGCACGCTCAGGCCGTCCACCGCCAGGTGGAAGCTCATCCCCAGCGTGGGAATCCAGTTGTAGTAGGTTGCCATCTGGAGGCCCGGATCGGCGGGGTCGAAGGCGATGAGCATTCCCACCGAGACCAGGAATGTGACGATGGCCGTGCCAAAGGTCACCCAGCGGATGGTGTCGGCGCGCTTCTCGTCGAGGAACAGCACGATCAGCAGCCCCAGGATGGGCAAGAAGGTAACCACGGTCACAAGCGTAATCGGTGTATTTTCCATGTCTATAATCTACCCCCTCAGAAAGCTATTAGCTATTAGCTATTAGCTATTAGCTTTTGGCTGTTAGCGTTTGGCGCGGGAAGCTAACCGCTAATAGCTAACCGCTAACCGCTAATAGCTAACCGCTATTAGCTATTAGCAGCGGCAGCACCAGGATAAAGAGCAGCACAATCGCGCCGACCAACACGCCCAGCGCGTACTGCCGCACGTAGCCGGTCTGCACCCGGCGCAGATATCGCGCCGCCTGCGCCGCCAGCCAGCCCAGCCCGTTTACCGCCCCGTCGATGATCTTCAGGTCGAACGCGCCCAGGAAAGCCGCCGCCCGGTCGAAGCTCCGCCAGATGAGCGTATCGTGAAACCAATCGTGCAGAAAGTCGCCGTCGAGCCGCCCGGCCAGGAAGCGCCCGATGCCGTTGAAAGGCTGGACGGCGATCAATTCGTAAAACTCGTCCCAGTACCACTTACGATTCAGGAAGCGCCACAACCGGCCCAGCCCCCCCAGGCGGTCGGCGCCGTCGGCGCGCAGCGCGGGACGCCAGTAATAAAGCAGCGCCGCGAAGAAGATCGCCAGCAGCGCCAGCAGCGTCGCCAGCAGCGCCAGCGCCAGGTTGAAATCTGCGATGTGCGCGTAGGCGACGCTCTCTTGCAGCCAGTGGCCGAACGAGTGCGTCCCCGGCCAGTTGAGGAACCCGGCGACCGCGCTGAAGAACGCCAGCACGACCAGGGGCCGCGTCATGATGGGCGGGCTTTCTTGGGCGTGCGCGGCGGCTTGGGTGCGCGGCGCGCCGAAGAAGATCATGAAGACCTGCCGCCCCATGTAGAACGCGGTGAACGCCGCCGCCGTCATCAGCAGGATGAGCGCAAACCAGCCGGTCGCGTCGCCGCGCGAGTACGCATCGAGCAAGATTTCGTCCTTGCTCCAGAAGCCGGCAAACGGCACGATGCCGGCCAGCGCCAGTGCACCGATCAAATAGACCCAAAACGTGGCCGGCATCTTCTGGCGCAGGCCGCCCATGTTGCGCATGTCCTGCGGGTCGAGCACGCCGTGCCGGTAGCCGAAGGTCTTTTCTTCGGGTCCCTCCGGTGCATCGTGCGCGTGGTGATGCCCGTGCTCGACGCCGTGAATGACCGACCCGGCGCTCAGGAACAGCAGCGCCTTAAAGAATGCGTGCGTTACCAGGTGGAACATCCCGGCGATGTAGCCGCCCAGCCCCACCGCCGCCACCATAAACCCAAGCTGGCTCACCGTGCTGAAGGCCAGCACGCGCTTGATATCCCACTGCGCCAGCGCCACCGTGCCCGCCATGAACGCGGTCAGCGCGCCGATGATCGTCAGCACGCCCGGCGAAGTCAGCCCGAAGGGGAGCACCGACACGCCGCGCGCCAGTTCGTAGAGCACGTTGCTGCGCGTGACCATATACACGCCCGCCGTGACCATCGTCGCGGCGTGGATGAGCGCGCTAACCGGCGTGGGGCCGGCCATCGCGTCGGGCAGCCAGACGAACAGCGGAATCTGCGCGCTTTTGCCGGTCACGCCCAGGATCATCAGCAGGGTGATGAGGGTAATCATCGCGCCGATGGGTACGCGGCTGCTGCCCAGCTTTACGTCGCAGCCGGCGGCCATGAACGCCTCCGCCATCTCGAAGACGCCTTCGCCGTGCGGCACACACAGCCCATCCTCCGAAGCCACCTCGGCCTCCTGCGCTGCCAGAGTCGCCGCGCCGCCGTGCGCGCCGTCTTCTTCGCCGTGCGCCGCGACCGGCGGGCCATAGGTCAGGGTGCCGAAGGTCCAGAAGATCAAAAGGATCGCCAGGAGAAAGCCGAAGTCGCCGACCCGGTTGACGATGAACGCCTTCTTCGCGGCGGCGGTGTTCTTGTAGCCGGCGATCTCGCCGGTTTCGGGGTCGCGCTCCGGCTTGTGCAGCCAGAAGCCGATGAGCAGGAACGAACACAGGCCCACCAACTCCCAGCCGACGAACAGCACCAGGTAGTTATTGCCGGAGACCAGCGTCAGCATGGCGACTAAGAACAGGTTCAGGTAGACGAAGAAGCGCCGGAAGCCCGCGTCGCCGTGCATGTAGCCGATGGCGTAGACGTGAATGAGCGTCCCGACGCCGGCTACCGCCAGCATCATCGTGACGCTGAGCGTATCCACGCGGAGATCCCACGCGATATCGACGCCGGCCAGCGGCAGCTTGACCCAGTCGGTGACGTAGACCGCGCCGCCCGCCGGGCTTCGCGCCAGGCCGAACGACAGCACCGCCGCGAAGACGAACGAGGTCCCCGCTGCAATCGACGCGATCCAGCCCACGCTGCGCTCGCGGAGCCGCCCGCCGATGAACAGGTTAATCAGCAGCCCCACCGCCGGCGCCAGGATGACCAGGGGTGCCAGGTTGAACAACCCTTCCATAAATTGACTTCCCCCTACTGCTACTGTTTTAAGTCGCTCAGTTCGTCTACGTTGATCGTCTCGCGCGATTGGAAGATCGCCACGATCAGCGCCAAGCCTACCGCCACCTCCGCCGCCGCGATGGTCATCACAAAGAAGGTGAGGACATGGCCCTCCACCTGGGCGTACTCGCGTGCGAAGGCCACCAGCGCCAGGTTTGCCGCGTTGAGCATCAGTTCAACCGACATGAACATCAGAATGGCGTTGCGGCGGATCAACACGCCCAGCACGCCAATCGTGAACAGGATCGCGCTGACAATCACATATGCCCCGGTGCTGACCGGTTCCATCGTGCCACCTCCTAATCGCCTACCAGGGACCGATTCATCCTCACGTCGCTTTTTGCTTTTTACCTCACCCCCCGGCCCCCTCTCCACACGGTGGAGAGGGGGAGAATTCCACGATTCGGCGGCTCTGGTTCCCCCTCTCTATGTCATGGAGAGGGGCTGCGCGTTAGCGCGTGGGGGTGAGGTCGCCTGCCACGTCTTCCGTCTCCAGGTCTTCCTGCCGGCGGTGGTGCAGGCTGAGCGCGTCGCGGCGTCCGCGCGCCCGCTGCAAGCGCTCGCCCCGGCTGATGGAGAACCCCTCCTCGCGCGAGAGCACCACCGCCCCGATCATCGACGCCAGCAGCAGCACCGCCACCATTTCAAAAGGCAGCACGTAGCGCGTGAACAGCGCCTCGCCGATTTGCTCCGGGCCGCCGTATGCCGCCGCTTCGACTTCGGTCATCGCCGGCGGGGGCGGCATGTCGCGCAGCCCGCCGCCGAGCACCGCCACGACCACGGTCACCACGAAGACCACCGCCAGGACGAACGCGACCGGCACCTGCCAGGCAAACCGGCCATGCGGCGTGCGCAGCCGTTCGGCGCCCAGGAGCATAATCACGAACAGGAACAGTACCATGATCGCCCCGGCGTATACCGTGATCTGCACCATCGCCATAAAGGGCGCGTTGAGCATTTGGTAGAAGAAGGCGACGCACGCCAGGTTTAAGATGAGAAACAGCGCGCTGTGTATGGCGTTCTCGCTCAGCAGCATCCCAATCGCCGCCAGAATCGCGACTGCCGCCACGACGAGGAAGATAACGGTCCCTACTGACATGCCGGTCTCCTTGAAAAGGCTATTAGCTTTTAGCTGTTAGCGATTAGCTAATTGCCGGAAGCTAAAAGCCAAAAGCTAACCGCTAATAGCTAACCGCTGGCTGCCAATCGCTACTCGCCATAAAAATCCTTCTTAAAGGGCAGGCGCTCCTGGTCCTCCGGGTCGAGCATATCCGGGATGGCGCGGTCGAAGCTGCCCGGCGCGACCTGCTGCGGCGTCGGGGTGCCGCCCGGCGGCACCGGCGCGATGAGCCGGGCTTTCTCGTAAATGGCGTCCTCGCGCGAGGTGAACGACAGTTCGTAGCCGTGCCCCAATACAATCGCCTCGGTCGGGCAGGCGTCCTCACAGTAGCCGCAGAAGATGCAGCGCAGGTAGTTGATCTCGTAAGTCTTGGCGTAGCGCTCGCCGGGACTGTAGCGCGCTTCGTCGGTGTTCGCCGCCGCCTCGACCCAGATCGCCTCGACCGGGCAGGCCGCCGCGCACAGCGCGCACCCGATGCACTTTTCCAGGCCGTTATCGTAGCGGTGCAGCCAGTGCCGCCCTTTGAAGCGCGGCGCGACCGGCGGTTTATACTCCGGGTATTCCATCGTCACCGGCCGGCTGAACACGTGTTTGATGGTCGTTGCCAGCCCGCGTACCAGTTCACCTAGCATACATCACCTCTCGTAGGGGCGAGCCGCCGGCTCGCCCGGCTCGCTACCCCTCCGACCGGGTCGCGCCGGTGCGCTGGCGGAGGTAGCTCCGCACGACGCCGATCACAATCGCCGCCCCAATCGCCGCGTATTGTGCGATGACCACCGCCGCATACGCGCCGGTGTTGCCGGTCTCGTCCCACGTCACCAGCGCCACGGCGGTCCACGCCACCGCGACGAACGCCAGCGGCAGCATCACCTTCCAGCCGAAGCCCATCAACTGGTCGTAGCGGAAGCGCGGGAAGGTGCCGCGTATCCAGACCATCGCCAGCAGCGAGAGGACGAGCTTCGCCATCAGGTAGGCCCCGCCCAGCAGCGGCCCCAAGACGAATGCCTGCCCGCCGCCGGTGGTCGGCGCCGGGTTGGTCACGGTAAGGTCTGCCGGGTGCGCCGGCGTCATCGCCGTGAGGGTATCCGCCGGCACGTTGCCGACCAGCCCCACCGAGCGCATGTGCGCCTGGATCACCGCCGTCGCTGCGCCGCCGGCCGGCACGGTCACATCGGCCAGCGTCTCAAACAAGACCTGGTATTCGGGCTGCTCGGCGTCGTTGTGCACCAGCGTCCTCGCCGGGATCACGACCGCCGCGCTGCCGTGGTTCGTGATTTGCAGCTCGCCGCGCGCAAAGTCCGAATCGACGCCGGGGCCGCCGAAGCCGCCGAAGAACAGCGAGAATGCAATCAGGCTCACCGCGACCATCTTGATGTACTCGGCCATGAAGAACAGCGCGAACTTCATGCCGCTGTACTCGGTGTGGTAGCCGGCGGTCAATTCCTGCTCGGCTTCGGGCAGGTCGAAGGGCGCGCGGTTGACCTCGGCCAGCATCGCAATCATCAGGATCAGCGCCGCCAGCGGGTTGTGCAGCACGAACCACCACAGGTCATGCTGGGCATCGACGATCTTGCCAAAGCTCATCGTGCCGGCAATCAAGATCGGCACCGCCATCGCCGTCCCCAGGCAAAGCTCGTAGCTCACCATCTGCGCCGACGCGCGGATGCCGCCCAACAAGCTGTACTTGTTGGCGCTCGACCAGCCCGCCAGCGTGATCCCGTACACCGCGATGCTCGTGACCGCCAGGACGTACAGGATGCCGACGTTCACGTCGGCCAGCGACAGCGGGATGACGTACCACTTGCCGGCGACCCAGAGCGGGATGCTCGGCGCCAGCGGCACCACCGCCAGCACGACCAGCGCCGGCACCGCCGTAATCACTGGCGCCAGCCAGAAGACCACCCGGTCGGCGTTGCGCGGCGTGATATCCTCTTTGAAGATCAGCTTGATCCCGTCGGCGACCGGCTGGAACAGCCCGAACGGACCGACCCGGTTTGGCCCCAGGCGGTTTTGAATCAGCGCGACGAAGCGCCGCTCCAGCAGCGTCGTGTAGGCAAACAGCACGGTCAGCGACAGGAAAATCACCAGGCTCAAGACGATGACGCGGATCGTCTCGCACGCGCCGGTACAGGCCAGGTAAGTCGGTTCCATGTGCGTTACGCCTCCAATCTCTTGACGGCGCCCAGGGCGCGGACGCGCGTCGGGTCGGGCGGGTCGCCGGCTTCGCCCATATCAAGCGGGAAGAGCGCCACGCCCGCCGGCCCGGACGCGACGCAGGCTATCACGTCCACCGGACGCCCATCTACGGTAAGCCGCACCCGCTCACCGTCCCGGATATCGAGCCGCTCCGCGTCGGCGGGGTGCAGCATCACGCAGCGCGGCGGGATGCGCGGGCGCACGAATTCGGTCTTGTAGAACGCGCGCCCCCGGTCGTAGAGCCGGCGCACCGGCACGACCAGCAATTCGCCGCTGTTGGCGGGTTCGGCGGGCGGCGGCAGCGCCTCCGGCGCGCGCAGGCGCGGCTGATAGTCCGGCGACTCGGCAGCGACGGCCCACTGCACGCCCAGGCCGCCGGTGTTTTTGTACGAAGTGCCGCCGTAATACAGGTCGTCGCCGCCCACCGCCGGGAACTGCGGCGCGGTCTTCGCCAGTTCGGGATACGACATCCCGGCGTAGCGCGGCACCGCCTGGACGATTTCCTCCATCACCACGCCGGCGCTGTGCTGGATCACCTCGTGGTCGAGCGCATAGCCGATCAACTGGAAAATCTTCCAATCCGGCAGGGCATCGCCGCGCGGCTCAATCGCCGGGTAGAAGCGCTGGACGCGCCGCTCGCAGTTGGTGAAGGCGCCGTCGCGCTCCGCGAAGGTGAGGCGCGGCAGCACCACGCTGGCGATTTCGGCGGTGGGCGTGCGGAACATCTCGACCACCACGATAAAGCCCCGGTACTTGCGGAAGACCTCCAGCGAGCCGGCGGCGCCGGGGTCTTCGCCCACCGGGTCGGCGCCCGCGATGAACAGGCCGTTAAAAGCGTCGGCGTCGGCCAGGATTTCCCCGGTTGCTTCGGGCGAGAAGCCCAGGTCGAGCGCGCCCTGGGTGTTGGCGCCGGGCCACACCGCCACCAGCCCGTTGTTCACGCGGCCCACGCGCCCGGTGAGGATAAGCAGGTTCGCGGCGGCCTGCATCAAAGCGGCGTGTTCGGCGCGGTTCATGCCCTCGCCCCCCACGATGACTACCAGGTTCTCCGCCCCGGCGACGGCGTCGCAGGCGTCTTTGTCGGCGGCCTTCACCTCGCGCACCGCCGCTTTGAGCGCTTCGTAGCCCGCGATATCCAGCTTGCGGCGGAAGTCCACCGCGCCCCGGACCAGGCTATACACCGCCGCCGCTTCGGCGCCGTAGCGGTAGCGGACCACGTGCGGAGTGCAGCGGTCCAGCTTCGTCGCGCGCCCGTTGACCACCACCAGCGCCGCGCCCCGGTCACGCGCTGCCTTGACGCGGTGCCAGAGCATCGGGGCTTCTTCCTCCAGGTCGCTGGCGACCACGACGATACAGGTCCCTTTGCCCATGTCCTTGAAGTTGCTGCCCTTCGCCAGGCCCACCTCGGCGACGAGGTCACCGCCGGTCATGTTGGCCGGCCACACGCCCAGCTTGTCCGACTCGCACTGCTCCATCAGCACGCGCAGCGCCCACAAATCCTCGTTCGAGAGGGTCGGGCCGGCAATCGCGCCGAGCTTGCCGTCCATCGGGCGGACCTTGCGGGCGAGCCAGCCGAGCGCTTCTTCCCAGGTCGCCTCTTGCAAGACGCCGCGCTCGTTGCGCACCAGCGGCGTGAGGATGCGGTCCTCGGCTATGGTGAAGTGATGCCCGAAGCGCGTCTTATCCGATATCCAAATCTCGTTGACGTACTCGTTCTGGCGCGGCATCACCCGCTTGATGACGTGTTTGCCCCGGCCGGCGTCGCGGTCCAGCCGCACGCACAGCGTGATGTTGGAGCCAACGCAGTCATACGGGCAGATGCTGGGCACGTTCTTCAGTTCCCACGGGCGCGCGCCGAAGCGGAAGTCGGCGGTGGTGAGCGCACCCACCGGGCAGATATCGGTCGTATTGCCGGAGAATTTGCTGTCGAAGCCCGGTTCACTGACCGAAATGATTTGCAGGCTGCGCCCGCGCTCGTGGAAGGCCAGCACGGGATCATCTACCACCTCCTCGCAGTAGCGCACGCAGCGCGCGCACTGGATGCAGCGCTCGCGGTCCAGGAAAATCTGCTCGCCCAGCGGTACGTGTTTGGGCAGGTCGATTTTTTCATCGAAGAGGAAGCGGCTCACGCCGGGGCCGTGCTGCATCGTGAGGTTTTGCAGCGGGCACTCGCCGCCCTTGTCGCAGACCGGGCAGTCGAGCGGGTGGCTGGTCAGGATGAACTCCAGCACGTCCTTGCGCCCGCGCTTCACCAGGTCGGTCAGGGTGCGCACGTGCATCCCTTCGGCGGTGAAGGTGGTGCAGGCGGTTTGCAGCTTGGGGAACCACCGGATGACCGGCTTGCCGTCTTCGCCGAGCACCGGCTGCCCGGTCGCGCGGTCGCGCTGCTCGGTCCCCAACTCGACCAGGCACATCCGGCACATCCCCACCGGCGCCAGCTTCGGGTGATAGCAGAACACCGGGATATCGACGCCGTGCAGTTTGGCGGCATCGACCAGGTTAGCGCCCTTCGGCACCTCGCACGGCGCGCCGTCTATGAACAGGGTTACGGTTTCGCTCATCATTTACGATCACTCCGGCTTGACAGCTTTGGCTAATCCGGCCTCGGCGCGGTCCAGCAGCACCCGCCCCACCGAGTCCCAGTCGTTCGCCTGCACCCGCGCCCGGATGAGGGCGGCGGCGCGCTCGAAATCCGGCCTCGCCAGCGCAGGCCAGCCCTGCTCTAAAAGCAGTTCGCCGCGCAGCAAATAGTTAACGGCCACGTCCGGCCTGGCCGCGATTGCGTCGTCCAGCGCGATGAAGCGCTCGGATGTGAACCGGGGTTCGGGCGCGAACAAAGGCTCGGCGCCCGCGGTCTCGGCTCCGGCTCCGGCTTCGAGTTCCGGTTCGGCGCTCGCGGCGGGGACCGGCGCGTTATCCGGCGTGTCGTCCAGCACGGCTCACACTCCCACCGGTTCCGAGACCGGCTCGGTTTCGACTTCGGCTTCGACCTCGCCCGCCGCCTCGAACAGCGCGTCGTAATCGGCGCGGAAATGTTGGATCGTGCCGCGCGCCGGGTTCAGCGCAAAGTCGCCCAATGCGCACAGGCACTTGCCGATCATCTGCGCCGCTACTTCGTCGAGCAGGTCCACATCGCCCGGCGCGCCGCCGCCCCGGTTCAGCCGCTCCAGGAGTTGCAGCATCCAGTAGCAGCCCTCGCGGCAGGGCGTGCACTTGCCGCAGCTTTCATGCTTAAAGAAGCGCACCATCTTCAGCGCGGCCCAGGCCATATTCACCGTTTCGTCGAGCAGGATGATCGACGCCGACCCCAGCGACGAGCCGGCGTTCAGCACATCCTCGTAGGTGAGCGGCGTATCGAGCACCGCATCGGTGGCCGGGAGAATAGGCGCGCTGACGCCGGCGGTGAGGATGCCTTTTAGCTGCTTGCCGCCGCGCACGCCGCCGGCGTGCTCATAGATCAACTCGCGGAAGGTGGTCCCCAGCGGAAGCTCGTAGTTGCCGGGACGCTCGGCGTGCCCGCTGACGCAGAAAATCTTCACGCCGGGGCTTTGCTCGGTGCCGAACTTGCGGTAAGCGTCCGCGCCGTTGGCGAGGATGTACGGCACGTTCGCCAGCGTCTCGACGTTGTTGACCACGGTCGGCTCGTAATAAAGGCCGCCGCCTTTCTGCGCCGGGAAGGGCGGGCGCAGGCGCGGCTGTCCCAACAGCCCTTGCAGCGAGTTGAGCAGCGCGCTCTCCTCGCCGCAGATGTACGCGCCCGCGCCCAGGTGCGTGTATACTTCGCAGCTCCACCCGCTGCCCAGGATGTTTTCACCGACGAACCCGGCGGCGCGCGCTTCTTCGATCCGTGCGTCGAGCCGGTGCGCCAGGTCCCAGAACTCGCCCCGGCAGTAGATGTACACCGCCCTGGCGCGCACGGCATACGCGCCGATCAGCGCGCCCTCGATGACCTGGTGCGGGTTGCCGGTCAAAAGCTGGCGGTCCTTGAAGGTGCCCGGCTCGCTCTCGTCGGCGTTGACCACCACGTAGTTAACCGGGTTGTCTTGGGGGATGAAGCCCCACTTGACGCCGGTCGGGAAGCCGGCGCCGCCGCGCCCGCGCAGCCCCGACGCCTTGACGACATCGATCACCGCGCCGGGCGGCATGGCGACGGCCTTCTTCAAGCCTTCATAGCCGCCATTGGCGACGTAAACATCCAGCTTGCCGATATCTGCAAGATCCAGGTCGCGCAGCAGGATATGACTCATAGCAGGCTCCAGGTTCTCAAGTTCTTAAATGGACGGTCTGGTCTACACGTCCGCACGATCTCGTTTGCTAAGATAATGAATGTCGTCGTGCAGCACATAGCCGGCCTGTCTGAACAGCGCCAGGCTCGCCTCGTTCCAGTCTTCGATCAGAACCCCGACCACGGCGACGCCGTGCTTTTCTTTCAGCACGCGCTCCGACGCGGCGATGAGCTGCCGGGCGTATCCCCGGCGGCGGCAGTCGGGATGTACGGCCAGCCGGTTGATCCAGCCTTTGCGCCCGTCGTGCGTCGCCACCGCCACGCCGACGAGCCGGCCCTCCGCCTCCAGACCGACGACCGTTTGTACGTCGCGCGCCATCTGCGCCTCGAACGCCGCGCGCGAGTCGCGCCCGTTCGGGCGCGTCGAAAGGCCGGCCGCCTGCCACAATGCGACAATCGCGTCGTAATCTTCGGCGGTCAAATAACGGGTAACCGCGCTGGTGCTCAAGGTTTATACTCCCCGGTTGTGCGGATTGCTTCGATGATCGCTTTGGCCTTTTCGATATCCAGCCCTGTGCAGTAGCTAAAGTTGATCTGCATTGCCGGCGCCTGGTCGCAGGCCGCCAGGCACATTACATGCTCCACCGAGAACAGGCCGTCTCCGGTCACTTCGCCCTCGTCGATGCCCAGGTACGCTTTGAGCGCTGCGTAGAAGTGGTCGGCGCCGCGCAGCGCACAGGGTAGGTCGGTGCAGACTTGCAGGTGAAATTTACCTTTCGGCTTCTCGAAGTACATCGTATAGAAGCCGGCAATCGACTTGACCTGCGTCACGCTCATCTCGCAGATATCCGCCACCTCCTGCATCGCCTGCGGCGTGAGGTGGCCGTATTCCTGCTGCGCCATGTACAGCACCGGCATCACCGCCGAGCGCTTGTCGGGGTACTTGCCCAGGGTCTTTTCGATTCGATCTTTGTACTTTTCGACCAACAACGACTTCTCTCCCTTTTTGGAAGCGGTTAGCTGATAGCGGTTAGCGATTGGCAATTAGCTGATAGCGATTGGCGGTTAGCTAGTCGCGGCTGGCTAAAAGCTAATCGCTAAAAGCCAAAAGCTAATAGTTATCGATCCACATCGCCCAAGACGATATCGATGCCGCCCAGGATGGCGATGATATCGGCGAGCATGAAGCCCGGCGCCATGTGCGGCAGCGCGCTGATGTGCATAAAGGTCGGCTGGCGGAAGTGCACCCGGTGCACGTGCGGGCTGCCGTCGCTGCTCAGGTAGCAGCTCATCAGCCCGCGCGCCGCCTCGATGACCGTGAAGACCTCGCCCACCGGCGGGCGGATGCCCTCGGTCCAGTACTTAAAGTGGTGGATGAGCGCTTCCATACTCACGCCGATCTCGGAGCGCGGCGGCGGCGTATACTTGCGGTCGTCCGCGGTCACCGGGCCGCCGGGCAGCTTGTACAACGCCTGCTCCACGATCCGCAGACTCTGCCACATCTCTTGGAAGCGGCACCAGTAGCGGTCGTACACGTCGCCGGGGTCGGGGCCAAGCGGGATATCGAAATCGTACTGCTCGTAGCCCGAATACGGCATCGCTTTGCGCACGTCGAAGTTTACGCCGGAGCCGCGCAGACTCGGCCCGGTGAGGCCCCACGCCATCGCCTGCTTGCCGGTGATCGGCGCGATGCCCTTCGTGCGCTCCATCCAGATCGGGTTGCGCGCCAACAGGCGCTCGTAGTCGCGCAGTTTTTGCGGGAAGTAGTCTAGAAAGTCGCGCACCGCCGGCACGAAGCCGTCCGGTACGTCGCGCCACAAGCCGCCGGGCCGGAAGTAGGTTCCCATCATGCGCTGGCCCGATACCATCTCGTAGATGTGCAGGATGTGCTCGCGCTCGCGGAAGGTGTAGAGGAACATGCTCATCGCGCCCAGGTCTAGCCCGAAGGTGCCCAGCCAGACCAGATGGCTGGCGATGCGCATCAACTCTAGTAAGATGACGCGGATGACCTGCGCGCGCGGCGGTACTTCCAGCCCGCAGAGCTTTTCAATTGCCATGACAAAGACCAGGTTATTGGCCGGCGGGTTGAGGTAGTCCA
This sequence comes from Anaerolineae bacterium, assembly GCA_016927535.1. Taxonomy (GTDB): domain Bacteria; phylum Chloroflexota; class Anaerolineae; order Aggregatilineales; family JAFGMM01; genus JAFGMM01. The sequence goes on from JAFGMM010000352.1 coordinate 19,088, forward strand.
TGCGGTCGGTCATGGTGATGGCCTTGACGTAGGTCTTGGACTCCATGCTCTTTTCGATGCCGGTGTGAAGGTAGCCGATTTCGGGGTTGCAGGTAACGATTTCCTCGCCGTCTAGCTCCAGCAGCAGCCGGAGCACGCCATGCGTCGAGGGGTGCTGCGGCCCCATGTTGAGCAGCATCGTCTCGCCCTTCATGGCGCGCGCCGAGACGATGCCCTTGAGCGGCTCCAGGTCGTTTTGCCATGGGTGGTCTGTCATAGTTCCTCACAAGAGCTAACAGCTAATAGCTGTTAGCTAAAAGCTATTAGCTACTCTTTCGCATAGGGCTTCTTCGCGTCGATTTCTTGCCAGTTGAAAGAGAACTGCACCGTCTCGTAGCCGAGCGGGTAATCTTTGCGCAGCGGGTGGCCGTCCCAGTCCTGCGGCATCAGCAGCCGGCGCTTGTCGGGATGGCCCGCGAAGTCGAGGCCCAACATGTCTTGAATTTCGCGCTCCGGCCAGTTGGCCGCCGGCCACTGAGCGAGGATGCTGGGCATGACCGGGTCGGCCTCCGGTACGTAGACCTTCACCCGGAGCACCCGGTTCGAGAGCATCGCCAGCAGGTGATAGCACACCGCGAAGCGCTCCGGCGCGGGCGGCGTGTAGCCCAGGTAATCGACGCCCGTGATATCGACCAGGAAGTTGTACTGAAGCCCCGGCGTGTCGCGCAGGAAGGCCAGCACGTGCGGCAGCGATGCGCGGTCGGTGACGACCGTCGTCTCGTCCAGGGCTTCGATGACGTCGAGCACGGCTCCGGGAAGTTCTGCCCTTAAGCTTGCTACGGGGTCTTTAAGCTGCATGGTCCTGTCCTGGTACGAGGTTGGCGAAAGAGTAAAAGTAAAGGCGCTACGCCCAGTCCTTGATTTTCTCGCCCTTGACTTTCTCGTGCAGGGTCATGATGCCGTGAATCAACTGCTCCGGGCGGGGCGGGCACCCGGCGACGTAGACATCGACCGGGACGATCTCGTCTACACCCTGCACGATGGCGTAGTTGTTGAAGATGCCCCCGCACGAGGCGCAGTCGCCCATGGCGACGACCCATTTGGGGCTGGGCATCTGGTCGTAGAGCTGGCGCAGCACCGGCGACATTTTGCGCGTCACACGGCCGGCGACGATCATCAGGTCCGATTGGCGCGGGCTGGCGCGCATCAGTTCCATGCCGAAGCGCGACATATCGTAGTGCGCCGCCTGCGCGCCCATCATCTCGATGGCGCAGCAGGCCAGGCCGAACAACATGGGCCACATCGCGCCGGTGCGCGCCCAGTTGACCGCCTGTTCGAGCGTGGTCGTGACCGCGCCCAGGCCGCCTAGCTTACGGCTTACTCCCACTCCAAGGCTCCTTTCTTCCACTCATACGCAAAGCCGACGATTAAGATAAAGCCAAAAACCGCCATGACTGCCAGACCGAACAGCCCTAGCTCGCGGAAGACGACCGCCCAGGGGAGAAAGAAAATGACCTCGATATCGAACAGGATAAAGAGCACCGCCACCAGGTAAAACTTCACGGGGATGCGGCGCTGCGCCGGCCCGATGGGCGTCATGCCGCTTTCATACGGCGTGAGCTTGCGCCGGTTTGGGCGAAAAGGCCCGAAGATGCGCGATAAAAACAGCACGAGAAACGCGAGCGCCGTAGATATGAAGATCATTACTGCAATAGGTAAATAATCTGTCACAATAGAGGTCCCCCCACTATACTTGTTCAATCGAGAACAGAGCTTACCAAAGAGAGTATCACAACACACGGCAAGCAGCAACAACGAATTCGGCGGCGGCTATTACCGGCGGCTAAGCCCTAAATAGGATATCTTCTACAAAAAAAGCATAGCGAAAGGCTAAATTTGGCAATTTAAGCCGGTCTGATGCATAGTTATGGACAGTCTGATTCTGCACACACCAGGGATAGACGACAACGTGAGCAGGGCAAGTATTGCCGAAATGCGTGCAGCGCATGACTGGAGAGGGCTGGTCAGGGCGCTAAAAGATGAAGACCCGGATATCCGCGCGCTGGCCGCCTTTGCGCTGGGCGTTCTGGGCGAGCCGCGCGCCGTCTTCGCACTCGAACAGTCGCTCCTCGGCGAGGAAGACGAGAGCGCCCAGACTCACATGCACGCTGCGCTGATTCACCTGCGCCGCCTGGCCCGGCAGGATAACGCGATTGCCCCCGACAACGTTAACCACCTGATCGAAAAGCTCAAAAGCAAAGACACGCGCGAGATCGTCGCGGCGGCAAACTCGCTGGCGCGCTTGAAGGACAAAAGCTCGGTCGTGCCGTTGTTCATCCTCTTTCGAGACGGCGGCGCCGACCACCGCGCCCGCCTGGCCGCCGCCGAAGCTTTGATGGCCCTGGACAGCGCGCCCGCCATCGTGACGCTGCTGGGTGCGCTGCGCAGCCCGGACTGGCAGGTGCGGCGCAACGCCGCCGCCATGCTGGGTATGGTCAAGGCCGAGTGGGCGATTACGCCGCTCATGGCCGCGCTGGACGACCCGCACGAAGCCGTCCAGCGCACCGCCGAGACCGCTCTGTTAGCCATCAACTCGCCCGAAGCGCTCGCCGCGCTGGAGGCGCACCGCCGCGCTTTCCGGGGCGACGAACGCGACGAGTAGGGGCAGGTTTCAAACCTGCCCATATGCATCAACTTAAGCGCTTTTTTCCCCCTCTCCCCCGACCCCTCTCCCTCAAGGGGCGAGGGGAGTCA
>JAFGMM010000353.1 GCA_016927535.1 Anaerolineae bacterium
CATCTGGGGGTTTCTCCCCCTCTCCACATGGTGGAGAGGGGGCTGGGGGGTGAGGTGAGTCTAAAACATTTTCTGAAGGTCTATACCCCCGTTGCGGATGTGGTTGGTGTTTGTGCAATGGCTATTTGAGCAGGGTATCTTGCCACGCTACACGCCGCTGGGCGGCAGTTAGCTCGATATGGCCGAGTCTATCCAACGTATTATCAAGCGTCGTGCGCTCGAAGGGTGTTATCCCAAGACACCGGCTGAAATCATCACCTGGCTGGAAGCCACGGCGAAAGGTTGGGATGCGAGCCCGACACCTTTCAAATGGGGCAGCAAACGCAAAGCCCGTCGGCCTCGCGCCCGTATGTGGCGTCATGCCCCCGGCGGCTCCGGTGCTTATACTTGCCGACCCCTCGCACGTCGTTCACGCCGGAGAAATGGCTATCTGCGCGTCAACTGACCTACTAGACTTTCTCCCCGGCTTCTTCAGTCTCCTCGGCTTCGGCCTTCACCGAATGGTTGCCCTCCAGCAATCGCTCTAGCCGGTCGATGAACCGCTCGCTGTAGCGGGCCAGCAGTGTCACGCCGACCAGGAGCGCGACGATGGTTACCACCGAAAACAGCGGCACCAACACGCTGAACTGCTCGACGAACCTTTCGGATGCGCGCCCGGTCTCGACCAGCCAGCCGACGAGCGAATAGCCGATCACGCCGGGGAAACGCGCCAGGCCGATCACCAGCAGCGCCTTCCAGGCCGGAACGCGCGTCGCGCCGGCCACGAAATACGAGGCGTCGCCGCCCAGCGTGGCGACAATCGCCAGCGTCCACGGCCATTTCTCGGCGATGCGCACAAAGCGCCACGGACCGTCGAGCAGCGCCGGGAATTTCTTGTTGATGTTTTGCAAGCCCAGCTTGCGCACCACCGGAATAATGATCGCGCCGGCGAGACTCGCCGACCCGACCGACAAGATCAGTGTGCCGCCCACGCCCCACAGCGCCCCCGACACCGCGTCCATCGAGACGCCGGGCAGAAAGGGAATGAACACCTGGAGCGAATAGATGAGCACGTATATGATGGGTCCCCAGATGCCTGCCGCCCGGACCTCGGCCTTAAATTGATCGGGGTTATTGAGCAGCGGCTCCAGGATAAAGTAGAACGCGAACGAGATACCCACATAGCCGAACGCCGCCAGGATTTGGATCCAATCGCCCTTTGTCTTGGGTAAAAAACTGAGTATCTTGCTCAGCAGCGAGGAGGAAGTCTTGCGCCCGAAGTTCTGCGCCAGTTCGTACAAGCGCCTGGCCGCGCCGAAGGGCATCTCGACTCTAAACCGCAAACCCTCATCCGAAGCGCTCGTCACGTCGATTTCGTCGCGCGCCACATCCAGCATCGCGCCCAGCGCAGCGACAAACGTTTCCCGGTCGAACGCGGTCCCGTTCTTCCCGATGACCACCTGCATACTCGCGCGGCAGTCTGTGCAGGGCGCCGAGGCCGGCGGTAACACGTCCGGCTCCGTCAGGTGTGCGATATCATACGAACCAATCCTAAAATTTATTCCGTTGTCTTGAGCCGTGTTTCCGATATTATTCTGATTCTGGGTCATAGCCTAACTCCGATTAGGAAGAAACTATCAAAATAGAATCGTCCCTTTTTGTCTTTCTCACCTTAAGCGGGAATTGTACCACACGAGTAGGAAATCAGCGATGAGACCGTAGTCAGGATAACATATCCAAGGCAAACGCCGCGTAGACCTCCGCCGCGCGCCAGATATCCTTCAGGCGGATATGTTCATCGTCGGTGTGCGCCAGGGTCTCGTCGCCGGGGCCAAAGCCGACCGTCGGGATGCCCATCTCGCCGGCCGTATACGCCCCATCGGTTGAGAAATCCCAGTACCGCACCTCCGGCGCGCTGCCCAGAACGCTCGCCGCGCTCTGTTTGAGCACAGCCAGCAGCTTATGATCGTCCGGCAGCACCCATGCCGGAAAGGCCTCCTGGCGGCGGCATTCATAGCCGGTGTAGGAGGTTGCAGCATAATCGGTGACCTCGACCGTGGCCGGCAGGTTCTCACGCGCGATGAGCGCCTGCACCTGCGTCAGCGCACCGTTTACCGTTTCGCCGAGCGTGAGGCGGCGGTCCAGATAAAAGGTGCAGCGGTCCGGGACGGCGTTGAGACTGGGCGACCGGCTCTCGATGTGGGTGAGCGCAATGGTGCCGGAGCCAAGCGCGGGGTCGCTGGGAAACTCCATCATTTGGATGCTGAAAATCAACTGGGCGGCGGCATAGACCGCGTTGATGCCGAGATGGGGCTTAGCGCCGTGACTGGATTTGCCGCGCACCGTCACCTTGAGCATGACGCGCCCGCGATGCCCCCGGCTGATGGTCAGGTCGGACGGCTCGCCGAGCAGCACCCAATCCGGCCTCAGCCCGCCCTCCTTGACCAAAACCGACATCGCGTAGCCTTCGCACGGCTCCTCCTGCACCACAAACGCCAGGGTCAGATTGCCCTTGAGCCGCCTGGCCTGCGTCTGCACCAGCGCCGCGCCGTACACCATCGCCGCCAGCGCGCCTTTCATATCGACGCTGCCCCGCCCGTAGAGCGCGCCGCTCTGGATCACACCAGCGAAGGGATCATGCCGCCATGCCGCCGGGTCGGTGACGCCCACCGTGTCCATGTGCGCATTGTAAAGCAGAGTCGGCCCGCCGGTATTGCCGATGCGCGCGACCACGTTGCCGATGCGGTCCACCCATACGGGTTCGATGCCCAGCCGCGCCAACTCGGCCTGCACCAGCGCCGCGACGTCGCCCTCCTGGGTCGAAAGGCTGCGCGTGCGCACCAACTGCTGCGCAAAATGGGACAGACCGTCGCGCCCGGCCTGGCTGAGCCGCAAGCGCTCCCCGTCGCCCCTTCTCGAAAAGGTTTGCATCGGTGTTTCTCCCTTGACTTTTCACCGCATAGACGCAGCGGGCACAGAGCAAAAATCTCAGTGTGTTCCGTGGCGAACTAATATGCGCCGCTGCCCAGCAGCGCACGCGGCACGGTGCGCACCAGAATTTGCAAATCCAAGCCCAGCGACCAGTTCTCGATGTAGTAAATATCCATCAGGCACATTTCCTCGAACGCGACATCCGAGCGCCCGCTCACCTGCCACAGCCCGGTGATGCCCGGCGGCGCTTCGAGGCGCTGGCGCTGCCAGTGCTCGTATTGTTCCACTTCCTCCGGCAGGCCCGGTCGCGGCCCGATCCAACTCATCTCGCCGCGCAGCACATTAATCATCTGCGGCAGTTCGTCGATGCTGAAGCGCCGCATCCAACGCCCGACGCGCGTAATGCGCGGGTCGGCCCGCATCTTGAACAGCGGGCCGGTCGCCTCGTTGTAGCGCTCCAGTTCGGCGCGCCGGGTCTCGGCGTCGGCGACCATCGAGCGGAACTTATAGACCCGGAAGCGCCGCCCGCCCTCACCGACGCGCTCTTGCGTAAAGAAGACCGGGCCGGGGCTTTCCAGCCGGATCGCAAGGCCGACGACCGCCACAATGAGCAGAAACACCGGCAGCGCAAGCACCGACACGACAAGGTCGAGCGCGCGCTTGGTCAGGCGCGTGCCGAGCGGCATCATGCGCTTGTGCCCGATGCTGAGCATCGGCACGCCGCCCAGCGTCTCGACCTGCACCTGGCTGAGACTCAACTGGAACAAGTCGGGCACCACCCGCACCGCGATTTGCCGCTGCGTGCACCAGTTCACCACCTTCAGAATCTTGGGGTAATCCTGCCAGGGCAGCGTCACGACCACCAGGTCAACCGGCAGCCCGACCAGCAGATGCGCCAGGGCGTCCACGCCGCCCAGTGCGCGCACCCGCCCCAGGTCGCCTTTGACCGCCTCCGGGTCGTCATCGACGAAGCCGACCGCCTGGTAGCCCAGATCAGGCCGCCCCACGATCTGCTGTATCACCGAACGACCGATCTCACCCGCACCGACGATCAACACGCGCTCGACGCCGACGCCGCGCGCCCGCAACTGCGAGTCGACTTGGCGCTGTACCAAGCGCGCCGCCCCCAGCAACACAATTGCCAGCGCCGCCGCCTCCAGCAGCAGCCCGCGCGAGAAGACAAGCGGCTGCGCGAAGAAGCTCACCGCCATCGTGACCACGGTCGCGCCGGCGGTGGCGTTGACGATGCTGTACATCTCCTCGGTCCAGGAACGCCCGCGCCGCTGTTCGTAAAGACCGGCGCCGCGCAGCGAGAAGTAAATCCACGCGGCAAAGAGCAGCATATAAGGAATAAACGGACCGAACGGCGCATAGTTGGCTTCATCGACTACGCGCAGGAGTTGTAGTTGGTAGCGCATGTAATAGCCGCCGATAAAGGATACAAAAACTAATGCGCCGTCCACAAGCGGCATGACCCAACGCATATATCGCGACATATCCGTGCAGTCCTCACTCACTTATTTACGTTCAAGCGCGCGCCGGTACGAATCGACCGTTTGCACCGCCGTGCGCGCCCAGGTAAAGGTCCGGGCGTGCGCACGCCCGCGTGCGCCCATCTCTGCACGCCACGCCGGCGAATCGACCGCACGCGCCAGCGCCGCCGTCCACGCCTCCACGTCATCCGGCGCGACCAACGCGCCGACGTCGCCGACCGCCTCCGGCAACGACGAGGTATTGGACGCAATGACCGGCGTGCCGGCGGCCATCGCCTCCAGCAGCGGCAGCCCGAACCCTTCGTAGATAGAAGGATACACGAAAGTCTCCGCGCTCGCATACCAACGCGGCAGTTCGATGCCCGGCACATAGCCGGGCAGGATCACATCGTCTTTCAAATCCAGCGTCTCGATCGCGCGGAAGATATCGTCATACAGCCAGCCCTTGCCCCCGGCCAGCACCAGCTTCACATCACGGGATGGGAGTTTAGCATAAGCGTGCAGCAGCGTCAGCAAATTCTTACGCGGCTCCAGCGTCCCCAGAGACAATATGAAGCGCGCCGGCAGATTTTTGTCCGCGCGGAAGGCCGCGCGCACCTCGTCCGGCACCGGCGCGAAGAAGTCTTCGCTCACGCCCGGCGCCGCCACGTCGATACGCTCCGCCGGCACCCCCAGAAGCCGGTGCACGTCGCGCGCGGTGCTCTGCGAGATGGCGATCACACGGCGGGCGCGCCGGCACGAGACGCCGGTCAGCGCGCGCAGGTACAGACGCCGCGCGGCGCGGAACCGCTCAGGATAGTATAAAAAGCTGAGATCGTACACCGTCACGACCGACGGGCACGGCGCTACCAGCGGCGCAACAAACGCCAGCGCATGGAGCAAATCGACGCCGGCGCGCCGCGCCGCCCCCGGCTGGATAAGCTGCTCCCACAGCACGCGCAGAGCCGGGCGGTCGGTGCGCAGGCGCGCCGCGCGCACGGTGAGGCGCGGGCCAAGCGCGGGCCGGCCCACGCCGACAAAAACGGTATAGCGCGCGTCGGGGTCGGCGGCGGGCAGATGGCGCAGCAGGTTATAGATATAACCGTGAATCCCGGCGCTGCGATACCCGGCCTGGCCCGAAAGCAAATGGGCATTGATGCCGACGTGAAGCGGCCGGCGCGTGACGTTCTCCATAACAGGCATTATAACGCCTGTGCGCGGTAACGCACCCTTAGAAAGGGCAGGAAGTCCATTTTTGGCGCAAGAGGCAGCCGCATACCATCTGCGGTAGCACCGCAAAAATAGCGTGGTCGCCGGCTTGCGTAGGGGCGGCGGCACAGCGTGAAACCCGCCCCTACATATGGCGGCGAGCCTGTCAATCAACCCTATATGGGTGCAGATCCGCGCAAGAAACCAACACCACGGTATTCTGTGGCGCTATCTCATCTGCCCGCCCCGTATAAAATGCGTTAAAAAGCCCGGTCTTGCTGCCTCTTGCGCACGGCGAGCATTGATTCTGCGCCGAGTTGCTGCTATAACCTTGTTGACCATTTTGATGATAAAGATTAGCAAAACATCCACCGTCCGGCGGGAACGCCGACCAAACTCAAAAAAGGAGCTTAACATGGCCGGTACGATCCAGATAAAAATGGACACGCCGCAGACCCCCATCGTGCGCATTCTTACCCCCTTCCAGCAGTTCTTCCGCAACGAGGCGATGGGCGGAATCTTGCTGCTGGCGTTTACGGGCATCGCGCTCATCTGGGCTAACTCCCCTCTCGCCGAGTCGTATAATACCTTCTGGCATACTCATCTCGTCATCGGCGCAGGCGATTTCAAGCTGGACAAATCCTTACTCCACTGGGTCAACGATGGCCTGATGGTGATCTTCTTCTTCGTCGTCGGCCTGGAGATCAAGCGCGAGGTCCTGATCGGCGAGCTGGCGTCGCGCCGTAAGGCCGCGCTGCCCATCGCGGCGGCGCTGGGTGGGATGCTCGCGCCGGCGGCGCTCTTCCTGCTGGTCAACGCGGGCGGCGCTGCCCAGAACGGCTGGGGGGTTCCAATGGCGACCGACATCGCCTTTGCGCTGGGCGTCCTCTCGCTTTTGGGCAATCGTGTGCCGATTTCGCTGAAAGTCTTCCTCACCGCGCTCGCCATCGTCGATGATATCGGCGCGATCCTGGTCATCGCGCTGTTCTATACCGCCGAAATCTCCTCTACCGCGCTCGTAGCCGGTGCGGTGTTCTTGGGGCTGCTCATTCTCGCCAACCGATTAGGCGTGCGACACCCGCTGATCTACGGCCTGCTCAGCCTGGGCCTATGGGTCGCCTTCCTCAAGTCGGGTGTGCACGCCACGGTCGCCGGGGTGCTGGCTGCGATGACCATCCCCGCGCGCACCCTCATCAATGCAGACGAATTCATCAAGCAAGCGCACTTCCTGATCCATGAGTTCGAATGCGGCGAGTGCGGCGAGTATGTCCTGCCGAACAAACAGCAGCGCGCCGCCTTGCAGGCGCTTGAGGGCACCATTCAAAACGTCGAGTCGCCGATGCAGCGGCTCGAGCACGCGCTGCACCCGTGGATGAGCTTCGGCATCATGCCGATCTTTGCGCTGGCAAACGCGGGCGTCGCGCTGGGCGGCGACCTGGGCGCGACCTTCACCCAACCGCTGGCAATCGGCGTCATCCTCGGCCTGGTGATCGGTAAACCGCTTGGCGTGACGCTGGCTTCTTGGCTGGCGGTGCGGTTGGGCCTTGCCGACCTGCCGAACGGCGTCACGTGGCGGCAGATCGCCGGCGCCGGTATGCTGGCCGGCATCGGTTTTACAATGGCGCTGTTCATCGGAAGCCTGGCCTTCGAGGGATCGCCGCTCCTCGATGCGACCAAGATCGGCATCCTGGCGGCATCGCTGGTGGCGGGAGTGCTGGGCTGGCTGGCACTGCGCGCCACCGGCTCGAACGAAAACGGCCTCACTTCTTAACAAACCGGGCCGCTGGCAAACTCGGTGTGGGTGTGGTACGTTCGGGCGCACAGCACGACCATCACGAGGGACGAACACCGGTGCAGCTCCAAACCGAAACCATCACCGACCGCACAGCCTGGAACACCGCGCTTGCTGCGCTGCCCTGTGCGCACGTCTTGCAGACCTGGGAATGGGGCGCGTTCAAGCAGCGCACCACCGGCTGGACGCCGACTCGAATCCTCTTCCGTCACGGCGGAGCGCCGGTCGCCGCCGCGTCGATCCTGGCGCGGAGCGTCGGCCCGCTGCGCATCCTTTACGTGTCCAAAGGCCCGGCGCTGGACTACGAAGACGAAGCGCTGCGCACGGCGGTCGTCGCCGCGCTGGAGGAATACGCGCGCCGCGCCCGCGCCATCTTCATCAAGATCGACCCAGACGTCGTCGTCGGGCGCGGCGTCCCCGGCGCAGACGACGACCGCCCCGACCCCTCCGGCGTCGCGTTCACCGACCAACTGCGCGCGCGCGGCTGGCGCTTCTCGGACGAGCAGATTCAGTTTCGCAACACGGTGTACATCGACCTGGCGCGCGATGAAGACGACCTGCTCGCCGCGATGAAGCAGAAGACGCGCTACAACGTCCGGCTCAGCGCGCGCAAGGGCGTGACGGTGCGGGAGGCCGAACCGGACAACGATATTGAAACCCTGTTCAGACTATACGAAGCCACCGGCGCGCGCGACGAGTTCATCACGCGCCCGCTCGACTACTACCGCGATGCGTGGGGCGCGTTCATGAAGGCAGGGCTGGCGCGCGCGCTCATCGCCGAGTACGCGGGGCAGCCGCTCGCGCACGTGATTTTGTTTCACTTCGGGCGCAAGACCTGGTATTTCTACGGCGCGTCGTCGAACGCGCACCGTAACCTGATGGCGCCCTACCTGCTCCAGTGGGAGGCGATGCGCCGGGCGAAGGCGCAGGGCTGCCCGGTTTACGATCTGTGGGGCGCGCCGGATGTCTTCGACGAGCGCGACCGGATGTGGGGGGTGTGGCGCTTCAAGTCGGGGTTGGGCGGCGAGGTGGTGCGGCACATGGGCGCGTGGGATTACCCGGCAAGCCGGTCGTTGTATAATTTGTACACGCGCGTGATGCCGCGTGTGATCGCGTGGATGAAGCGGCGGAGACGAAGCGATGGGCGAGAACACGACACAGCTTGAAACGGTCATGGCAATGGCGCAGCAGTTGTCGCAGCTAGAGCAAATGCGTCTCGTGGAATGGTTGGTAGCGATGTGGGCGCGCACGGTCGAGGAGACGCCGCCGAAGCGGTCGTCTCGCGGCATATTGGCCCACCTGGGACCAGCGCCGTCCGCTGAAGAGATCGATGAGGCGCGGCGTGAGATGTGGGGGAATTTTCCACGGAAGGATATTGCTTGATTCGTTGTTGTCGGTGTCCCGCCGACTGAAGTCGGCGGCTGATATCAGCAAATTGCACTTTAACAACTTCAAAACTACCCACCCATCAAACGAGTAAGAAACTCTACCGCAGCAGGCAAAGCGGCAATTACGGCAACGGCGTTTGCGCTATGTTCAAGACAAGCGCCCAACTGCTGAACAACTTTACCCATTTTAGCCAGCCGCGTTTCCTTCGGTTGGTTAACAGTATTTCTCAATTCCTGAATTGCGCTTTTAAGTTCGATCTGGTTTTGCAAGAAATCCACGCCAAGCGTTCGTTCTAGATCATCTGCTACTTGTTCAACGTTCTGGTAAGCGGTCCCAGAGCCAAGACTTTGATAAGTTGCACCGGAATGTACGATTAAATCGCCCCCAACAACCGTCCCTACAGCATTCATCGTCAAAAAGTAGTCTGAAACCTCGAAGTCGTTCTCGACAGCGTTTCGCAATTCCTGGAGTAACAGAACTCGTGTAACTGTAACCTTGCCGTCGTTGACATACTGAGTTTCAATGTCAACAAGACCATATTTTGCTAACTCAAACAAAATTGGAGCTTCGAGATAACCCCATTCACTCAAAGTATCCCATGACATTCGTACCAAATCTTGAGCAATATCTCTCTTACTCGTTGTTGAAAGTTTGATTGAAGTGCATTGCAATATTTTGCCACTGTCCCAATTTTCAACTAATTGTCGAGCACCTTCTTTGGCGCTCTCTGTTAATGGATATTTGATCTTGTCTCTCATTTGATTTGGCCTTAGACAACATAGATTGACACTAGTTTACATACTATAGCACAGAACGCTTGTTCGCACAACTAACCCACGACTTCACGACTTCAGTCGTGGGTACCACACGAAAGGAGAACACACCCATGCTAACCCGAACCCTACCCCGCCGCCATTTCGCGCACCTACCTACGCCCATTGAGTACCTGCGCCGGCTCAGCGCCGAACTCGACGTAGACCTTTACGTCAAGCGCGACGACGAAACCGGCCTGGCGACCGGCGGCAACAAAACCCGTAAGCTCGAATTCCTGGTCGCGGAGGCGTTGAACGCCGGCTGCGACACCCTCATCACCGGCGGCGCGATCCAATCCAACCACTGCCGCCAGACCGCCGCCGCCGCTGCCAAGCACGGCCTGCGCTGTGTGCTGGTGCTCAGCGGCCAAGCGCCGGGCGCGCCCGGCGACTACGACGGAAACACGCTGCTTTGCGTGCTGCTGGGCGCAGAGATCCGCTGGACCGACCGCGCCGGCCGTGACGCCGCCATGCAAGCCGCGCTCGACGCCGAACGCGCCGCCGGGCGCACGCCCTACCTCATCCCTTACGGCGGCTCGAACGCCACCGGCGCAGCCGGCTACGTCGCCGCCGTCGAGGAACTGGCCGACCAGCTAACCCGCAATCCCGACCTACCCGACCGCTTCGATACCCTCGTCTTTGCCAGCAGTTCAGGCGGCACCCATGCCGGCCTCGCGCTGGGCGCAGCGGCGCTCGGACTGCCGACGCGCGTGCTCGGCGTCAGCATCGACGAAAGGGCCGGCGCGCTCAAGGCGAAGGTGGCGAAGCTGGCGAACGAGACGGCGGACAAGCTGGAATTGGAAGGCAAGCTGAC
>JAFGMM010000037.1 GCA_016927535.1 Anaerolineae bacterium
CAAGTTACCGCCCGTATCGACCAGCCACAGCGCGCCCTCTGCGCCAACCACATCCACCAGGCCGGGATGCACGTACTCCGGCGCGATGAACTGCGTCACGAAGTCGTCGCCGGTCGAGAGCCAGACCTGCGCGCCGTGCCGGGCCAGCGCCAGCGGCGGCGCGTTCAGCGGGATGGTCAGGCGCGCGGCTCCGGTTTCGAGATCGAGGACGACCAGGCTGGGGCCGGCAGCGTCTGCAACCCAGAGCTTGTCGCCGGCGGGCAGCACGGCTTTTACTTCGAGACCGGGTAATTCGACGCGGACGGCTTCCTGCGTCGCCGTGTCGATGCGGTACAGCGCGCCGCCCTCCACAACCGCCCACAATACGTCGTCGCTTGCAGCAAGCTGCGCCGGGCGCGCGCCCAGCGTCACCGGCTCGCCGGCTTCGCAGCCCTGCACCGATACGCGCCGCACTGCGCCGGCCTCGCCGCGCCCGTACCCGACCCATACCGCCACGCCGCCCTCCGCCGCCAGCGTCGATGGCGCTTCGCCGATGGTCAACCGCTCGCGGGGGCAGTGCGGCGACGGTTCGCCGGTATCGCGGTCGAAGGTCACGGCGACGAGCTTGTCCAAATCGCCGAGCGCCACCCACAGCGCGCCGTCCGCGCTTGTGATCGCGACCGGCACCCCGCCGGGCGACCAGCGCACCTGCTCCGCCAGCGTCGCCGGGTCGAGTGCGACGACCTGCTGCCCGGTCGAGTCGCCGATCCAGAGCCATTCGCCGTCGAAGTGCAGCGCGCTGGGCCGGAAGCTCTCGCTTAGCTCCGGTCGCAGCGGGAAAATGTAGCCTCCCTCCCAGACCGGCAATGGCGCGCCGGTCGTCGTGTCGATGGCGAACAGCGCGCCGTTGGCTTCGCCGTAGCCCCACACCGCCGGCGCGTCGCCGCCCGGTGCGATTGCCAACGCCGACGGGACATTTGCCAGGTCATCGACGTTGACCGGGAGCGAAGCGCGCAGCGCCAGACTGGACAGGAGATTGCGGCGCGCCTGCTCTTGGGCTACATCGGCGGTAGCTTGCGCGCTTTGAATGACCTGCGTGGCCGTCGCCAGCGCGTTTTGCTGGGTGACGATTGCGCTGCTGCCGCCGAGCATCACCAGCGCCACGACGACAATGAACGCGATCACCATCAGGTTAATCGGCAAGCGCTTAACCAGCGTTTCGGCGAGCGCTTCGAACGCAGCCAGCAGACCTATCACGCCGCCCAGGACGCCAAGCAGCGGCTCGAACCCAGGATCGACGAACAGCCAGGCGCCGGAGGCTACTAACATCACGAGCGCAATAACGCCGACAACGACCCGCATCAGCAGGACAAACGAGTTAAACCAGGCCGGCGATGATGTAGGTGCTTCGGGGCGGGCGTCCGGTTCGACTTCGATCTCAGCGTTTACAATGTCGCGCAGTGCGTCAATCCGTGCCTGTTTGTCACCTCCCACCCGCCCGCGAACCGTCTCCAGCAACGCCCAAAGTGCATATTTATCTTGTTCGACGGTACCGTAACTTGCCAGCTCGGAAATCAGATGAATGGCAAACTCTCGTATCGGCCCACTGTAGTCAATGTTACCCAGGGCTGAGGTGTCAATGAGCGCGTCTTTTAGCAAAGCCTGGCGTTCTTCTGAAGTTTCTATAAAGGGTGAAATCAAATCGACGATTTCATTGCGCGCGGCGCGGGTTAACTTTGCCATGAGTCCGGCTCCCGGTGAAGACAGATCCCGGCCTTGAGCATACTTGCTAATATCGAACATGACAAACTGGAAACCGGCGCGTTCGGCGCCTATAATAGGTGAAGTGCCTGAATGCCACTAAGGGGGCGGCAAATGCGACGGTTATGGTTGATTCTGATCGTAATCCTGTTATTGGGCAGCCCGGCGCTCGCACAAGACGAACCGGACCGGGTGCAGGTCTACCGGCTGATTCGCGTCACCGACAACGAAACCGCGAGCCGGATGCACTGGATTGAGATTTGGGAAAGCCGCGATTACGTGAACGACGCGCGGCAGCTCGTGATGGTTGATGTCCAGGCCAGGGGCGTAGACCAAGCTGCAGAGGTTGCGTGTTACTATGCGATGTCACAAGGAGCGGGCGCGCCGGTGATTTACATGAAGGATGATGAGTTGATCCCCGTCGACGACGCCGGTAAGTTTTGGGAAGAAATGGCAAACCGCCGGGTTTCTGACCAATCCCGGCTGTATGCGACCGGCGTCCTTTGTGAGCCAGGCGCTATCGTCTCGGTGAACGGCGTGCTGGCGCAGTCGTGCGTGTTTGAGAACGCGGATGCTTCGACCGTGTTCTTCGTCAAGCCGCCGGCCACCGCGCGCGGCGAATTGTGGCGCGTGACCGAAGATGTGTACAAGGAATTCCCGGTGCGTTACTACTTCGAGGCGCAGGGCAGCACCACCCGGGTCACGCACCGGTACGAGGCGTACATCCGCGACTTCATGCTCACGGCGCCGGAGAAACTCGACCTGTTATGCTTCGACGGCGGGTTCCCAAAACTCGACAGCCTGACGCCGATCACGGGCAACGCGCTGACTTACGCCGCCTTTGTCTCCGACCTGAGCGCTTCTGAGCTTCAGATGCAGCTTGACGCGGCGCTGTTGGGACCGTGGCAGAGTGCGGACACCGAACGAAACGACGCACGTGCCTACACCCGCACGCTCGAAAACGGGACGGAATGCAGTCTGCTGCTGACCTTTGCGCCGCGCACCGGCGCGCCTGGCACGAGTCTTGCCGTCGACGTGTTCCCGCGCGCGGTGGACATGGCAAACCTGGATTTGCCGGATGTGGGGCCGGCGGTCGTGCAGTCTGCCAGCCAGAGCGTGACGGTCGAGGGGAACGTGAATGAAGCGCTGGCGGTGCTGCTGGCGGATTTCGGGGCGGATGGATGGGTGCAACGCGCGGAGTTGACCGATGTGCGGGAAGACTCGGCGTTTGTGACGCTGCGGCGCGACAGCTACGAGACGTATATCATCATTGAGGGCGGGGATGAGCAGTCGTTCGTGAGAATACAGACCAGGCCAGCGACGTGTGGGCCGACGTTTTAGATGTAACAAAAGCTTCTTGAGCTAGCCAAATGCGTGCGCGCGTGGGACAATACAACTATGACGACAGGTGACATTCTCTTTCAAGTTCTTACGCCCCTTGAGTTTAGCGTGCGGGTCACGCGGAATCATTGGGAGTTCATTGTTACAATCAAGCATCCTGTCATGCAGGGAAGAGAGAAAGACGTTCAAGAAACTTTGCGCACCCGACGAAATCCGGCGCAGCCGGAGCGACCCGGCCGTTTATCTTTTCTATCGTCTGGAACGTCCTGGACGTTGGGTTTGTGCGGTAGCAAAGCGTCTCAACAGCGATGGATTCCTGATAACGACCTACCCGACCGATGCAGTTAAAGAGGGTGAACAAGTATGGACCAGGTAAAAGTTTATTACGACCGCACCGGCAACACACTGACCGTATGGTTTGGCAGTCCCCAAGATGAACATATTTGTGAAGAAACCGGTGAAGAAGTCATCTTGATGAAAGACCGCGATGGGCGTGTTATTGGCTTCGAAAAACTGAACTTTTCTGCATCTACGCCGGAGCGTTTGAATGTGCTGTTTGAGACGGTGGGCGCTTGAGTGCTCTCCCCGGTCAAGGACTGTAGAGTGATCTTCCTAAACAAGACTCGTGGCGCTGCGGCGCGACAGCTACGAGACGTATATCATCATTGAAGGTGGAGGTGGGCAATCGTTCGTGAGAATACAGACCAGGCCGGCAGCGTGTGGGCCGACTTTCTAAGCTGACAATTGACGATTACTATAGATTAAGGTTGGTAGACATAATCTGGTTCTGACATTTTTTGTGGAATCAAAGCAAAGAGGCAATATTGACCAAGTGCCAATACAAAAAAGCAGGTCAACATGCCTCAAC
>JAFGMM010000354.1 GCA_016927535.1 Anaerolineae bacterium
GCAGTTGCCTTCGGCTTGTGGTTCGTCGGACCAACGCCCACAGGAGACTTTCACTCCCCAATCATCGCCCATGCCGGGCGTACAACAGCCCCACAGGAGCTTAAAGCCCCTGTGGAGCCTGGCAAACTGAAAATTATGTAACTATGAATACTCGATTTTGCTATAGATGATCGGGATTGGCCGCCCGGTACTCCAGCAGCTTTGCGTCAATCTCACCGACCATCGCTTGGTGCCTGAGCCACCACTCGGGGTCTTTCTGCGCCTCCAGTTCCGCCAATGTCTTCCCCTGCTGCTCGATCCAAGTGTAGTACTTCAGGTTATGCCACTGGCTGCGGTTGGCGAACGTGCCCTCTTTGATCCAGTCGAGCTTCTGGCCCTGGAAGACCCACTCGATGCGGGCGGCGGCTTCGCGCTCGTCCATCGCGCCGTAGGTTTCGGTCAGCGCCGCCATCACCGAACGGTAGCGGTCGATGGCGTCGGTGCAGATGGTGACGATCAGATCGTCCTTGCCCAGGTGGTAATACTTCGCAGTCTTGACTGCGCCCAGCAGATTGCACACGCTGCTGATGCCAAAGACCTTCGACATCTTCTCGACATCGGCTTCCGGCACGCCGAAGCGCCGGACCATCGCCTGCCAGCCGGCCGCCTCGGTGAGCACCTGTAAACCCTTTTTGCTCTCGATGTCGTCGATGCACATGATCGCGTCCATGTTCCAGACGTTGTGAATCCAGGTCGCGTGCTTGTCGCCGATGCCCTGGATATCGTGCGCGCCGTAGCCGTTGCTGTAGAGTGTGGGGCACTGGATCGGCTCCAGGCCAACGACCAACGCGTTGGGGAAGACCTGCTTGAGCCGGTCGCCTGCCGCAATGGTGCCCGCCGACCCCATCGCCGAAGTGAACGCGCTTACCGTGCCCTTGCCGATGCCCTTTCCGGCCAGTTCCTTTGCCAGGTCAACAATGGTATTGCCGGTGACGTAGTAGTGATAGCGGTAGTTGCCCATCACCTCGAACTGGTTGAGCACACGCACCGCCGGATCCCGGCGCAGTTCCCAGGTCTTATCGTAGATTTCTTTGACGTTGCTCTCCGAGCCGGGCGTTTTGATGACAATCCCGCCGTAGCTCTCGATCTGCTCGAAGCGCTCGCGCGACATTTCCTCCGGCAGCACCACGATAGAGGTGCATCCCATCCGGCAGCCCACCCATGCGCCGCCGATGCCGTAGTTGCCGGTGCTGGGCCAGACCAGCTTGTGCACATTGGGGTCTACCTCGCCGAAAAGCTCTTTCTCCAGCAGCACCGAATACGTTGCGCCGACTTTATGGCTGCCGGTGGGGTAATGGGCGCTGGTCAGCACGACGATGTTCGCGTCAACGCCGGTCAGCTCCTTCGGGATGACCTGGTAATAGATTTGGTCGTCGGCGTCGCGCCAGGTGATGTTATACAGGTTCACCGGGTCGAGTGGGTCGGTTTTAGCCGTAGCGAGCGCCCGGACGCGCGTGTCAGGGTCAATCGTGCTGGGATGCAGCATCTCGCCGAAGGTTGGACCGGTGATAAGCTTGGTATCGGTCATATGTATAGTCTCCATTTCGATAGGTTAAAATTAGCTTTGCAGATCACGCCCTGGGAGCTACATCGTCTTCACTCCAGGTGAATCGTTGCCAGTACAGCAACTCCGTCGGGCCACGGCAGGCCCTCGGAATCGCGTATCGGCAGCCGGTCGAACGAAGGATAAGTATAAACGCCCACGCGCAGCAGATATTCCCCCGCCGTTATGTCGTCCGGCAAATCGAGCGTGTACGACCGGCCGACCGGATAGCCCGGCACCATCGCCGAGGTCGGCAAATCCGGGCCGAGCGCCATCATATCGTACTGCGACACCAGGTGCATACCGGCGTCAAAGAGGTGTAGGAACAAAGTGTAGTCCTCGCCGACCGGTGCTGTGGCCTCCCATTCTAACTCTACTTCCAGCGTGTCGCCCAACCGCGCCGCCGCCGGGATGCGCCGCCCGGTGAGACGCAGCGCGTCGCCGAACCAAAGATCGACCGGCGTCACCTCGCCATCTAGCCGGGCGAACCCCTCCGGCGGCGCGACGCCCAGCGCGCTGATCCGCGCGAACTGCGCCGGCGTCGGCGCGCCGTCGGGCATCGTGATAGGAAGGCGCGCCAGCGTCTCCGGGTGGTATACGCCGGCGTGTACGTCCACGACCGCCGGCATTGCTTCTGGCAGTTCGATGAGGTAGGACTCGGCGAGAATCTCGCCCACCGGCCACCGGGAGGTTGGCATGACCGGGTAGGTGATGCTCCCTAAGATGCGTTCGTCGTGCCCGGCTATCTTGTTCCCGTCCGCATCGACCAGGTGCACGAAGACGGAATAGTCTTCGGCGGGCGGCGCGATGGCCTGCCAGTAGAGCGTAACGTAAGCATAGCCGCCCGGACGGTGGTCGGACTCGATGGCCTCCATGCCCACTAGTTTGATCTCGCCGCCAAAGTTGTAATCCCGCGCAAACACGCCGGGCGGGAGGCTGTCATAGAACGCGCGGCGCGGCAGTTGGCGCTCGAACGCATGGAAGACGAGCAACAGCGCCAGCGCCGACACCCCGGCGCCCAGCAGCGCCCGGTCGAGGCGGCGCGTGCGGATTGCGCCATACGTCCGGGTAACGGCAGCGCCGGCAGCGACACACAGCAGGGGCGCCGCCGGAATCCGCAGGCGCGAAAGAATGTAAAACGCCGCCGTGCCGAGCATGTACAGACCGGCAGCGCCGGCGAGCAGCCAGAGCGCCGGCGTCTTTCTGCCCCTGCCGGGTTCGGCGGCGTGCAGGAAGAAGCCGGTAAACGCGAGCCAACTCAACACCGTCCAGCCCAACCGCCCGTTCAGCGCAAGGGTGCGCAGCAGCGGCGAGACATCCAACCCTTGCGCAACATAATCGACGTTATTCGCAACTTCGAGGTTGCTCCAGAACAGCCCCAGCTTGCGCAGTTCCAGCGCGAGCATGCGGCCAGGGTCGGCTTGCAGGTCCTTGAAAAACGCCTTGGGCCAGTCGTCGTAGCGCTCCCGCGCGACCTGCCAGGCCTGGCCGGGATTATTGATCCCGGTGCCGTCGGTGTCGCGGTTGTTGCCCATGTAGAAGTTGAGCGGGCCGCTGCTGCTGACCAGGTTTCCGCTGCCGGCGGCGCGGTTGGCAAGAATCTGCGGCGCAAGGGTCAGAACTGTGAAGCTTGCCGCGAGGACCGTCAGGCCGGCCACGCGCCGCCAGCCGCGCCATGCCGCCGCCGGCTCCCTGGCGACGACCAGCGCCAGGAAGAGCGCCGGGCCGAATGCCAGCAGGGTCGGTCGGACCAGCGCACCCAGACCGGCCGCCGCGCCGAACAGCGCCGCTCCCCACCCGGAGCCGCGACACACGGCCCACACACCCCCCAGCATGGCGACCGCCGCGAGGGCGGCTGCGGGCGTGGCCGGCTGGAGAGTGGTATGGAAGAACGCCAGCGGCGGGTACAGCGCGGCGACCAACCCGCCGATCAGCCCGGCGCGCTTGCCAAAGGCTACCCAACCGGCGGCGGTCACGGCGCCGACGCTGGCGACGCCGGTCAGCATATTGATGGCGTAAAGCGTCCACATGTCCGCGCCGAACACAGAAATGAGGAACGCCAACCATACAATGTTGCCGGGTTGCCAGTAGGTCCCGGCTATGGCGTACTCGGAATTGAGCAGCGCTTTCGCCAGGGATACGTAGTCATCTGAGCCGGCGACCAAGTTGTAGAAGTTAGGGTCATAGGCGGCGCGGTCGAACAGCAGGATCACACGCACGGTCAGCGCTGCGGCGATGATACTCAACACGGCCAGGGCTTCGATTCGGTGCCGGGACCCGGAAACGGGCGCGTTATGCATCGTCGTCAAATAGCAGCCGCTCCAGGTGCTTCATCTGGTTGTAGATATCGGCGCGCTCGGCGGCCAGCGCACGATACTGCTCATAAGCCGACCGGGGCATCTTCTCGCTCTGCCCGCCGTATTGAGCCAGCAGGGTATCGATCTGTTCGTCTAGCGCTTCGTAGGCCAACGTGATTTCTTTAAGCTGCTGGACAAGCATCTCCGGCGATTTTTCAGATTCGTCGAGCATACCGGTAGCGATCCTTGTTTAATACTATCTTACAATTTACGTCTCGTGGTGAGCATGACCCATACCCGGCGGCGCCGGTTTGCGCTCGAAGCCGACCGCCTGCGCCACGATGTACAGGGGACGGTCGCGCACCTCGTCATAGATGCGGCTGATGTACTGGCCCAACAGGAAAAACAGCAAGAACTGTACCGAACTGACCAGCAGCAGCACGACCAGCGTCGTAGCCTGTCCCTCGAAAACTTCTTGCCCGGTCGCCACGCGCAGCAGCACCACGACCGGGATCGCCAGCACCGCGATAATGCCGAGCACCAGGCTGAAATAAATTGCGATTTGCAGCGGGAAATAAGAGAACCCGGTGATCGCATCCATCGCAAACCGGATCATCTTGCGCAGCGGATATTTGGTGACGCCAGCATAGCGCTCCTCGCGCACATACCCGACGCCGGTCTGCGTGAAGCCCACCCAGCTTGTCATACCCCGGATGAAGCGGTTATGCTCGCGCATCCGGTTGAGCGAATCAACGACCACGCGGTCCATCAGCCGGAAATCGCCCGTATCCAGCGGCATATCTACATCGGTGATGCGGTAGATCAGCCGGTAGAACAAGCGCGCGGTGAACAGCTTGAACCGGCTTTCGCCGCGCCGCTCGGTGCGCACCGCGTAGACCACCTGGTAGCCCTCTCGCCATTTTTCGACCATCTGCGGGATGAGTTCCGGCGGGTCTTGTAGGTCGGCGTCGATGATAACTACCGCCTGGCCCTGCGCGTAGTCCAGCCCGGCGGTGACGGCGGTCTGGTGGCCGAAGTTGCGCGCAAACGAAACGACGTGAACGCGCGGGTCTCTCGCATGCAGCGCCATCATCAACTCAAGCGAGCGGTCTTGGCTGCCATCGTTGACCAGCACCAGCTCCCACGATTCGCCCATACCGTCCATCACGGCGGCCATCCGGCGATAGAGTTCGTCGATGATCGGCTCCTCGTTATAGACCGGAACAACGATTGAGTAAACAGGTTGGTCGCTCATGCCTTTTTAGTCTCCCCCGTGAATCCTCTTGAATCCTAACACAACTTAACCGGCAGGCAAGGTTTTGCCTTGCATACAATACACGCCCGGCCACAAATAGGCGTGAAATCAGGCCGTGTTAACAGATTGTCTCTAATATTGTAAACGGTCGGCTAATTTAGGCAGGATGAATTTTCTTGTATCATTGTGTGCAGTTGGGGCACGTGCGGAGGTCGCAACCAAACTCTAACGACATCAAAACGGGCCTCGCACCCTCAAATTCAAGAATCTGAGTTAACCTGAGTGAAAGTTAACAAAGGGTCTTCAGGAATTAGCGTGGTGATTGGAAAAAGGCTCAATGCCCTGTGTAATACAAGACCAAGCTGTCTTAGTGGATCACAACCCCGCAAACTCCCGGAGAGTCTGAACAAACGGTTAGGTGTTTCTTTATGCGCATTGTTGTGAATTGAGGTGAGAATCATGGCCCCTGAATATCGTTGTCCGTTCTGTCTGCGAAAGTTCAAGAACAGTGAGGCGTTGGCAAAGCACTTGCTGTACGATAACTGCCAGAAAAAGAATAAGGGTAGTGGGAATAAGCGTTGAATTGTGATTCGTAGTTATGAAGGCGTGGGCGCGCCAAAGCTGCCCACGCCTCACCGGAATCGCGCGCAGACCACTTTGAAGTTAACCGGCCCACAAATCCACGACTTTAAACTGTTCCACATCCACCAACCCTACATCGGTCAATTTGAGCTTCGGAATAACCTCCAACGCCATAAAGCTCATGGTCATGAACGGGTCCTCGTGCTGCGCTCCCATTGACTGTGCCGCTGCCGTCAGTTTATCAATCGCTTCGCGCACTTTTGTAATCGGCTGATCGGACATCAACCCGGCAATGGGCAGCGGCAGCGCCGCATGGACATGTTCGCCTTCGGCGGCGACCAACCCGCCGCCCATCTTGCTGACCTTTTCGGCAGCCGTGTACATACTGATATCATCGGCGCCGATGATGACCAGGTTATGATGGTCATGCGCGACCGTCCCGGCGATGGCGCCGCGCTTCAACCCGATGCCTTTGATGAACCCTTTGCCTATGTTGCCGCTGGCGCGGTGCCGCTCGACCACGGCGATCTTGAGCAGGTCGCGCGCCGGGTCCGGCACCGCAGCGCCGTCCAAAACCGTCACATCTTCGATCAAGTGATCGGTGACGACCTGCGCCGGGATGCTGCCGATGACGCGCGCGCGCGCGCCTTCGGCGGGGACGGTGAAATCGACCGCCTCCCAGCGCACGTTCATCGAACTGCGCAGGTGGACGTGAGGCTGCCACTCGGCGCGCCCCTGGCCGACCAACGCCACCCCGTCCTGCGCGACGAGCCGCCCACCCCGGAAGACCATCTCCGGCCGGAAGTCGTACAGGTCGGAGAAGACCACCATATCGGCCCGGCGGCCCGGCGCGATAACGCCCTGGTCGTGCAGGCGGAAATGAGTCGCGGCGTTGATCGTCCCCATCCGAATCGCGGTCACCGGGTCCACACCAGCGGCGATGGCCGTGCGGATGATGTAATCGATAGAGCCATAGTCGATCAAATCGGCAGGGTGACGGTCATCGGTACAGAAACAAACCCGGCCGGCGTTCTCCGGTGTGAGCGCCGGGAGTAGATCGTGCAGGTTGCGCGCGCCGGACGCCTCGCGGATGAAGATGGTCATGCCCAGGCGCAGCTTTTCGATCATCTCCTCCGGCGTAGTGCATTCGTGGTCCGACCGGATGCCCGCTGCTACGTAAGCACTGAGCGCCTGCCCGTTCACCCCCGGCGCGTGCCCGTCGATGACCATATCCTGATACATGTTGATTTTGCGGATTACGTCCTTGTCGGCCATGATCACACCGGGGTAATTCATCACCTCGGCCAAGCCCAAGACCCACTCGTTGTAGCGCAGACCGTCCAGGTTGAAGTACTTCAGGTATGCCCCGGCGGTCTGCATGTGAGTCGCCGGCACGCACGAAGAAGCCATCACGTACATACTGATCGGCCCATACTTGGCCTCTTGCAACATGTAGTGAATCCCCTCCAGGCCCAAGACGTTAGCGATCTCGTGCGGATCGCTGACGACGCTGGTGACGCCGTGGACTAGGACGGCTTTGGCGAATTCGGGCGGAGGGCAAAGGCTGCTCTCGATATGCACGTGCGCGTCGATCAGGCCGGGACAGACATAGCGCCCGCCCAGGTCGATGACCCGTCCGGCTCGATAGCCGCGGCCCAGCGCCGCCACGCGCGAGCGCTTCACGGCAATATCGGTGGGGTAAATCTCCCCGGTGAACACATTGACAAGCTGCGCGTTGGTCAGCAGCAAATCTGCCGGGGCGTCGCCGCGCGCCGTCTCGATCAATTCGACGAGTTCGGTCGATTCCACAACGCTCTCCTTTCTGGCTTGTGGTCCTTTGGGAAGATTATACTCAATATTCGTTGTGCTTCGGACCGTTTTAGCCGGAGTGGATATGCTCGCGCGCTTTCGCCTGCATTTCCAGGTGCGCGTACAATTCCTCGATGCTGGGTTCGTGGTCGGCGGCCATCGCCTCGTAAGCCATCGCCCGGCCCTCCAGCCGCTCGTTCATATAGCGCAGGTCTTCGACCAACCGCGTGAGACCCTGGCTGCTCGTCGCGGTGGTAAGCTGCAACAGGCGCGCCGGCATGCCCTCCAGCACCCCCATCGCCCGGTCGGCGCGCCGGATGAGCCGCCGGCGCGCGCGCTGGACCATGATATCCTCGTCGGTGCCTTTATCGTAGAAGCCGGCGAGCTGGTCGGCAAGCTGTAATTGTTCCACCATCACGGCAATCTGCCGGCTGAGCGTCTGCACCTGGCGCATCAACTCTTTTGGGTCGATGCCTTGCGGTTTCCCGGCGTTGAGCAGCGTCACGACCGACGCTTCGGTTTCCATCATGCGTTCATAATAGCGGTGGCACGACGGGTCGATTTTTTGCATCTCGCGGTCAAACGCGCGCGTCTTGAGATCGCCTTCGCGCGATTTGTAATATGCACGGCGCAGGCGCTTGAGCCGTTCATCGATAGCGCCGGTGCTGGTGATCGAGGGGCGCTTCTGTTCGTTTTTAAGCGGTGCTCCGCTGCGGCCCATGCGGTTTTCGACGAGCATGTAGATAAACGACAGCCCAAGCATGATAAAACCGGCTGACGCCTTGATCTGAACCACCGGGACGGCGAGCATCACGACCAGGCAAAAAAGGATCGCTATCAGAAACCCCAGCCTGACGCCGTCGGGAAATCGCATTTTCATATTATCGTTGCCGCCGTCATCCACTGCCAGTCTCCTTCCCAATAAAACTCTCGCCACATATGCCGCCACGAGCAGCCCGAACGCAGCCAGGAAACCTTTATAGTGGTCAAATAGATCGGATGTCTTGCGGTCGGCGTTCATCTGTTGTAATTTAACCTTCGCGGCGCATACCGCCCATGCCCCGGTGTACAGTCATCTTCCCCCGCTTGAAAAATCACTTTTCCCCGGCTGATGGTAGCGCGCACCGCGCCCCGGACCGGCATGCCCTCATAGGGATTATACTGCGCAATGTAATGCAGCGCCGAAGCGCGCACCGTGCCCGCCGCCGCCGGGTCGTAGATCACCAAGTCGGCGTCGGCGCCGGGCAGAATGGCGCCTTTCTGCGGGTACAAGCCGAAGATGCGCGCCGGGTTGGCGCTGAGCATGCGCGCCAGCGCCGGCATGGTGAGCCGGCCGCGCGCTGCGCCGCAGCCGTAAGTGTAGACCAGCGGCAGCAGCGTTTCCAGCCCCGGCAGGCCGCCCGGCGTGACCGTGAAGTCGTCTTTGGCGCGCTTCTGTGCGAGCGAATAATCGCAGTGATCGGTCGATATCACGTCCACCGCGCCGCCCGCGACCCGTTCCCAGAGCGCCGCGCCTTCGCCCTCGGCGCGCAGAGGCGGCTGTAAGATAAAGTGCTCTGGGTTGGAGCCGGCGTATACTCGTTCGTCGAGCAGCAAGTACTGGGGGCAGGTCTCGCAGTAAGCCGCTTGGCCGCGCTGCCGGGCCTGACGTACCAACTCGACCGAGCGCGCGGTCGAGCAGTGCACGACGTAAAGCGGCGCATTCGCCGCCTCCGCCAGGAACAGCACCCGCGCGACCGCTTCCTGCTCGGCGAGGGCCGGCCGCGCCTGGGCATGAAACCGCCAGCCGGTGTCGCCGCGCTTCACCAGCGCTTGCGTCGCGGCGGTGACCAGATCATCGTTCTCGCAGTGCACCATCACCAGGCCGCCCACCTCCACGCTTGCGCGCAGGATGCGCAGAATCGTCGCATCGTCTGCGTAGTAGTTGGGCCGGTAAGTCGTGTAGAGCTTGAAGCTCGGTGCGCCCATCTCTACCAGTTCGCCCAGCTTGTGCTCGTCGCCCGGCGGCAGGTCGGTGACCATGACGTGCAGCGCGTAGTCAATCGCGGCGCTTTCGGCTTCGGCGCGGCGCGCATCCATCGCCTCTCGAAAGGTCTGTCCGGGAAACTGCGTCGCAAAGTCGATAACCGTCGTCACCCCGCCGAAAGCCGCCGCGCGCGTGCCGGTGAACCAATCATCGGCAGTCCGATAAATGCCGGTGTCGAGCTTGATGTGGGTGTGCGCGTCGATGACGCCGGGCAGCACGTAGCAGCCGCCGGCGGCGATGACCGTATCTTCCGGGGTCGGCTGCGCCGCCTGCGTGAGCGCAGCGATGCGCTCGCCCTCGACGATAACATCGGCCCGGATTTCAGCCTCGGTGCTGACGACCGTGCCTCCCTGGATGATGAGTCTTTGAATCATGCGCTTGCCTTGTCCTATCTTTCCACCGTTATAAACATCACTTCGGCATCATCACCCGGACCGCGTCGGGCAGCGCTCTCACCTCGACCGGCGTTTTACCCCACATGTCGCCGTCGCCCTGGAACGCCTGCGGCGGGTCGGCTTCGATTACGATTTCGCGCGCCTGCCAGTGATGCTGCATAACCGGCGCCGTCTCGGAGGTGCCCGCTGCCAGCGAGAGCAGCGCGTAGCTGAGCACCCGGTCGATCACGATCACATCGAGCATGCCGTCGTCGGCGCGGATCGCCTGGCCCAGCGTCATGTTAAGCCGGCCCAGGCTGCGCACGTTTGCGATCAGACACGACAGCCCTTTACATTCGACCTGCCGGCCGTCCAACGTGAGCGTGTA
>JAFGMM010000355.1 GCA_016927535.1 Anaerolineae bacterium
GAGGGTGGTCGCTTCGCCGGCGCGGTCGCCGACTTCGCGCCTGATGGGCAAGGCTTGCTCGTACAGCGCCAGCGCCTCCGCCGGCTTCCCCGTCGCGTAGTACACCAGAGCCATGTTGTTCATCGCTTCAAGCTGTAAGCGCTGGTGTTTGCCCGATTCCGCGAGTTTGAGCGCTTCTTGGGTCAGCTTCAAGCCCTGCACGTTGTCGCCAAGCCGCCCCAGCACCCGACCCCAGTGCAGCAGGTAGTAGCCCTTTGTCTCGCCTTCGGTGTGCTCGATGCCGCGCGTCAGGTCGGCGCTTGCCTGCTGCGCGATGTAGATTGCGCGCGGGCTACGATCTTGCTCATCGTAGATGTGACTCGCCAGCGCCGCGTAAGCCGCGCCGAAGCGCGCCAGCAGCGTCTCGTCGTCAAGGGCGGGCGGCAGGTAGTTCTGCACATACGGGCGCAGCGCCGGCAGCAGCCGGTACATCGTCGCCTTGCCTTCGTCCGGCGTTTCGTGTACCTGCCGCTCCAGCAGCCCGCGCCGCCACAGCCCGTGTAACCGATCCTGGACCGGCGACGCTCCGGCGTCTCCAGCGTCCGGGTCAAAAATCTCGACCGCCGTCTCTGGCAGGAACGGCGCATGGAATACCCACAACCCGCCGAGTAGATCGCGCAGGTCGCCGGGCAGCGGCTGCACGCTCACCTCGAAGCAGGCGTAGAGTGTGCGGTGCCGGTCGTCTTCGTCTTTGTAAATGTCCTCGGCGGCCAGCAGGCGCGCTTCGTAGTCTGCGATGAACTGTGCGAGCGGGTGGGGCGTCTCGGCGAACGCGGCGCCCAACAATCGCAAACCCAGCGCGTGTCCATCTACCCGCCGGCTCAAATCGCACGCCGCATCCAGATCGATCTCGCCGGCCCGGTCCGCCGCGCTCTGCGCGAACAGCCGCGCGCCCGCGTCCGCCGCCAGCCCGCCGACCGCCACCGCCTGCTCGCCCGGCCAATTCAGCCGCTGCCGGGAGGTTACGAGCAAGCTCACCGTGCCGGGCAGACGCTCGCGCAGCAGCGCCGCCAGCCGGCGCGCTTCGCTGCCGCCGCCGCTCACGGCCTGCACGAGCGTCTCGGCATTGTCCAGGAGCAGCAGCGCACGCGCGTTGTTTTCCAATACGCTCAGCGCCCGCTGCTCGATGTTGTCCGGTTCACTGCCGGTCGGAATGCGCAGCATACGCGCCAGCTCGGCGGCGAAGCTCTCGCGCGTGGGCAGGCTTTCCAGCGAGACCGCGTATACGCCGCCCGGCCAGGCATACGCAAAGTGCCCGGCAGCCTCGCGCGCCAGCGCCGTCTTGCCCTGCCCGCCCGCGCCGTACAGCGTCACGACGCGCGGCGGCTGCCCAGCGGTCAGGTACTCACCCAACGCTTCAAGCTCATCGATGCGTCCCTGGAATGCGCCCACCACCTGCGGCAGCGCGCTCAAGTTCACGGGTGGGCCGGCCGTTTCGCCCGGCGCAGACGCTGCGTCGCCTGCGTTCACGGTGCCGTACAGCGCGTCTATGCGCGCCCGCACATTTTCGCCGACCTGCCCTCGCAGCGTCTCCAGCAGCGCCCAGAGCGCAGTCCTGCCCGGCGCGGCGTTGCCATGCGCTCTCAGTGTCTCGACCAGACGCGGCACGAAGTTGGCTACCGGGCCACTGTAGTCAATCCGGTCGAGGACCGGCGACCCGATCAGCGCACGGAGCAATAAGGCGCGCCGGTCGGCCTCCCCGCCCATGAACGGCGAAAGGATGTCGATGATATCCTTCAGAATTTCGGGGGTTAGCGACTCATAAGCCATCTTTTCACCTGGCTGCCCGGCTATGCCTTACGTATATCCGCTTCATCCAGCGGCTCCTCGACCGCGTTGCGCAGCCAGACCGGGTCGAAGCCGGCTTCGGTCTCCGCCTCGATGTCGAATGTTACGACCAGGCGGTCCGCGCGGTCCGACAGGTTTTGCAGCACCTTGAACACCATAAAGGCTTGGGACTTGTCCGCCGTCACGCGCAGCCGGTAACGCCGGCCGCCGGCGTCCGGCTCCTGCGACGCGCCGGCGTCGCCCGGCTGCGTCTGGATATCAACAGCCGGCGCGCCGCCGGTCTCCCCGGTCCCTGCCGGCTCGTCTATTACCACCGGCGCGGTCAGCCGGCGCGCCAGATCAGGGGCGAGCAGGTAGGCGCTCCGGCTCAGATCAACCTCCGTCGGGTCCAGACGGTCGCCAAAGCGCACCCGGCGGCGCGCGTCGTCCACTACAAGCTCGCCGTCCGCTTCCCACGCGCCAGCGACGTAGCCGAACGTCTCGTCCTCCACGCCTTGCGCAACGCTCTTCTGGAGCGCGTAGGTGCTCAGCAGCTTGGGGAAGTCCAGGTACGAGAAGAACCACGGCACGATCTTCTCGCACGACAGGTACTCGGCGTCCTGACCAAGCCGCGTGAGCGACACGAGCTTGCCCGGCGTCACGTAGTCAAACACGTGCATGCGCAGCACATCCAGGATGCGCCCGTGGATCTCCCGGACCGAGGACACGCGCGCTCGCAGATTAATCATCTCCATCTGGTACGCTGCGTCGCCCTCGCGGTTGGGCGCCGGGAAGTACACCTGCTCGTAGAGCTGCCCGAGGGCGGCGTCAAGCACGCCGGCTGCGCCGTCCCGCAATTCCATAAGTTCGGCAAGCTGCTCGTTCGAGAAGCGGTATTTGCTCTTTTGCTTCAGCAGCGACCCAATCGCCAGAAGCTGGCGCGCGCTTTGCCGCGCCAGGTCGCCCTGCTCGCGGGAGGGCACGGCAAACGCCAGCGCGTTCAAGTACTCGCGCTTGCCGCTGCCCCGGTTCTCCAACCAAGCACGCAGGTCGCGCTCCAGGACTTCGCCCTCTTTCGCCGCCCAGTCCAGGCGCAGGTACACCACCCGGAAGACCGGCTCGTGGTCGGGGATGGCCGCCGAGTCCACCGGCCAGCGCACCGCGCCGCGCCCGCCGCTCTTCAACTGCGCATCCAGCGCCCCCTCGATGCAGTCGAGCACATCCTTTGCGCTGAACTTGCCGGATTCATCGCCGATGAGCTTGTTCAGATTGGGTTCGGTTTTGAACAGATAGCGCCCCGACGTGTGGTGCAGGTAGAGCAGATTCTTGCGCAGATCGCCGAGTGTCGCCGACAGCACCATGCGGTCCAGGCCGGGCGCGAGACACGACGCGATCAGTTCGTTCTCCAGCACGCCCTGGTCTTCGCCGGTGCGCGCCCCGAACGAGTACATGAACGTCGCCGTGCCCAGCCGGGTCCCGACCCGCAGGTGGCGCAGCGCCGGGCTTTCACTCGCCACCCGCTGATCGACCTCCCGCACCTTCGCAGGCGCGCCGGTCAAGTCGGCGTCGAGCACGGCGGTGAAGTGCTCGCGCTCGCCCACCTGCGAGAAGAACGCGCCGCGCACCTCCTCATCGGCGAGCGACACGTCGCCCGGCCCGACGAGCGGCTGCGCCCCGCCGCCGTCGTGCCACAGCGCATGGACTACCGTCGCCAGGAATTGCAGCGCGCCGCGCGTGCGCTGGTAGCTCGGCAGGCTGCCCCAGCGGTGGTACATCAGATCGAGTAAGTCGGGGTGAAACGGGTAGCTCGCCAGGATGCGCTGCTCCAGCACTTCAGCCTCATGGCCGGCCTCGCGGCGATCCGCTTCGGTTTCGGCGATGCCCTCACGCAGCCGGCGGTACAGCCCGCCGTACTCGCGCGCGACCTGGCGCCGCACCGCTTCGTCGCCCAGGTCGTTGAACAAGCGGCGCTGCACCACCCGCATCACCTCGTCGCCGCTGACCGGCTCGCGCTTGGCGTCGATCCGGCTCACCAGGTGATCGAGTTCGTCCAGCAGCGCCTCGTCGCCGGCGGCTTCGCGCACGCTCGCCTGGAGCGAGTACACCAGCGCCGCGTGCGGCAGCGCGCGCACCGTCTCGGTGAGCGCCTGCAGAAACACCATCGTCTGCCGGCCCAGTGTCGAGTCGTGGACCGGGAAGCCGCCCGCCCGCTGCACGTAGACCAGCACTTCATCCATCAGGATGAGCGCCGGCGCGCCGCCGAGCAGCTCGCGCAGCACATCGCCGCCCGGCGCCGTGCGTGCCCGGTCCTGCGCTTCGACCCGCGCGTAGCCCGCCGCGCCGCCGATCTGCCAGGCAAGCTCGCCCCAGAGTGTGTTGAGTTGCAGCCCGCCCTCGACCCGGCGCGGCGCTTGCGGGTCGAGCGCCAGGCCCTGGATCACCGCCACCCGCACCCCGCCGGGGTTGGGCAGATCGGCCCACGCGACATCCTTGAGCGACGCGCGCGCCCGCGCCAGGTGGTACAGCGCAATGAGCGTGTGCGTCTTGCCGCCGCCGAACGGCGTGCGCAGCTGCAAGACCCGGTCGCTGCGCCCGCCGGCGAGCACACCCATCACGTCGCCCAGCAGCGCCTTCAGCGCCGCCGTCGGGTAGGTCGCCTCGAAGAAGGCGCGCGGGTCGCGGTAGACGGCGGGGCACATCGGGTCCTGGCGCGCGACCGCCCATAGGTCGGCGGCGTAGGTGTCCATTGAGAGTTCGCCGGTGCGGATGTCGTCGTGCGGCGTGACGACCTGCGTCCACGGCTTGAGCATGGTCGCTGCCGAGGGCGGCGGGGGCGCGGGCGGCGGCACGAGCCGGCCGGCCTCTTTGAGCAGCATACGCAGTTGGCCCAGCAATAGCTGCGCCTCCTCGACAGACACCTGCGCCGCGTCGTGCGTGACGCGGTTGCGCAGTTCGCGGAAGTAGTTCGGCTCGAACGAGCGCATGAAGGGCAGCGCCAGGCCGAGGTGTTTCTCCAGCTTGGCGACCAGCCCGGCCTGGCGGAACAATCCCATCGACATGCCCAATGTGAACTCGTCGATGCCCTTGCCCCTGCCGATCTTCTGCTCCTCCTGCGAGACCGCCGTGCGCTCGGCCGGCGGCAGCCGGCCCACCAGTTCGCGGTACAGGTCCTTGTACAACTGCTCCAGCACCCCGCCGGCGGTGCGCACCGCCTGGGCGTGCAATCCCTGGGCGACCAGACGTTCGATGTCTTTGAGTTCCTTGTCGTAGTCCATTACCCCTGTTCCTCCGATGCGATCCGGTCTAGCCACTTGAGAAGCCGCAGCCGGAGCCGCCGCCCCCAGTAAGGCGGCAGCATCCCACCTTTGACATCCGCCAACAGCCGGAACCACGACAACGCGCCCTCGTAATCGCCCTGGTCGGTCAGCAAGTCGGCCCATGTAACGGCCAGATGCTCAAACTCGACCGAGGTCATCTTCATGTGGCGCTTCGGTCCCGGCAGGATTTCCTCTGCCTTGTCCACTTCACCGCGCTGCAAGTAAAGCTGCGCCAGCGAGGTGCGCAGCAGGATGTACTTCGGGAACTTGTGCATAGCTTCGGTCAAAATGGCTTCGCCGGCTGCCATGTCTCCTGACATCATGTACGCAGCGCCGAGATTATGATAGGCCTGGTACGCGCGCGGTTCACGCTCGATGATGCCTTTAAAGGCTGTTTTGGCTTCTTCTACCCGACCACGCCGCAGCGCAAGTGATGCTTCGGCAATGGCTTCGACGATATCTTCGCCATAAGGTGCATCGATATCGTCCGAAATCTCGATAGTCGCAAACTGGACGCCGCCGGTCTGCGACGCGCGCTGCTGGCTGCTTTTGGTTTTTGATTGTCGCCGTTTCTTCGTCATGCCCTCTACCGCGTAAACAAATTCTCCCCGACCACGCGCCGCCCTTACGCAGCGCCGCCTTCGGTGAGAATGTCCATGAAAATGTCTTCGACCGGCAGCGCGAGACCGGGCAGCACATCGCCGCCGCCCAGCGTATCGCCCACTGCGTAAACCGCGCCTTTCGGGTCTGACGGCGTGTAGACCGTCACCGTCTGGTTAAACGGGTCCACGACCCATACCAGCGCCGCGCCGCGCCGCAGATACACCTTGACCTTGCCGCCGATCTGCCGGTACGTATCGGACGGCGAAAGCACCTCGACGGCCAAATCCGGCGCGAAGTCAAAGAAACGGTCAGGGTCGCGCTTGGGATCAAGCTTCTCGCGCCGCACAAACGACACATCCGGCGCCAACGCGCCCTTCAATCCCTGCGCGCCCTTTTCGACATACGCCGTCTGTTCGGTGTACACCACACCAAGCCGGTGTTGCAGAACGTAGTTTCCGACGAAAATGACCAATCTGCCGCAAATCTCACCGTGTTGTGGACCGGTCGGTGACATCACGATCAACTCTCCTTCGATGATTTCCGCCTTCACATCAGGCCCCAGCGCCATATACTCCTCCAGGGTCATCGGCATCTGTACGGCGTGTGCGGCGCGCTCGACCTGTGTCGTTTCCATCATGCTACTCCTCTAAACCTAATCCTCTCATCGCGTAAACAAATTCTCTTCGACCACGCGCCGCCACGCCGCCAACAGCCGGTCAATCGCGCCCTGCTCGCGCGTGCGGCTGTCGCGCATCGCGCCGGGCGTCGGCTCGGCGGCGAGCGCGCGGCCGGCGAGCGCCTGCGCCACCAGCCGAAGCTGCCCCGCGTCCGGCAGCGCCTGGACCAGGAAGGTCGCCGCGTCGTTGGGCGCGTTCTCCAGCAGCCACAGCAGCCGGTGCAGTATATCGATCAGCGGCGCCGGCCGCGCCTCGACGCGCAGCCCCAGTGTGTCATCGTCGCCGCGCTCGGCGTAATCCAGCAGCCGCACGTTCGACCCCTTCTTGGCTACCAGCGCATTGCGCCCCCACGTGAGACCGCCCGGTGCGTCCAACTCCACGCCGACGCCGCGCGCCAGCACATTCGCCTCGTCGAAGGGCACCTCCGCTGTGCCGTACTGGTAGCGGCCCAGCACGTAGTAGCGCGTAACCGGGTCCACGCTGCCGACGCCGCCCCGGTCCACGCCCATCACCTTTTGCAGCACCACCTCGGCGGTCTCGCGCTGCACCTCGTCCAGGTAGGCGGCGGCGGCCAGTTCCTCACCGGAGGCCAGCTCGACGCGGGCGTACCGGGTGTAGGCGCGCAGCCCGGCCCCCACCGTCGCAATCACCAGGTCGGCGCCGGTGACGCCCTCGCCCATGAGCGTCTCGACGCGCTCCGCGACGATCTCGGTTAGCAGGGGGCGCACGTCGCGCGCGTAGTCGCCGGTCGCGTCGCTCTCGCGCCGGCGGGCGACGATGAAAATGGAGGAGGCGAGGGCGGCGGCATCGATGGAAATAGTGCGTACAGAACGTTCTGTGTCCAAAGGCCACGCTTCAGTAACAATGAAGCCAGCACGCCTTAGAGCGTCAACAGCAGTAGCCCAACCAGCGGTCGTTTTATGTGCATAAACGACTACCAACGGACCGCCTGGCTTGAGAACTCTTTGGGCTTCTTCAAAAGCTTGAGCCATCATGTTTTCGTAAAAGACTTTGGCAAGTTCCCCATCATCTCCATGTCGATATGTAGCTACAATAGCCTCTCTTTTCTTAGGAGTTAACTCGTTACTAAAATGCTCAGGATACAAATGTCCCACACTGCGTTTGAGCCAAACATAGAAGAAATCAGCTAAATTAGAATAAGTCACATTATCGTAGTATGGAGGATCAGTAATAACGGCATCAAATATACCTGTATCAAACGGTTGGTTGGTAGCAGAGCCACGATATGCTGTACCAACTGAAGCAATCTTTGTCGTGTGTTGCAGCACATTAACAATCCAATCCAATGCATTTTGAGCACTACCGGATGCATTTCCTAGAAGATTAACTTCAACGAAATCCCATACCATTGGTATTGATTGACGCCCAAATGTACTAGCCGCAAATTCTCCAACTGACTTCCATGTACAAAGAGAGCTGGAATAATCTGCTCCCCTGTCGATGAGTATCCCTAAATATGTTGTTATGGCCTTTGCTTTTTCTGTGCTCATCCCCATCTCTAGCATCTTTTTGTGAGCAGCGTGAGTGTGTTTGATAAAGGTCAGCAACGACAAGGTTGATCGTGGTATAAAAAGCTCACGCCAATGATTGATGCCGTACCGGTGGTTGTCCATAGAACGAGGATTACTCTCGATAGGTTCATGTGGCACATCTATGCCTGTCGTTTCTTGCAAATGTGCGATACGAGCTTGGATTGCTGCATTGTCAGGCCACACATAAGCGGGTGATTCATCATAGGCAAAATACACTTTGCCCTGCACTTCTTTCTTCGTGCAGACAACTGCCATAGGCTGAATGTCGATATGTCCTTCCTGACCCTGCTCTTTGACGTAATCGCTACTAACTGTGCCACCACACAAAGAGCATGTTACGTTACCTCTTTTGCTACCAATTGTTGGATCAAAGCCGAACTCACCCACCGCCTGCTTCTCCGTGCTCGCTTTCGACTCCACCACTTCGAAGCGCACCCGCATCGTCTCGCGGTCCGGCGTCGCCTTCAGCGCAACGTAGCCGCCCTTCTTCTTGCGCAGCCACGTTTGCCGGTAGAGCGGCACCGTCGCCTCACACGCCGGGTTAGGACACTTCACCGTCCGCGTCCACAGGTACGCCACCGGCGTCAGGTAGCTTCCTCTTAGTTCGCTCAGGCTGCGCTGGCGCGCGGCGGGTTCGGTGTCCGGCAGCGCCAACTGCTCGGTTTCAGGTTCAAAGCCGGTCTTGGCTTCCAGGTCGGGTATGGGCGGGTACAGGTCGCCTATTTCTTCTCTTACCCGCCCCAAAACCCACTTGCCCCACTTCTCCACGTCCTTCGCCAGCCCCGGCCCGTACTGCTGCGGGTAGACCAGCGTGCACAGTTCGATCAGGTGCGC
>JAFGMM010000356.1 GCA_016927535.1 Anaerolineae bacterium
GCCGGTAAGCCCCTCGCCCCTCGTGGGAGAGGGGTTTGGGGAGAGGGGGAACAGGTGCACAAACGGTCAAAATTCTTAAGTTGATGTACATGGGGCGGGTTTGAAACCCGCCCCTACATACGGCAGTGCGCCTGCCGACCAACCCCGTATCTGGGCGTAAAACTCGTAGAAAAATTTTTTACCACGGAGTGCACGGAGAGAAGAAAGGAGTCGTGGCAAAGGTTAGTCCACGCCGCGCAGCTTCGGGTCGAGCGTGTCGCGCAGGCCGTCGCCCAGCAGGTTAAAGCCCAGCACGACCAAGGTAATCGCAATGCCGGGGAAGACCATCCCCCACCACGACCCGGTGACGAGGTACTGCTGGCTCTCGGCGAGCATCTTGCCCAGTTCCGGGTAAGGGGCCTGCTGGCCCAACCCCAGGAAGCCCAGCGCCGCCGTCGAGATGACCGCGGTGCCCAGGCCGAGCGTCGCCTGGACGATGAGCGGCGCCAGGCTGTTCGGCAGCACGTGCTGCCAGAGGATGCGGTTACTCTTCGCGCCCACGCTCTGCGCCGCCATGACGTAATCCTCGCTACGAATCCCAAGCGCCATCGAGCGCGCCAGGCGCGCGTAGCCGGGGATGCCGCCGATGCCGACTGCGATCATGCCGTTTATCAGCCCCGGCCCCAGGATCGCCAGCAGGGTGATCGCCAGGAGCAGGAACGGGAACGCCATCATGGTATCCATAATGCGCATCAAGACGCTATCGACCCACCCGCCCAGGAAGCCGGCGACCTCGCCAATCGTGACGCCGAGCAGCACAGACACCGAAACCGCAAAGATGCTGACCGTGAGCGACACGCTCGCCCCATGACCGACGCGCCGCAGGATATCGCGTCCCAGGTCGTCGGTGCCGAACGGGTAGGAAGGGGTTTCGACGTCGCCGAGATTGACGGTCGGCGGGGTAAGGCGGGCGCGCAGGTTGCTGTCGCGCCGCGCGTCGTAGTCGTCCAAGATGGGAACCGATACGGCGATAAGCACGTACAGGATCACGATCAACCCGCCCAGGCGCGCGCTGCGGTTGCGCCGGAAGCGCATCCAGAGCGACTTCCATTCCGGTATGTGGGGGCGTTCGAATTCGACAGGGGTAGAGATTTCGGATGGCGTGGTCATTATTCGTACCTTATGCGCGGGTTGAGCCAGGCATAGGAAAGGTCGATGAGTAAGTTCACCGTCACAAAAATAAACGTAACAATCAATGTGACCGACTGCACGATCGGGTAATCGCGGCCCTGGATGCTGTTGAAAAGCCAGCGTCCGATGCCCGGCCACGAGAAAATCGTCTCGGTGAGCACTGCCCCGCTTAGCAAACTCCCGATTTGTAAGCCGAAAATCGTCACCACCGGGAGCAGTGCATTGCGCAGCGCGTGCCGCCGGATCACCGTACCCTCCGGCAGACCCTTCGCGCGGGCGGTGCGCACGTAATCCATGTACAGCACTTCGAGCATGGTCGAGCGGGTGATGCGCGCGGTGATGGCGATCGGGATCGTGCTCAGCGTCATCGCCGGCAAGACCAGGTGCCGGAGCGCATCGAAGAAGCCCGCCCAGTTGCCGGTGAGGAGAGCATCGATCGTATTCAGCCCCGTGATCGTCTGAATCTCCATGTTGTTGCTGAGGCGACCGATGAAAGGCAGCCAGTGCAGTTGGACGCCGAAAATCCACAGCAGCAGCAGCCCCAACCAGAAGATCGGCATCGAGATGCCGATCAGCGCGCTGATCATGGTCAGGGTATCGACCCACGAGCCGCGCCGCACCGCCGATATCATCCCCAGCGGGATGGCGATCAGGGAGATCAAAAGCGCCGTGACCGAAAGCTCCACGGTGGCCGGGAAGCGCTGCTGAAACTCGCGGGCAATCGGGATATTGCCGGCGATGGAGTTACCCAAATCGCCGCGCAGCACGTTAGCGACATAGATGAGATACTGTTCGGTCAGCGGGCGATCCAGGCCCAGATTCTCGCGCAGGCGGGCGACATTTTCTTCGCTGGCCCGCTCGCCCAGCAGAACCGTCTCCGGTCCGCCGGGGATCAAGCGGACGATCATAAACACCAGGATCGACGCCCCGATTAGCACGGGAATGGTTTCAAGAATGCGGCGAGCGATGTATCGAGTCATTTACATGTCTTTTCTTTCACGCCGAAAACGCACCCCTCACCCCCCGGCGCAGTCTCTTACCTCACCCCCGACCCCCTCTCCATTGCATGGAGAGGGGGCCAGGAGGTGAGGCGTTCCCCCTCTCCCCTTGAGGGAGAGGGGGCTAGGGGGTGAGGGTCAGGTAGGCAAAATCAACTTATTCGATGACCGCATAGCGGACCAGGTTGCCGCCGAGCGGCGCCAAGAACCAGTTCTTTACGCGACCGCTGAGCGCCGCCAAACCGTCAGCGTGGGCGATGGTCAGGCGACCGAAGGTCTCGGCCAACAGAGCGTCGGCTTCCTGGTACAGCGGCTCGCGCTGTTCCTGCATCGGCAGAGCTTTCGCCTGCGTCAGGAGATCACAGATCTCCGGGAAGTTGAAATAGCTCTCGCGCGCGTTGTTGCAGTCGGCAAAGAAGTAGCCGCTGAAGTTATCCGGGTCGCCGTTGTCAGCGCCCCAGCCCAACTGGAACAGGCCCAGCAGGTTACCGTTGCGGCGCATGTCGAGATAGGTCGCCCAGTCGCCGCCGTTATCGAGCGTGACGTTGACGCCAATCCTCGCCAGGTCCGCCGCCATCGCCTGGCCTGCACCCTCGCCGTCGGGGTTGTAGCCGCGCGAGACCGGCTGCCAGTACAGCGTGAGCGGGATCGTGTCCACGATTTCCTCGGTGCAGCAGGTGCCGTCTTCGTTCAGGCCGAGCACGTTCACCTCGCTAAGGCCGTCCGGGAAGCCGGCCTCGGCCAGCAGTTCGATGGCTTTGTCGGGGTTGTATTCCGGCGCAGGCACGTCGGGGTTGAAGCCCCACATGTTGGCCGGTAGGAAGGTGGTGGCGACATAAGCCGTGTCGGGCGGGAAGAACGTCTCGACGTAGATCTGGCGGTCCATCGCCAGCGAGATGGCCTCGCGCACGCGGATATCGTTGAACTCTTTGATGCGGTAGTTGAAGCCGAGATAGAAGGTCTGGAGACCAGGGGCAACGAGCAGTTGCAGCGTATCGGAGTCTTTGACAATCGCGGCTTGTTCCGGGTCGAGCGTGCTCACAAAATCGACTTCGCCGGCTTGCAAGGCAAGAAAGCGCGCGGCGGGGTCCGGGATTGTGAGGAAGATAATCCGCTCGACGTTGCCTTCGACCTCGCCCCAGTAGCCGTCCCAGAGGTCGAGGACGACGCGCTCGTCGGTCGACCACTCGACGAACTTGTACGGGCCGGTGCAGACATAGCCCACTTCAGGGGTGCCGTAGTTCTCGCCGTACTGCTCCAGCGCCGCCGGGCTGTGAATCTGGAACATCGAGGTTGCGAGCGCGTTGAGCATCGGGCCATACGGCGCGGACAGGTAGAACTTGACCGTATAGTCGTCGATTTTCTCGATGTCGGTGATGAGCGATTCATCGTCGAAGCCGTTGAAGAAGGTAGCGTAGTATTCGTAGACCTGGGACTCGAAGTGGAGGGGATTGGTGGTGAAGCGCCAGGCCTCGAAGTTGAAGATCACGGCGTCGGCGTTGAACGGCGTGCCATCCTGGAAGGTCACGTCCTGGCGCAGGTGGAAGGTCCACTCGGTGGCGTCTTCGTTGCCTTCGTAGGATTCGGCCAGGCTGGGGCCGACGCTGGTCGCCTCGCCGGTGAAGCGCAGCAGCGACTCGCAGCCCTGGTTGAGGATGTTGTAGCTGATGCCGTCGGTGACGACCGCACCGTAGAGCTGGACTGCGTTGCCGAGGTCGCCCTCGACCAGGGTTACCGGCTCGTCTTGGGCGGCAGCGGGCGCAACGAACGCAATGACCAGCGAAACGCAAACGAGCAGAAGACTCAATTTTCTAAACACTTTCTCCTCCTTAAGCTTGAGAAATTGTTTCAATGAACAGCGGTTGTGGATGATCGAAAAACTGGCTTGGCAAATTTTCTCCGGTCCAGCACGCTCCTTTCTTGGCTGTGGTATAAGGTTGTTCCCTCGTGTCATGGAGTTGTCTTAGTATGTCCAAAATTTAATCGTCTGTCAAGACCGCGCATCTACACATTATCTTGCCAATACTTATTTGCTATCCACAAACCAACAAAGTCACAGAGTCGGTAGTGGCGACTCTTTGGCTGATACCTCACCCCCCGGCCCCCTCTCCATGCGATGGAGAGGGGGAGAAGACCGCGATTCGACGCTTCCGGCGCCCCCTCTCCACCCTGTGGAGAGGGGGTTAGGGGGTGAGGTAAACTACGTCATCAGTCAACATGTCACCACTACCACAGAGTCAAGAGGCGCTTACGGAAACGCCCGCGCCGTCCACTGCAACGGATCGACCGGGACGCCGCCCACCCGCACCTCCCAATGCAGATGCGGCCCGGTCGAAAGGCCGGTGCTCCCCACCAGGCCGATGATCTGCCCCGGCGTCACGATATCGCCCACCATCACGTACACCTCGGATTGGTGCCAGTAGCCGCTGTACACCCCCCAGCCGTGGTCGAGGATCGTCGCTCTGCCGCGCACCTCCAGCGCGCCGGCGAAGACCACGCGCCCCGCCGCCGGCGCGCGCACCGGTGCGCCGGCCGGTGCGCCGTAATCCATCCCGGCATGGTAGGTCTCGAACTGCCCGGCGTAAGAGCGCCACGTACCGAAGTACGACGTAACCTCGCCGCCGGACGGGGCGCTGAAAGCCCCATCCCAGTAGCGCACCGGCGTGATGGGCGTCATGTACTGCGCGAGCAGCGCAAGCTCCGGCCCGGTGACGGCAGGATCGAGGATGCCTTGCAACCGGGCCGGCACCGGGATGTACTCCTCCCCGTAGCTGCCCGGCGTCACGAGCACGCTCGTTTCGAAGGCCGAAAGCTGATCTTCTGCCTCGCGCAGATACACGCTCAGCGTGTGCAGGCCCGGCGGCGCGAGCCGGTCCACCCCGAACACCGCCGCGTGGTGCCGGCCGTCGTCGGCGAAGAGCGCAAACGAGCGCCCCATAAACAACCCGACGATGGTCGCCGGGCGGCGCGTGGTCAGCCGCAAGCTAAACGCGCCGCCCTGGCCGAGCGGCAGCGGGTCGAGCGTGAAATCGATGATAGGATCGGGCAGCGCGCGCAGCGGCGGCGCGCTTGCATCGCCGGGGATGGTGAGGCGCTGGCCGGGATAAAGCAGCGGCGTGCGGTCGAACGGCAGCCCGTTCGCCTGGCGGAGCGCGTCGAGCGCCATCCCGCAGCGCTGCGCGATATCGAGCAGCGTATCGCCCGGCTGCACGACGTAAGTGTAGCCGGGCGGCGCGGTGGGCGCGTCGCCGGGCGGCGCGATGCGCAGCGTCTGGCCGGTGAACAGCGCATCTTTCCGCACCAGACGGTTGATCTCGGCGAGGCCCGCGACCGTGACGCCGTAGCGCCGCGCCAGCGTGTCGAGCGTGTCGCCGGGCTGCACGACGTAATCAACATAGCCGGCATAATCAATCGCAGCTTGGCCGGGGATCGTCAACTCCTGCCCCACGTAGATATCGTTCGCGTCGGCGATGCCGTTGGCGAGCGCCACCGCGCCCACATCGACGCCGTAGCGCATCGCAATGCGGAACAGCGTCTCGCCGGCCTGCACGACGTGCGTCACGGGCGCAGCGCCCGCGCCTGTGCTGCCGTCCTCCTGGGCGCGGAGCGGCGCAGCGGCGAGAGTTAGCGCAATCCCTATCAGAATCAGCAGACGAAGGCGTCTCACAGGACGCCTCCTTCATAAACATAAAGTTCCCGCATCCAAACCAGGTCGCTTACTCAAACACCACCCGGTCGCCCACCTTCACGCGCTCCAGCAGCGCCGGCATCGCTTCGAGCACGTATTGGGCGGGCGCGCCGGCGGCGTAGTAGGGTCGCCAGGGCTTCGCCAGCGCCGCGCCGACGACCCGGAACTCGCCGTCGAGCCACACCGCCGCAATCGCAAAGCGCATGAAAAACATGTGGATCGACGAGCCGGCGATGCTCGCGCCGCCGAAGGCGATCAGCAGCCCTTCATCCGGCGGCAGCGGCGCGCGCAGTTGCAGGCCGCGAAAGCGGCACCAAAAGCTGCTGCACCACCGCACCCGCTTGAGCAGCACCGCGCCGGTCTCGGCGCTGCGCATCACGTACCAGGCGCCGTTGGGCCGCTGCGTGCTCATGGGATGCGCAGCACCTGCCCGGCAGGGACCAGGTTGGGATTAGCAATGCCGTTCGCCGCTGCGATGGCCTCGACCGTGGTGTTGTAGCGCATCGCAATGCGGAACAGGTTCTCGCCCGCCTGGACCAGGTGCGTGCCGCCGGTCGAGGGCTGCGGGGCCGGGGCGGGTGCCGGCTGCGCGGATGCGCCGCCGATCTTCAAGACCTGCCCGACCCGGATGATGTTCGGGTTAACGATGCCGTTCGCCGCCGCGATAGCTTCGACCGTGGTCCCGTAGCGGAGCGCCAGACGGTACAGGTTGTCGCCCACCTGGACGGTGTGGGTGACGGCGGCGACCGGCTGGGGCGTGGGCGTCGGCTGGGCGGGCTGGGCGGAGACCGGCGTCGCGGTTGGGGCTGCCGTCGGTGGGATGGCGGTCGGGAGCGGCTGGTCGGGGATCAGGAGCCGCTGCCCCACGCTGATCCGGTTGGGGTCTGCCAGGTTGTTGGCGGCGGCGATTCGATCAACCGTGGTGTTATAGCGCCGGGCGATGGCCGACAGCGAGTCGCCGGCCTGCACGATGTAGACGATCGTGCCGGCGGGCAGCGGCGTCGGCGTGGGCGGCATCGTCGGGATGTTGGGCCTGGGCGTCGCCGTGGGCACGGGCGTCTGGTTGTCGATGGTATCGGGGGTGGGCGTGGGCGGCTGCGTCGGGACTTCACCCTGCCCGGTGACCACCAGCAGCGCATCATCGAGGTAGATGTCGTTGTGCTTCACCGGGAACTCCGGCGCGCTGCGGACGAATACGGTCACCTTGTTAGCCGCCGCCGTGGTCTCGACGCTCATCAAAAACCATTCGTCGTACTGCTGCTTGGGCGCGGACCAGACAATATCACCGCTCAGGCCGTTGGTGCCGCCTTTGGGGTCGATGCCCACCTGGACATCGACTTGACCGTGCGCTTCGCTGACCGCCGCATCGTCGTAGGCGCTCGACCACACCTGCACCCAGATGGTGAAGCGCAGCTGATCGCCGGGGTTGACGCTCACGCTCTGGTACACGCCGCCGATGTGCGTGCCGTAGAAGGTGAAATACTGCTGCGCCTTCTCGCCGGAGCGGATGCGGTTCAGCCAGGGCGCTTCGGCGGCTTTCCATTCGGGCTGGCGGTTGCGCCACGACAGGTCATCCTCGGTTTGCGGCACCCACCAGGGTGTCCAGCCCGGCGCCAACTGCGCGGTAAGAACGTCGTTCCAGGCGGCGTACCCGCCTTCAAAGCCGGGGTTTTCGAGCAGGTTACCATCCTGGGCCAGGCCAGGCATCGGGACGAGAGCCGTACACAGTACGATAACAATCACAAACGGCAGAGTTCGAGTAAACAAAGTTTGGATGCGCATACCCCCCTCCTAAAAGTGGTAAAGGGTAACTAAATTGACATGGGTGTCAATCACCAACACGGCGCGTCGCTCTGATGCGCGCGCGGACTCGGTTCAAAGGGGGGTCGGGGATCAGTTCAGACTTTATTGTTTTGCGCCAGGACCTTCTCGACGCTGCTGAGCAGTTCGCGCGGCCCGAACGGTTTCGTAATATAATCGTCAACTTTGGCGATGTGCAGCCCTAACACTTTGTCGATGCTCTGGGCTTTAGCCGTCACCACAATCACCGGGATATGACGCATGCCCTCGTTGGCCTTCATCTGCTGATAAACTTCCCAGCCGTCCACGTCGGGCATCATCAAGTCGAGCAGCACCAAGTCGGGCTTTTCCCGCGCGATGGCCTCCAAGCCCACCCGACCGCCCGTCGCCCCGGTCACGTCGAACCCCTGGCGGCTCAGAATCAGCTTCACCAGATCGATCATTTCTGCGTCATCTTCGATGCAAACGACCTTAATGGCTCGATCTTGCTTCTCGTCTGACATGCTTACTACCCACTTCCGGCCTTACCCACGGGACCCGGCCTAATGTCTATGCAACCGAATTGTACAGAAGTGTATCTCTACGCGCAAGCCGCGCGCCTTCCGCCTGGTTTATGGGCCTTTGGAAGTTCGCAGGGTTTCGGGCGAGCCGGCAGGACGCCCCAAATATGACGCCGAACCCAGAGACCCGATCTTATTTTGTTCAGGTTGTGCGTAGTGTATCACAGGTCAGGAGCTATTGTCTACAGGGGCGACGCAATATAGAATAGGCTGGTATGCGAGATGTGAAACAAGCTATCTATTAAAAGGACACAAACGCCATGCCCGGAGCCTACGAAAAGTACCTGGCTGAAGTGCTGATAGATGAAGAAACCTTACAAAAACGCATCGCCGAACTCGGCGCGCAAATCTCCCAGGATTTAGCCGGGATCGACGACCTCTGGCTGGTCTGCGTGCTCAAAGGCGGCGTGATGTTCCTCTCCGATCTCACGCGCCACCTCACCATCCCGCACGCGATTGACTTCATGGCGGTTACCAGCTACGGCGCCGGCGCGCGCGAATCGAG
Organism: Anaerolineae bacterium; assembly: GCA_016927535.1. Taxonomy (GTDB): domain Bacteria; phylum Chloroflexota; class Anaerolineae; order Aggregatilineales; family JAFGMM01; genus JAFGMM01. The sequence goes on from JAFGMM010000356.1 coordinate 8,722, forward strand.
CGGGCAGGTGCGTATCGTGATGGACCTGAGCACCAACCCTGCCGGTAAGAACCTGCTCATCGTCGAAGACATCATCGACAGCGGCCATACGCTCGATTACATCGTGAAGATGCTGCGCACCCGCAGCCCTAAGAGCATCCGCATCTGTGCGCTGCTGAACAAATTCGAGCGCCGCGAGGTCGATATCAAGATCGACTACGTAGGCTTCGACATCGCCAATAAGTTTGTATACGGCTACGGGCTGGATCTGGACGAACGGTTCCGCAACATGCCGTTTATCGGCGTGGCCGATCTAAACGCGCTGGAAGAGCAAGCGCCCTGACGCCGCCGATGGAAGCCCTCCAGCCCCAACCCAGCCCGCGCCGCCTGGTCTGGCCCGACGAGATCGCGCGCATCCGCGCCGGCCTGCCGGCCGGCGCGCCGCCCGTGTACCTGGTCGGCGGCACGGTGCGCGACGCCTTCTTGGGGCGCCCGGTGCACGATATCGACCTGGCGACGCCGGGCGACGGCTTGAAGCTTGCGCGGAAGCTGGGCGGCGCGCTGAGCGGCGCATTCTACCCGCTCGACGCCGAACGCGGGACCGGGCGCGTGGTGCTCGCGCGCGCGGATGGGAGCCGCCTGATTATCGACGTGGCGCAGTTTCGCGTCCGGGAGGGCGACGCGCTTTCACTGGAAACCGACCTGCGCGCGCGTGACTTCACCGTCAACGCGCTGGCGGTCGATATCGCGGGCGACTTGCAGGCGGTCTTCGACCCGACCGGCGGGCTGGACGACCTGCAAGCTAAGCGCCTGCGCCTCTGCGCGCCCGACGCCATCGCCCGCGACCCGACGCGCGCGCTGCGGTCGGTACGCTACAGCATGATGCTTGGGCTGCACATGGACGCGCCAACCCGCGAAGCGGTCCGGCGCGACGGGCGGCAGCTTTTGCGCGTCTCCGCCGAGCGGGTGCGCGATGCCTTCATCGGCATCTTAGACGGGCCGCGCCCGGCGGGAGCGCTGCGCGTGCTCGATTCACTGGGTTTGCTGGCGCAGGTCGCGCCGGAGGTTGAAGCGCTCAAGGGCCAGAGGCAAGACCCGCCGCACGTGTACGACGTGTGGGAGCATACGCTCGCGGTGATCGACCACCTCGACGCGGTGCTGCGACTGCTCGCGCCGGCCCGCGACGACAACCTCGGAGCGCGCGCCGGCATGGCGGTTATCGTCAGCGAACTGCACGCCTTCCGTCCGGCGCTCTACGCGCACCTGGCGACCGAGTGGCCCAACGAGCGCTCGATGCGCAGCCTGCTGATGCTCGCGGCGCTGCTGCACGACGCCGGCAAGCCGGAGACGCGCTCGGTGGACGAGGCCGGGCGCACCCGCTTCTTTGGACACGAGGCGGTGGGTGCAGAGATGGCGGAGGCGTTCGCGCAGACGCTCCGGCTCAGCCGGGCCGAAGGGGAACGCCTGGGCGGCATCGTCCGGCACCACATGCGCCCGCTGCTGCTTGCGAAGGCGCGCCAAGTGTCAGGTAAGTCGATTTATCGCTTCTTCCGTGACACGAGAGACGCCGGGATCGATATCTGCCTGCTCGCGCTGGCCGACTACCTGGGCACAGCCGGCCAAGTGACCGATCTCGAAGCGTGGGGGCGCCATGTCGGCGTGGTGAAGAAGCTGCTGGAAAGCTACTACGAGCGGTACGAGCAGGTCGTCAAGCCCAGGCCGCTGCTCGACGGCAGGGACATCAAACGAGAGCTTCAAATCCAGGAGGGGCCGGAGGTCGGGCGGCTGCTGCGCGCGCTGCTGGAGGCGCAGGCCGACGGCGAGGTGAGTTCCTACGAGGAAGCGCTGGCGCTCGTCCGGGCGGTGCACCGCGCGGAGTGATGCGATACGCCGGGCGCATGTTATACGCCCGGCGTTGTTCTACCGCCGCGCGTTACAGCGAAAGCCGGATTTGCTCCAGGATGGCGCGGGCATCCGGCACGAACTTCAGGAACCCGTCCAGGGTTTCGCAGCCCTCGTATTCGGTGCAGTGCGCGCAGTTCGTCACGCCGCGCTCGACCGCGCAGAGCCGCACTCCGCACTCGCTGCAATGTCCGATCTTGCGCCCCTCGCCGATGCAGCCGTCGCAGATGCAGTCTTGCGCGGTGAGCACGGCGCCGAATTCCTTGCTCCACTGCTCGGCCACCTGCGCGAGCGCTGCCATGTCGTCGTTCTGGGTTGCGACGTAAGCCGGGCAGTTCGTGCAAATCAGCCCACAGTACGCCACGATTCTCTCTGCCATTTTTGTTTCCCTCCTCAACGTTTGGGAATATTAGACTCGACTTAGCCAACGGTTTATTATAGCACGCATGTTCTAGATGTGCTACTTTTTTGTGGGCCAAAGCCGAGTACAATTGAGCCAGTTTTTTCCATTCTTCGCCCCGAAAGAAGGACCAATGAACGCAAACATTCTCCAGAACGACCGCGCCCGCCTCACCGCCCTGACGCCGGACGATATCCCCGCCATGCTGCCCTGGTTTGAAGACGCCGGGTTCATGCGCCACCTCGACGCCTGCCCTGCCAAACCCAAGACCGCCTCCGAACTGAAGAAATGGGTCGAAGACATGCAGTCGTCTAACGATGGGTTTATCCTGGCCGTTCGCCCTGCCGGCGGCGAAGACTTGACCGGCGTCGTCGAAATCGACGGCATCTTGTGGACGCACCAGGTGACCTGGCTCGCCATCGGCATCGCGCCGGGTATGCAGGGCAAAGGCTACGGGCGCGCGGCGATGGAATTGGCGCTAAAGTTCGCCTTCGATGAGTTGAACCTGCACCGCGTGCAGCTTACCGTGTTCGCGTACAATACGCGCGCGATTGCGCTGTACGAGGCGCTGGGCTTCACGCGCGAGGGCATTTACCGCGAGTTCCTGCTCCGCGACGGGCAGCGCTACGATATGTACCTGTACGGGCTGCTGCGCCGGGAGTGGGCAATGGAGCGATGAGGTTAGCACATTTGCTCGATATGGTGCTAGAATGTGTATGCGAGCGGTATCGGGACATGGGCCACCAGGAGATATCCAGCCGTGACTATCATCGACCGAAAAATGGCTGACATGCTCAGTGAAACCCCCAAAATCATCAGTGAAGACGTTGTATGGAAGTCGATGAGAGGAGGAAGATACCGGTTAAAAGTCCCTGTGCTCGCCATAAAAATCAACGAGGTGTTGGAGTTATGGGGTAACGTCGGCGTCACAAATTACGGCTTTTCGCTTGCTTTTCAGAACATAACCATTCGCCGGTACGATAACAATCCCAAACATCCTTTGCCGAGCGGCGAAGTTTTGACCGTTCCTCACAAACATATCTGGGACGAGATAAACGAAAGCGCCGAGGCGTACATACCACAAGACATCGATCCGAATGCAGATATCAACGATCAGCTTCTACAATTTATCGAAGAAGAAAACATCCGGCTCATAGGAGAATACGAACATGTGATGTTCTTCGGAGGCAAATAACAGATGAGTGATCGAGAAGAATGTCCCAACATAATTGAAGAATACGTGAATCACCTCGGAGGGCGCTTTGTCGTCCGACGTAGAGACGATGGGGCGTGCCGAGTCACTACCCCCTATTGGCGATCTGACGGCGACTTGATCGAGTTTTTTGCTTACGTCAGTCCTGATGGGTATATTACCCTAACGGACCAGGGACAAACATTTGACTGGCTTTTCTTAAATGGCGCGGCCGTGGAAGGAAATGCGACACGAGAAGAATTGGCTAAAAATCTTGCAGGTCGTTACGACGTCACCCTAGAAAACGGTGTCTTCAGTACGGAAGCAACTCTAGCCAGCGCCGGGCAAACAGTTCACAACTTCCTCACCGTTCTTCAGACTGCCAGCCATTTAATACTTCTACGACAGCAACGCGCTAAGCGGATTTTCAAAGCCGACGTAGAGCTTTACCTGCTTGAACATGAGCAGATATATAAGCCTAAGTATGTGGTCGAAGGCAAGACTACGGAGCATATTATCGACTTTTACCTCAATTCAGAGCGCAGATGGTTAGTAAAAGCACTGGAAAACGGATCGGAGAGCAACATACACAGAACCGTCTTTCAATGGATTGACATACGTAGAGCCGGCCAAGACTATGAAATGGTGACGGTTCTAGATGATTCAAAAGATAAATGGGAAAAAATTTGGAGTGACGAAAAAATTCTTAGACCCCTAGAAGAATATTCGGACCATCTCATCCGATGGAGTCAAAGGGTCAGGCTGATAGCCCCTACTGGCGAAGCGACCAACTAAATCGCCGTCTCAGCAGTGCCGCCGTCCTAATCTCATATATCCCACATAAGAGCCATTGCATGATGGTGGCGCCTTCGTGATAAACTTCGTACTGAACTAACAGAACTACACGGAGACCGCACACATGGCGGTAAATTGGACCACCGAACATACGCTTGCCTTCGCTCCAGACCAACAAGTCGCCGACTCCGGTAAGCAGCTTGCCGACGCCAGGCAGTGGCAATCGTTGGGGCGCGCCGGCGACACCCTGTGGGGCACGATCAAAGGCAGCGGGAGCAATCCTTACCAGGTCAGCCTGGCGCTCGACCCATCCAGGCCCGCGTTCAAGTGCACCTGTCTCAGCCGCAAAAAACCCTGCAAGCACGTCGTCGGGCTGGCGTTCCTGCTGAACGACGACCCCGCCGCCCTCGCCGAACAGGAGCCGCCGCCCTGGGTCGCCGATTGGCTCGATCAGGCCGGGCGGCAGCGCGCCCGGCAGCCGGCCCAACCCCAGCAAAAGCCGGCGGGCGGCAAGAAGCCGGTCGATGAGGCGGCCCAGGCCCGGCGCGCCGCCGAGCGCGAGGCCAAGGTCGGCGCGGGGTTGGAAGAACTGGAGGTCTGGCTGCGCGACCTGCTGTACAACGGCCTCGCCAGCGTGCAGAGCAAAGACTACGGCTTCTGGGACGGCATCGCGCGGCGCATGGTCGATGCCCAGGCGCCGGGGCTGGCCGCCCGGCTGCGCACGATGGCCGACATTCCGGGCAGCGACAAGGACTGGCCGGCGCGCCTGCTGGAGCAGTTGGGCCAGCTTTATCTGCTCATCGCGGCGTATAAGCGCATCGACGCGCTCCCGCCCGGTCTCCAGGCCGAAGCGCGCGCGCAGATCGGCTGGACCTGGAACCGCGAGGAACTGCTGCCCCGGCCCGGCGTGCGCGACCGGTGGGTGGTGATGGGGCAGCGCGTGGAGGACGCCGAGAACAACCTGCACGCCCGGTACACCTGGCTCTGGGGCAAGACGACCGGCAAAGCCGCGCTCATCCTCGAATTCGCTTACGGCGGGCGCGCTTTCGAGACGCCGCTCATGCCGGGCAAGGTCATCGACGCCGAGTTGGTCTATTATCCCGGCGCGTACCCGCTGCGCGCGATTATCAAGCAGCAGCGTGGCGCGGCGGTGGGTCTCCAGCCCGGCGAACGGCTGCCCGGCTATGCCACCGCCGCCGAAGCGGTCGAGGCTTACGCGGCGGCGCTCGCCTGCACGCCGTGGCTCGACCGCTTCCCGATGGCGCTGCGCGCGGTGCGCCCGGTGCGCTACAGCAGCACGTGGGTGCTGCGCGACTCGGCTGACCGGCGGCTGCACCTGGTTTCACATTTTGAGGATAAATGGTATCTTGTCGCTCTGAGCGGCGGGCGCCCGCTCGATTTGTTCGGTGAGTGGGACGGCGAGCGCCTGCACCCGCTCAGCGCGTGGGCCGAGGATCGCTTTGTAGAGTTTTAAATAAGAGGATATCACCACAGAGACACAGAGATCACAGAGTTTTCATCAGAAAGATTCTCTGCGCCCTCTGCGTCTCTGTAGTAAAAAAATTAAGGAGACGCTTGTGAGCTATTGGGACGAAATTGTGTCGGCGGCGCTGCTGGGCACTGCGCGTATGCCGGCCATCCCGCAGCCGGCCGGCGACGACGCAGCCAGCGCGCTGTTGGCCGCGCTCGACCCCGCCGACCCGGAGGCGTTTCTGTTGAGCGCCGCCGTCGCGCTGCCGGTGCACCGGCGCGCCGGGCTGGTCCCCGCGCTGGATACGCGCCCGATCCCCGAAGCCTGCCCGCCCGACGATCTGCCCCGGCTGGGCGAACGCGCCGCCCGGCACATGGAACACATGCTCGGCGGGCAGCGCCTCGACGTATTCCCGGAATGGCTGCGCGCGGTTGCGGCGGCGGGCAAGCGCGTCTCGGAGAAGATGCTGCCCACGCTCCTCGACTTTGGCCGCGCCAGGCCGGAGATGCGCCGCGCCATTCTCGGCGTGCTGGGCGAGCGCGGGCGCTGGCTGGCGGCGCAGGACGCCAAATGGGATTATTGGACCGGGCGCAACGTCGATAAGGCATGGCAGGAGGGCGACGTCGACGCGCGCCTGACGCTGCTCACCTGGCTGCGCGAAGACGACCCCAACCACGCGCGCGAACTGCTCGTCTCGATATGGCCGAAAGAAGAAGCTAACGAGCGCTATAAATACCTGGCAAAGCTCGAAGCGGGGCTGAGCATGGCCGACGAGCCGTTCCTCGAAGAGACGGCGCTCGACGATGACTCGCGGCGCGTCCGCCAGTTGACCGCGCGCCTGTTGAGCTGGCTGCCGGAGTCGCGGCTGAGCAAACGAATGCTCCAGCGTGCGGACGCACTGCTCACCTACGAAATCCCGCCCGGCCAGCCGTCCGAGCAGGTGACGCTGCATCTGCCCACCCACTACGACCGCACGATGGAGCGCGACGGCGTCGTCAAGAAGCCCAAGCATCACGTGCGCGATATCGAGGAGCCGGCGTGGTGGGCGCTGCAAATGCTCCAGGTGGCGCCGCCGGGCTACTGGTCGCAGAAGTGGGGCGCATCGCCCGGCGCGCTGGTCGAAGCGGCGCGGCTTGGTTTTCACCGTGATATTATTTTAGAGGCGTGGTCGTTCGCCGCCGGGCAGCACCGCGACGGCGCATGGGCGGCGGCGCTGCTGCCGCGTGCGATCAAGCAGGGCGACAATACCGGCTTGTTCGGCTTGATGGGCGCGCTTTCGGTCGAGCAGCGCGAGACGATTCTGATGGGGATGCTCCAGGCCAACCGCAAGCCGCTGCGCGGCAGCCATCCCGCGCTGATGCCGCTGCGCCTCAGCCCGCACGTGTGGAGCGAGGAGCTGGCGCTGGAGGTGCTGGACAATTGGCGGCGCTACCTGGAGCGCGGCAACGCCCGCCCCGACCCCGACATGCGCGAAGCGCTGAAGGGATTCGCCCACTATATGCCGCCTTCGGTGTATGATTATGCCAAAGATGTGCTTACCACCGAGTCAAGCGGCGGGCGCATCTGGGACAACGCCGTGACCGAATTTTTGCTATTATTGCAGTTCCGGCGCGAGATGCTGGAAGCGATAGACGAGTAGCCAGGGGAGAAAGGAATGGACAAAGACCAACTTGCCGAAATACTTCGACTTCATGCGCTCTGGGTGAGCAGGGACCCGGAAGGCAAGCGGGCCGAACTGCCGGGCGCGGACCTGGAAGACGCCAACCTGGAGGGCGCGAACCTGCGCCAAGCCCACCTCGCCGGCGCGAACCTGTACCGGGCCGACCTGACCGACGCCGATTTGGCAAGTGCAAATCTCAGCAAAGCCAACCTGACCGATGCGTATATGCCGGGCGCAGACCTGGAGAACGCCGACCTGACCGGCGCGAACCTGACCGGCGTGACGCTGAAAGGCGCGAACCTGCGCGATGCGAATCTCGCCAGGGCCGACCTGAGCCTGGCGAATTTGCGCAACGCGAACCTGGAGAACGCCGACCTGCGCGGGGTGACCCTGGACGATGCCGAGTTCAACCGGAATACGATCCTGCCCTCCGGCGACAAGTGGACCTGGGACGCGGATTTGGAGGAGTTTACGATGGGGGAGATGGGGTATTAGAGGGCGTTTGAGTGTTCCCACGGCTGAAGCCGTGGGCTAACTACCGAAAGAAGCAGCTTTGGGGGCGATTAGCCGCCGACTGAAGTCGGCGGACCTATCGAAAAGAGACGTTAAAGAATTTTTTGAACGATCTCTTAGCGGGGAGATGGTAATGGCCCTGGATCAAGAAACGCTGGAAAAAATTAGGAACTTGCTCGCGCCGCTCATGCGGAGTGAGGCAGATCGGCGCGCATATCTGACGTGTGCACTCATTGATGCTCCAATACTAAATATTGTTGACTACACTGGCGCTACTCACATATTCATAGTAAATACAGTTTCCAGATTAGCTGCATATGGCAAAACGGCATCTGGTGAAAATGCACTTTGGCTTTTACTGGAAACTTGTAAAGCATATTTGGGACTAGACCAACAGAACCAAATTGATGCTCTAAAAGAGACAATTCTTAGTATTCCTGAAGACCCGACTAACTTGCCGATTTTTCCTGATACCCAATACGAACTCGAACTCGACAAGATGTTGCGCGAACGTCTATTTGTCGAAGGTGTGCACAAGAACCGCGACGATGTCGAGCGATGGGTAGCGTGGTATCGGGCAAGGGGCAAACGGCCTGATTTATCTCGCGCGAAGTTGGCATATGTGATGCTTGATAGGATTGATTTAGCGAATGTAGATTTGCGACATGCGGACTTATCAAATGCAAATTTGAGGGGAGCCACACTTCACCATGCGCATTTGAGATGGGCAAATTTACAGGAAGCGTATTTGAGAGAGGCAGACCTGAGTAGAGCTGATCTGAACAAGGCGCCACTTCAAAACGCCGATCTCAGTCAAGCGAATTTAGAAGAAGCATCCTTGAGTAAAACTCACCTAGAAGGAACGAAGTTGCAGGACGCAAATCTCAAAAGAGCGAAAAGGCTAGACGAAGCGTCGTTCAACACAGATACAACCTTGCCAGATGGAAGCAAATGGTCGGAAGATACTAATATGGGCCGTTTTACCGACCCAAATCATCCCGACTTTATCGACTATTCTTAGGAGACCGATCAATGACCACCTCCCCTCCCACCCAAGAAACCATCCTCCGCGCGCACGCCGAGCACCAGTTCGCCGAAGAACTCGCCGCGCTCGCCGAGGTGGATACGCGCACCCGCCCGCCTAACTGGAAGCTCTCGCCGTGGGCGACGGCGAAATACCTGCTCGGCGGCAAGTTGGACAACGGCTTCGAGGTGTCGCCTAAGTACATCGGGCGGCAGCGCCTGGTCGAAATCGCCATCGCCACGCTCGCCACCGACCGCGCGCTCTTGCTGCTGGGCGTGCCGGGCACCGCCAAGACCTGGATGTCCGAACATCTCGCGGCGGCGATTTCCGGCGACTCGACGCTGCTCATCCAGGGCACGGCGGGCACCTCCGAGGAAGCGATCCGCTACGGCTGGAACTACGCTTTCCTGCTCTCTAAAGGCCCGTCGATGGAGGCGCTGGTGCCCAGCCCGCTGATGAATGCGATGGCGCAGGGCAAGCTCGCGCGCGTGGAGGAACTGACGCGCATGCCCGCCGAGGTGCAGGATACGCTTATCACCGTCCTCTCCGAGAAGGTCCTGCCCATTCCGGAGCTTGGCGCGGAGGTGCAGGCGCAGAAGGGTTTCAACGTGATTGCGACCGCGAACGACCGCGACAAGGGCGTGAACGATCTTTCCAGCGCGCTCAAGCGCCGCTTTAACACAGTGGTGCTCCCCCTCCCGGACACCGCCGACGAGGAGGTCGATATCGTGCAGCGCCGCGTCGCCGACCTGGGCCGCGCGCTCGAACTGCCCGCCGAAGCGCCCGCGCTCGACGAGGTGCGGCGCGTGGTGACCATCTTCCGCGAGCTGCGCGGCGGCGTCACCGAGGACGGCAAAACCAAAGTGAAATCGCCCAGCAGCACGCTCAGCACGGCGGAGGCGATCTCGGTGGTGAGCAGCGGCCTGGCGCTGGCGGCGCACTTCGGCAGCGGGCGGCTCACCGCGCGCGACCTGGCGGCGGGCATCGCCGGCGCGATTGTCAAAGACCCGGTGCAGGATAAGGTCGTGTGGCTGGAATATTTGGAGACGGTCGTTAAAGACCGCGAGGGCTGGCAAGACATTTACCAGGCGTGCATGGCGGTCAGCGGGTGAGGACATGGCTATTCACATCTTCGGCATCCGGCACCACGGTCCCGGCAGCGCGCGCAGCCTGGCGCGGGCGCTCGACGCGCTGAAGCCGGACGCGGTTTTAGTCGAAGGGCCGCCCGACGCCGACCCGGTGATCCCGCTGCTGGGCTGCCGCGAGATGCAGCCGCCGGTCGCGCTGCTGGTCTACGTCCCCGACACGCCGCGCCTGGCTGCTTACTATCCCTTCGCGGCGTTCTCCCCGGAGTGGCAGGCGATTGATTACAGCCTGGCCTCGGGCGCGGCAGTGCGCTTCATGGACCTGCCGCAGGCGCACCAACTGGCTGTCCGCAAGCTGGCAGAGGAGGAAGCCGCGAAGCAAGAAGCCGCTCCGCCTGCGCCGGGCAACGGCAAACCACCTGAAGCGCCTGCGCCCGCCGAACTCCGGGGCGACCCGCTCGCGCTGCTGGCGCAGGCGGCCGGCTACAGCGACGGCGAGCGCTGGTGGGAGCACATGGTCGAGCAGCGCCGCGACAGCGCCGAACTTTTCGACGCGATTCTCGAAATGATGACCGCGCTCCGTACCGAGCTTGGCTTCGAGCCGGAGAACCCGTTTGAGGCCATGCGCGAGGCGCACATGCGCAAGACCATCCGCGCCGCGCAGAAAGACGGGTTCGAGCGCATCGCGGTAGTGTGCGGGGCGTGGCACGCGCCGGCGCTGGTCGAGGCGGCGTGGCCGGCGGCGAAAGCCGACAACGCCGTTTTGAAGGGCGCGCCCAAGATCAAGGTCGAGACGACGTGGGTGCCGTGGACGCACGGGCGGCTGTCGCGCGCCAGCGGCTACGGCGCGGGCATCGAGTCGCCGGGCTGGTACCATCACCTGTTCACGGTCGAAGATCAGATCGTGGTCCGGTGGATGGCGCGCGTCGCGCACCTGCTGCGTGAAGAAGACCTGGACGCCTCCGCCGCGCAGGTTATCGACGCGGTGCGGCTGGCGGATGCGCTGGCAGCGCTGCGCGACCGCCCGCTGCCGGGCTTGGACGAACTGAACGAGGCGACCCAGGCGGTGATGTGCTTCGGCAACCCGCTGCCGATGCGTCTGATTTACGAGAAGCTGATCGTCGGGGAGGCGCTGGGCGCGGTGCCCGACGCGACGCCGAAAGTCCCGCTCCAGCGCGACCTGGAAGCGCAGCAGCGCAGCCTCCGCATGAAACCCGACGCATCCCAGAGCGAGCAGCAGCTTGATCTGCGCACGCCCATGCATCTGGCCCGCAGCCATTTGCTGCACCGGCTCGGCCTGCTCGGCATCCCGTGGGGCAAGCGCAAGCGCGTCGAAGGCAGCAAGCAGGGCACTTTCTGGGAGTGGTGGGATTTGCAGTGGCACCCGGAATTTGCGGTGCGCGTCATCGAGGCGAATATGTGGGGCAACACCGTTTTCGACGCGGCGAGCGCTTACGCGCAGGACGCCGCGAACCGGGCCGGCGCGCTTCCCGAATTGACCGGCCTGCTCGACAAGGCGCTGCTCGCCGATCTGCCCGACGCGGCGAGCCACGTGATGCAGCGCGTCAAGGACCAGGCGGCGCTCTCCACCGACACGGGCCACCTGATGGACGCGCTGCCGCCGCTGGCGAATATCCTGCGCTACGGCAACGTGCGCAAGACCGATGCGGCGATGGTCGAGGAGATCGTCGATGGGTTGGTGGCGCGCGTGTGCATCGGGCTGCCGGGCGCGTGCGCGTCGCTGGACGACGACGCGGCGGAGGCGATGTTCAAGCGGCTTGTCACGTTTCACCAGGCGGTGACCACACTGCAAAACGAAGACTATACCAAAGAGTGGCGGCGCACGCTCACCGGTATGATGGACCAGAGCGGGCTGCACGGCCTCGTCGCCGGGCGCGCGACGCGCCTGTTGATGGACGCCGGCGCCATCGACGCCGGGGAAGCGGCGCGGCGGATGGGGTTGGCGCTCGCGCGCGCCGCCGACCCGCCGCAGGCGGCGGCGTGGGTGGAGGGCTTCTTACGCGGCAGCGGTCTAATCTTGCTGCACGACGACGATCTCTGGGCGGTGCTTGACGATTGGATTACCGGCATCACGGACGAGACGTTCCAGGTGCTGCTGCCGTTATTACGCCGCACGTTCAGCACCTTTCCGCCCGCCGAGCGCCGCCAGATGGGGGAGCGGGTGCGGCGCGGCAAGCCGGCGGCGCGGGCGACGCGGGCCGTACCGCGCAGCGGTCGCGCCACGCGCTTCGAGGGCGAGCGGGCCGATAAGGTATTGGGCGTGCTGGGGCTGCTGCTGGGCGTGGGGGAGGATGACGAAGATTAGGAGCGGCGGCGTGTGCGTGCGATAATCCCGTCGAGTTGCCGATTTTGAATGCATCCGGCTGAGTGGAAAGATCAAAAAACTGTCAATAAGGGCGAATCGTGTTTATGTCGGGAAAAGGTGCATAGTGCTTGAGATTGCGCGTGTAAAACGGTAGTTTGGTGCGCGCTGCGACTGCGGCAATAAGGCAGTCGGCCAACCCGACACCGTGACTGACACGGTATGCAGTCATTTGCTGCACTGCCCAACGCGAATCGGCTTCAACGATATGGAAAGTATGGTATTGTGTAAGAGAGCGTACTAACTGCCGCAGATCGGTTCCGCTTTGTGCGCCAGCGATGATCTCCATCCAGACAATCGCCGAGATGCCAACGTGCCAGTGGCGGATTGTATTCAACCAAGCAATCGCTTGTGGTTCTTGGCGCAGGCTATCAATGATGATATCGCTGTCGAACAGCGCGTCGATCTGTCCTATTCCCTGAGTCGCCATGGATTTCGTCGCTCTTCTGCTTCGCGGCGCACACGCGAGACATATTCCGCCGAGTCGCCGATATCATCGCGGTCTTTCCAAAGGCCAATCATTGGCGACTCCAGGATTTCGCCGATTGTGGCAGGAGCCGCATCGACGATGACCGGGTGAAGAATCAAAATCGACACATCGCCAACCGGTACATCCGGCGGGAGTTCGTCGGTGAGCACCAGCCGGCGGTCAGAGGTGATCGTAGCTTTTAAGATGATGTCCGCCATCGTTTACCTCGTCAATACTACTCACAGCTATTATACTACGCATATGACGACGAACACCCCTGCCGCGATACTTTGACGCCCCTCCCGTCTCACGCCCGGCGCGGCAGCGGCAGCTTGTGCAGCAGGCTCAGCGGGCGGCGCCAGCTTGGACGCATCAGCCCTTGTTCGCTGTACCAGGCCAGCGTGCGCCGCACCCCCTCCGCAAACGGCGTCGGCACGAAGCCCAGTTCGCGCCTGGCCTTCTCGCTGGAAACAACCCAGTCGTTCATCACGTAGGAGCGCATATTGATCGAGTAATACGGCTCGCGGTTGATGATGTAAGATAGGCGCGTCCAGGCCGACGCCAGCGCGACCAGCATCCACATCGGGACGTTGATCCGCCATTCCGTGATGCCGGCCTGCTCGCTGATGATATCGTTCGCCTCTTTGTGAGTCGGGCATTCGCCGCAGATATTATAAATCTCGCCGGGGCGCCCCTTCTCCAGGCCCAACATGATCCCCTGCACCACGTCGCCGATGTAGACCGGCAGGGTGTGAAAGCGCCCGTGATTGATCTGCACCAGGTTACCGTTAAGTGGATCGTCGAAGAACAGCCGGTTAAACGCATAGCGCCCCCACGGGCCGTAAAAGCCGCCCGGTCGCAGCACCACCACCGGCAGATCGTAGTTTTCGTAGTAGGTCAGCGCTTGCCGCTCGCCGCGCAGCTTGCTGTGCTGGTAGGGGTCTTGCGGGTTGAGCGGGTGTTTTTCGTCGATCACCCGGCCCGGAATCGGCGCGCCGACGACGACCACGGTCGAGATGTGGACGACCTTCTCCACCTTTTGGTCCCACGCCGCCACCAGCACATTCTGGGTACCCAGCACGTTCGTGCGCTCGAACTGCTCCCAGCGCCCCCAGAACCGGAAGCGCCCCGCCGCGTGCACCACGTAGCGACATCCCTCCATGGCGCGGTTCACCGCCTCGACATCCTCGGTCGAGCCGCGCACCATCTCCACGCCCAGCGCACCCAGCCAATCTGCCTGCTCCGGCTGCCGGACCAGCGCGCGCACTCGATAACCCGCTTTCACCAGGGCCGGCATCAGGTTCCTACCCAGAAAGCCGGTGCCACCCGTGACCAAAATCATGTTACCCTTCCAGTCGATGCGATAAGACCATTGAGAGCTTAACTTAATATACAGATTCGC
>JAFGMM010000357.1 GCA_016927535.1 Anaerolineae bacterium
AGCAGCAACCCCGGCGATGTGGTGCTCGATCCGTTCTGCGGCTGCGGTACGGCGGTCGTCGCAGCGCAAAAGCTGGGCCGGCGCTGGGTCGGCATCGACATCACCCACCTCGCCATCGCGCTCATCCGCAACCGGCTGAACGACTCGTTCGGCGACGACGCGGAGTACGAAGTGCTCGGCGAACCGGAAGACCTCGCGGGGGCGCGGGCGCTCGCCGCCCAGAACGCCCACCAATTCGAGTGGTGGGCGCTGTCGCTGGTGCGCGCACAGCCGGCCCGCCCCGCCGAACCGGCCGGGCGCGGGCGGGTCCGGCGCGGCAAGAAAGGCGCCGACCAGGGCTTCGACGGGCAGATCACCTTCATCGATGACGGCGCCGGGCGCGCCAAGCGCGTGTTGGTGCAGGTCAAGAGCGGTAAGGTGGGGGTAAGCGTGGTCCGGGACCTGCGCGGCGCCATCGAGCGCGAAGGCGCTGCAATCGGCGTGCTCATCACCTTGCAGCCGGCCACGCCGGCGATGGAGCAGGAGGCGGCAGCCGCCGGCTTCTACGAGTCGGAGGGCTGGGGGCAGAAGTACCCTCGGATCCAAATCCTGAGCATTGAAGACTTGGTCGCGGGCGCGGCGCGGGTGCGGATGCCGCCGGTCAAGCGCGCGTTCAAGCGCGCCGAACCCATCAACCGGTCGGAGCAGCAAAATTTACTTTAACGCTATCGATGTGCGGAGATACAAGTTTGATGAACAAACGCCGGCGGCGATTATTGCTGCTTATTGTCTTTGCTACTGGGCTTGCGCCGGGCGCATCTTTTGCCCAAGAGGGTGAACCGACGACGCTCTACGACGCGGCGACGACCAACCTTACCACGCTCGACCCGCAGCGCGTGGGCGACAAGCCGACGATGGACGCGGTGGAGAATCTGTTCTTGGGCCTGGTCGATCTCGACCCGCAGACCGGCGCGCCGCGCCCTGAACTGGCGGCGCGCTGGGAGGTCAACCCGGAGGGCACCGAATACTACTTCTGGCTGCATCCCGACGTGTCCTGGGTGCGCTGGGACCCGGTGAACGAGCAGGCGCAGGTGGTCCGCAGCGTGACCGCCGGCGACGTGGTGAACGCGGTGCGGCGCGCCTGCGACCCGCGCACCGGCGCGCCTTATGCTTATTTGCTGAACGGCGTGATCGCCGGCTGCGGCGAAGCGCTGAGCACACCCGCCGCGCAGCTTACCGGCGGCGACACTTCGGCGCTCAACGCCATCGGCGCACAGGCGATTGATAACACCACGCTGGTCATCCGGCTGGCGCAGCCCGCCGCGCATTTCCCGGTTCTGGCTGCGCTGCCGGTGATGTACCCGGCGCCGCAGGAGATCATCGACCGCTACGACACTGCCTGGGTGGAGCCGGGCAACATCGTAAGCAGCGGCCCGTATCTCCTGGACGAGCACATCCGGCAGGTGCGGCGGGTCTTCGTGCGCAACCCGCACCTGCCGGCGGCGCTGCGCGGCCCCGGCAATGTCGAGCGGTGGGTGGTCAACATGGTAGAAGACCAGGCAACCGCGCTCGACCTGTACGAGATGGGCCGGCTCGACGGCGTGGCCGTGCCGCTGAGCGCCGAATCGATGTTCACGCCCGTGCACCCCGAAGAAGTTCACACGATCCCCACGTTCGGCGTGGCCTATATCGGCTTCGCGCACGACAAGCCTCCCTTCGACAGCCCGGCGGTGCGGCGCGCGTTCGCCGCCGCGATTGACCGGCAGAAATTCACCGCCGAGCTGCAACCCGGCATCCCGATGATCCACCTTACGCCGCCCGGCGTCTACGAGGCGCTGCCGGCCGGCGAGGTAGGCGTGGGCTATAATCCCGACTACGCGCGCGAGCAGTTGGCGCTGGCGGGGTATCCCAACTGCCAGGGCTTGCCGGGGCCGGTGCAGCTGCTCGCGGCGGTGCCGGTGGAACACGTCGCGTTTTTGCTGCGCGCGTGGGTCGATGTGCTGGGCTGCGACCCGGCGCTGTTCGTCGCCGTGACCACCGATCTAACCTCGCTGCGCGCGCGCGTGGCATACGGCGGCATGGACGACCTGCGCCCGCACCTGTGGACCGGCGTCCACTGGCCCGATTACCCGGCGGTGTACAATTGGTTGGGCGACGGCATGCACTGCGAGGCGCGCCCCGAAACGCGCCGCGCCTGCTCGCCCATCGACGAGCGCATCGCGCTGCTGTACCGCCGCATCGACCCGGACGCGCGCGCCCAGTTGGTCCGCGAGATCGAAGAAGGCTTCTTCGGCGCGGAGGGCGAAATGCCGGTCGCGCCGT
The DNA here is from genome assembly GCA_016927535.1 of Anaerolineae bacterium. Classification (GTDB taxonomy): domain Bacteria; phylum Chloroflexota; class Anaerolineae; order Aggregatilineales; family JAFGMM01; genus JAFGMM01. The sequence continues at coordinate 2,302 of JAFGMM010000357.1, forward strand.
GGTATGCCGGGGTAGCGCTGCGCGCCTTCCAGCCGTGGTACGGCGCGCCCGTCGATACCGACGGTTTATTCGGCGGCTTTCACCTGGATTGGGTGATCCTCGCGCCGCGCATACCGTGAGCTTGCCCGGCGCACCGCCGATCCGCAACGCGGCGACGGTTGACCTGGAGGATTGGTACCAGGGCATCGAGCAGCCCTGCGAATGCTGGGGCGGCTTCGAGGAGCGCATCCACAGCGGCGCAGCGCATATGCTCGACCTGCTCGCCGCGACCGGCACGCGGGCGACGTTCTTTGTGCTGGGCTGGCTGGCCGAACGGCACCCGGCGCTGGTCCGGCGCATCGCGGAGGCCGGGCACGAGATCGCCGCGCACGGCTATGACCACGCGAAGTTTTACGAAATCACGCCCGGCGTGCTGCGCGCGACGCTGAGCCGCGCCAAGCGCGCCGCCGAGGACGCCATTGGCAAGGCGGTATACGGGCACCGCGCGCCCTATTTCTCGCTGACGCGGCGCACACTCTGGGCCGTCGATATCCTGGCCGAGTTGGGCTTCACGTTCGATTCGTCGGTCTACCCCGGCGCGAACTGGCGCTATGGCATCCCCGGCAGCCCGGAGGGTTTGTACTTGCTGGGCGACACCGGCATCGTCGAATTCCCGGTGTCGGTGTTCTCGATCAAACTGCGCAAGGTGGGCATCGGTGGGGCGTATTTCCGCATTCTGCCGCTGCGGGTCACGGAGTGGGGGCTGCGCACCATCAACCGGCAGGGCCGCCCGGCGATGATCTACGTGCATCCCTGGGAGATCGACCCCAGTCACCCGTTCGTGCGCTTCCGCTGGAAGGCGATGGCGACGCATTACTTTAACCTGCGCGCTGCCGCGCCGCGCCTGCGCCGCTTGCTGAGCCGCCACTGCTTCACCACGATGAGCGACGCCATCGCCGACGTGCGCGCGCGCGGCCCGCTGCCGCGTGTGACGCTAGATCAATGAGTCGGGCTGCGTCACCCGCCCGGCTCCAGGATCATCCGGTACGCGCCGGCGCCGCTGCGCGCACCGACCAGCACGTAATAAGTGCCGGGATAGATCAGATCGCGGTCGCGCAGCAAGGGCGTGGTGGGCGGCTGCTCGTCGTCGAACAGGCCGACGCGCTCGCCGTCCGACCGGAACAGGTGGAAGTACAGGTTGAGCGCTTCGGGGTCGGCGGCCAGCGCGTAGAGCCGCACGATCTGGTTTTCGGCTACGTCGAACGAGTAGGCATGAAAAGTGTCGGGCGCGTGCATTTCGGCGTCGATAGGCGCGGGACCGGTCAGGTTGCCGTCTGCATCCGCCGTGAAGGGGGCAAAATGCCCGCCGCCCGTCCGCCCGGTTTCCGAAAGGAACTTCAGTTCGCCCCGCGCCAGGCCGCTGCCCGCCGCCGCCTCGACGCGCAGGCTGTAGAGGCCGTCGAGCGGGAACTGAAACTCCGGCACCGCCTCCGGTTCGCCCGGCCCGCCGCGATCTACGGCGGCGAACTGGTATTCGTTCGGCCCGGCGATGACCAAACGTAGATCGAGCGCCGCGTCTTCCGTCGTGACCTCGACGCGGATGGCTTGCCCGGCCTCGACGTCGAGCGTGTAGCGGCCCTGCCCACCGAGGGCGGCTTGATAGGCAAAAACGCCGTCAGTCTTCAAAATGCCGGCGCCGGGCGTCACCGAGGGAATGGGCGTTTCGGTGGGCGGTGGGCCTTCGGTGGGTGGGACGGCGGTGGGCGGCGGCGTGTCGGTGGGCGCAGAGGTGGGGGTAGGCGTGGGGGTGCAAGCAGCGAGCAGCAGTAAACCTATCAAACAAACCCAACTCTTCATCGGAGACTCCTTAGACGCAACGTGACAAAAAGAAGCACCTGTTCCATAATGAGTTAACTATACCCTTGTACCGGCCCGACCTCCAAGCGCCGGCAGGCGCGCCGATTATTTATATTCGATAAAGTTTGCTATACTGACATTCGTCGTGCTTGTCATTACGGTTGCATGAAAGCTGGGTGACGATTCCTATGATGCACAAGAGTTACCCTTTTATAGGCCACCTCATAACCAAACCCGATGCCCTCCCGGTGACGCCGCCGGATGCGTTCCTGGGCCGCGACGAACTGCGGGCAGAAGTGGAACACCGGCTTGACGCCGGCGAGGTGGTGCTGCTGCACGGCCTCGACGGGGTGGGCAAGACGACGCTTGCGAGCGCCATCGCCGGGATGTGGACCGTCCACGAATCGGGCGGCAAGGCGGTGTGGATCAACGCTAATGACGATGACCTGGGCATGCTGTGCGACCAGATCGGCCAGGCGTTCGGCTCGCGCGCCGTCATTGACGCGCCCAGCCCACAGGTGCAGATTGATCGCACGCGCGCGCTGCTCGACGCCCAGGAACCGGTGATCGTGCTCGACAATGCCGCCAGCGCCCAGGCGGCGCGCGAGTTTGTGCGCCGCGTCGTGTCGGGACTGCCGGTCTTGATTACCGCGCGCGATCAACTGCCCGGCCCGTGGACGCCGGTCCTCGTCAAGCCGCTGAGCCGCCAGGCGGCGGTGTCGCTGTTCTACCAGCAAAGCGGGTTGACGCCTAATGATCACATCAATGATATCGTGGCGCTGTGCAGCCGCATTGAAGATCATCCGCTTTCGATTGTGCTCGCCGCGCGCCTGGTCGCGCTCGACCAGAAGATTACTCCAGGCGTGCTGGTCGGTGCGCTGCCCTCCCAGTACAACCTGCCGCCCGGCGCGAGCCTGGTGCAGACAATCCTGCGCGTCATTTTCAAGCGGTTGTCGTCGGTGGAGCAGGCGGTGTTGATGGTGCTGGGAGGAACCTTCGCCGGCGGCGGCACGCCGGGCTTCCTGGCTTCTATCGCGGACCTGGACCATGCATACATCGAGCGGGCGGTTAACCGTATGCAAGCGCGTGGCCTGCTTCATACGGTGAAGGTCGGCGGCTATAGCTGCGTGACCGCCCACAAACTGGTTTACGAGTTCGCGTGCGATTTGCTCGACAGCGGCGGGCGGCTGGCCGAGGCGAGGACGCGCACGGTCCGGGCGGTGGCCGACTATACGACCGAGCACGGCAGCGACGACGCCGCGCTGCGCGCCGAGTGGGGGAACATCCTCGGCGCGCTCGACCAGGCGACCGAGGACAGCGACGCCAAGGCGATCAGCGTGATCGCCGAGTCGGTCGCCAACTCGAATCTATTGAGCATCAACGGGCACACGCGCCTGCACGAGCAGATGGCGGTGGTCGGCAGCGCGCGCCTGGAGGCGCTGGCTGAAGCGCCGCCGGAGCCTGAACCTGAACCCGAACCTAAATCGACTCCGCCAGTACACGCTGCTCCAACACAGCCCGCCGTCCCGACCCGGCCGGCCGCGCCGACGCCTGTCCCGCCGCTGCCCCCTGAGCCGGCGCCGACGCCTACGCTGCCGGACGAGCCGGACGACTGGCCGGGGCGCGAACTGGTCGAGCAGGGGGACGCGCGTATGGCAGACGGCGACCCGGCGAGCGCGATTGAATTTTACGCGCAGGCGATGCAGATCGCACAGCAAACCCACAATGCGCGGATGATGGGCCGCACCCTGGTGAAGTTGGGGCAGGCCAGCGACCTGGCCGGCGAATACGAGGACGCCGCGCAGTCCTACCGCCAGGCGATGCAGATCGCGCAGCAGGCGCACGACGCGCCGGCGCAGTGCGAAGCGCTGGCGTGCCTGGGCGCGACCTTCATGGCGATGGGTCACCTGGACCGGGCGATGAGCGCCTACGAGCGCGCAATCCCGGCGCTGGAGGCGACCGGCCAGGCGGCGCTGCTGGCCCGCACCTACAACAACTACGGCTCGGCGCTGGTGGAACAGGGCGAGCTTGAACAGGCGCTTGAGAAGTACGATATGGCGCTTAAGGTGGCGCGCACCGTCGGCGACCCGATCAGTGAATGCGACGCCTTGATTTACACTGGCGATGTGTACCGCCAGGACCGGCAGTATGCACAGGCGATTGAGTTTTACGACCAGGCGCTCGCGGTCGCCGGGCAGGTGGAAGACTGGCGCTTGCAAGAGCAGGCGCACGGCGCCATCGGCGTCGCGCTGTTTGAACAGGGCAACGCCGAAAGCGCCGTCGTGAGCCTGGAAAAAGCGCATGCCATCAGCCGGGAACTGGATGCGCCGGAGCGCGAGCGCGATTGGACCGGCTACCTGGCGCAGGTGTACGCCGGGCTGGGGCGCTACGACGAAGCGCTGGAGTCGTACAATCGCGCGATTGCCCTGGCGCGCGAGGCCGGCGACCGCTACGGCGAGGCGACCTATCTCAACGACCTGGCGCTGGTGCTCACCTGGCGCGGCGAGCGCCAGCAGGCCATCGCGCTGTACGAGCGGGCGATTGAGATCGCGCGCGAAATCCAGGCGCACGGCGACGAGGCGATTTTCTTAAGCAACCTGGGCATGGCGCATATGGACCTGGGCAAGGCGCAGATTGCGCTCGAATACTTCCGGCCGGCGCTCGCCATCGGCCAGGACTTGAACGACCGCATCCAGCAAGCGAACGCGCTGGGCAATATGGGTGTGGCATACGGCGCGCTGGGGCAGTGGTCGGACGCGCTGGAGTGCCATACCCAGGCGTTGGAGATCGCGCGCGAGACCGGCAATCTGTACGAGCAAAGCAATCATCTGGGCAACCTTGGCCGGATCTACCAACTGCTCGGCGAGCGCGCCGGGGCAGTTGGGGCGTTCCGCAGCGCGCTGGATATTGCGTATCGGCTGGGCGACGAAGAGGGCAAGGCGGCCTGGCTGTACCACCTGGGCACGCTGTTGATGGACGAGGTGCCGCAGTTGGCGGAGGCGGTGTCGATGCTGGAGGAGTCGTATGAGACGCGGCTGGCCGGCAACCACCACCTGGCGCAGGAGACCGAGCGCCGCTTGAAGCGCGCCCAAAAACGCTTGCAGCGCTTGCAGAAGATGGGCGCAGCGATTGCGCCGGCCTCCACGCCGGCCCAGCGCCAGCAGGCGGCGCTTGCAAGCGAGAGCGCAAGCGCGAGTGCGAGTGATATGCCGTCGTCGCTGCCGGAGATGCCGGGCGAGCCGCCGGTGGATTTGCCGAGGTGAGAGGATATGTTACAAAATGCGGGGCGGATTTCAAATCCGCCCCTTTCGCTTTTTAATACACCGGCAGCTTCTCATCCACCTGTCTCGCCCAGGCATTGACCCCGCCGGCCATATTCACCGCGCGCGCAAAACCCATCTTCCGCAAGGTTTGGGTCGCCTCCGCGCTGCGCCCACCGGTGCGGCAGTACACCACGATATCGCGCGTCATGTCTAGCTCGTTCGCGCGCTCCACGATCTCGCCCACCGGGATGTGGTGCGTCGCCGCGTCGATATCCGATATCTCCCACTCGAACGGCTCGCGCACGTCTAGGAAAATAAAGTCTTCGCCGGCGTCGAGCTTGTCCTTGACGGCCTGCACACTGATGACCGGGACTTGGGCTTCCGCGCCGGTCTGGTGCGGGCGTCGGTCGTGGCCGGGCATGCCGCAGAATTCCTCGTAGTCGATGAGTTCGGTCACGGTGGGGTTTTCGCCGCAGACCGGGCACGCCGGATTTTTGCGCAGCTTCACCATATCGAAGGTCATCGCGGCGGCGTCGTAGAGCAGCAGCCGCCCGGTCAAACTATCGCCGACGCCGAGAATCAGCTTGATCGTCTCGGTCGCCTGGATTGCGCCGATGACGCCGGGCAGGACGCCCAACACGCCGCCCTCCGCGCAGCTTGGCACCAGGCCGGGCGGCGGCGGCTCCGGGAATAAGCAGCGGTAGCACGGCCCGGTCTTGGCATCGAACACGCTCGCCTGCCCCTCGAAGCGAAAGATGCTGCCGTAGACGTTCGGTTTGCCCAGCAGCACACAGGCATCGTTGACTAGGTAGCGCGTGGGGAAGTTGTCGGTGCCGTCCACCACGATATCGTAAGGCGCCAGGATTGCGAGCGCGTTGGCCGAGGTGAGCGGTTCGTCATACAGGTCGAGTGCGACATAGGGATTGATATCGCGGATGCGGTCGGCGGCGCTTTCGAGCTTGGACCGCCCGATGTCTTTAGCGCCGTGGATGATCTGGCGCTGGAGGTTCGAGGCGTCCACCACGTCGTAATCGACCAACCCAAGCCGGCCCACGCCCGCCGCCGCCAGGTACATCGCCAATGGCGAACCCAGCCCGCCCGTGCCGATTACCAGCACCTTCGCGGCTTTGAGTTTGCGCTGCCCCGCCATGCCGACCTCCGGCATGATGACGTGGCGGCTGTAGCGTTCGATTTCCGCTTTGCTCAATTCGACTGCTTCCGGGGCGATACGTTCTTTTACACTTACCATCATGACCCTCTCCGGTTTGTTCCGTCGGTTAGCCCGTTTAGGCTATAATAGACTCGGTTTTCAGACATTCGGTCGCTTAGCGAAAGGTACGCCTGGATATGTTAAAGGTAAAGCGACTTTACTTGTTAACTCTCATTGTAATGCTGGCGCTGTTCGCGCTCCCCACCGCCGCCCAAGACGCGCCGAACTTCGGCACGGTCCAGACGACGACCGCGCTCAAGCTGCGGACCGGGCCGGGCGAGGAGTACGAAACCGTCGAAGTGCTGCCTTTCGGCACGGCCTTGATTCTCGAAGAACCGCTGCGCGACCAGTTCTGGGTGCCGGTGCGCACGCCCGACGGCAGCCGGCGCGGTTGGGTCTCGACGTGCTGCCTGGTGTTCCCCGTGCCCGGCTCCGTCCAACCGTCCGGGGACGGCGCGCCGCGTGACTGGACGGTCATCGCCCGGACGGTCACCGCCTCCTACCTGCGCGCCGAGCCGGACGAGAACTCCGAGGATCTGGCGCTGCTGCCGCGCGGCACCAGCCTGGCGCTCGAAAGCGGGCAGCAAGGGATCTGGGTGCCGGTGCGCGTGATGGACACCGGACAGCGCGGCTGGATTGCCGAGGCGCTGATCGAGATGAGCGTCGGGCTGCCGGAGGAAAGCGTCGCGCAGGCCGCCGCGCTCTCGCCGGAGCGCATCGCTTACGGCGAGTCGCTGATGATGCGGCTGGCGGTCGTGCCCATCGTCCCTCCGACCCTCAGCGGGACCGTGCGCCAAATCTTCGCGCGCGGGCAGCAGCTCGGCAATAACCCGCAGGTCGTCAGCAAGGCCGGCGATTGTAACATGGCGTCCGGCGCGTTCCTGACCCTGATCGGCCGGCGGCAGTACAGCCTGGGCGAGTACGGCCACTTGCAGGCCGTCATCGACTACTTCGGCGGCTCGCTGGCGCGCGACAGCGCCGCTGCGCATGCCGGGTTCGTCACAACGTCGATGTTCGACTCGATGGTGAGCGACCCGTCGCGCTGCCCCTCGAACGAAGGGCCGCTGGTCTGCGAACTCAACCGCGCCAAGCCCAGCATCTTGTTTATCATGTTCGGTTCGGGCGATATGCATTACCTATCCCCCTCCCAGTACGACGCCGCCCTGCGGAGCATCGTCGAGACCACAATCGACCACGGCGTCATCCCGGTTTTGATTACCACGCCCAGCAACCCCGACAAAAACTCCATGTGGCTCAAACTACTGGAGTTGAACTCGGCTGTCGTGGACGTTGCCCGCGCCTACGACGTGCCGGTGGTCAATCTTTGGCTGGCGACGCAGTACATGCCTAAAGGCGGCGTCGCCGATGACCTGCTGCACCTGTCGTACAGCGGCGTCGATTGGATGTATTTCAACGGCGACCAGGACATCTGGGGATACACCCGCGCGAACCTGGTCGCGCTCCAGATGCTCGATTTGCTGTACAACAGCCTGCCCATACCGTGATTGTTTTCACCACAGAGGGCACGGAGAACCCAGAGACAGAGAAGAGCGGGTTGGGTTATCCCGGTTCGTGCTTGCGCGCCGCGCCGCCCGCGATAGATGGGACAATCATCAGCCGGTCGCCCTCTTTCAGCCGGGTCGCCACGCCGTCGAGGTAGCGGATGTCTTCATCGCCCAAGAAGACGTTGACGAAGCTGCGCAGCTTGCCGTCGTTGAAAAGGTGTTCGCGCAGGTCGGGATACTGCCGCGCCAGGTCGTCGAGCGCTTCGGCGACGGTGCCGCCGCGCACATCGACGTTCTCTTTGCCGGCGGTGTAAGTCCGCAGCGGGGTAGGGATACGAATCGTTGACATCTTGATAAAACACTCCTGCTTGTGGTTCGTTTATACATTACCCCCCAGGGAGCTTTAGGGTTCCCTGGGGGTTTGGGAAGACGGCCCGATCACACGATCTCCAGTACATCTTCGTCGAAAGCTTGCCGGTCTTCGCGGAGACGCCACGCGCGCGTCGCGCCGGCCTTGCCCGCCGCGACCGTCGTGATTAGATAGCTGAAGTTGGGCAGCGCGTGCTCCCGGTCGAATTCGCTGGGGTGGTTGGGATGGTCCGGGTGCGAGTGAAACACCCCCACCAAGTCCAGCCCGCGCCGCGCCGCTTCTCGCTCGGCGCGCACGAAGTCCGCCGGGCCGAGTTCGTAGCGATTATGCTGCGCTTCGGCCTCGCGCTGGTTGGTTGCGGGCAGCAGCGCCTCGACCGTCACGGCGCCGTCGTTCGCACGGCCCAACACCAGACCCGCGCCCTCGTTGGGATACGCCGCCTCAAGGTGCGCTTCGACGGCGCGCAGGTCCTTCGCCTGAAGTACAATTTTCATCCTACGATGCTCCTTCGGTCCAAAACGGGTCGCTCAGGTACTTAGATGCGCCGTCGGGGAACAGGGTTACTACCGTGCCCGCATCGAGCCGTTCCGCGACCCGCAGCGCGCCGGCCAGCGCCGCGCCCGCCGAGACGCCCACCAGCACGCCTTCCGCGCGGGCCAGGCGGCGGCACATCGCGTGCGCCTCTTCGGTGCGCACGGCGACAATTTCGTCGAGCAGCACCGAGTCGTAGATGGGCGGCACAATGGCGGTCGGCATGTGCTTGAGGCCCTCCAGCCCGTGGAAAGCCGAATCGGGCTGCACCGCGATAAGCTTCACGTCGGGGTTGTGACGGCGCAGCCGCCGGCCCACGCCCATCATCGTTCCGCTGGTGCCCAGCCCGGCCACGAAGTGCGTGACGCGCCGGTAAGTTTGCTGCCAGATTTCGACGCCGGTCGTGTGGTAATGGGCGCGCCAGTTATCGGGATTGCCGTACTGGTCGGCGTAGAAGTACTTATCGGGGTTGGCGGCGTAAAGCTCGCGCACCTTGCGGATGGCGCCGTCGCTGCCCTCGGCGGGGTCGCTGAGGGTGAGCGCAGCGCCGTAGGCGCGCAGGATGGCGATGCGCTCCGGGCTGGCGTTGGCGGGCAGCACCAGCTCCACCGGGTAGCCCAGCGCGCGCCCGATCATCGAGTAGGCGATGCCCATATTGCCGGACGTGCTGTCGATGAGCGTCACGCCGGGACGCAGGTCGCCGCGCCGGATCGCCTGGGTCATGATGTTATAGGCCGGGCGGTCCTTCACCGAGCCGCCGGGGCTGGTCCATTCGGCCTTGGCGTAAACCTCCACGCCGGGCGGGAGGTATGCGGTTACGTTAGGGAGGCGCAAAAGCGGGGTATTGCCGATCAGCGCCGTGATTTCGGCGCCGGTCTTCGGTACGAGCCGGGGACGCGGGAAAACTGCCGGCGCAACATGAGCAGCTAGACTGGTCATCTCGCTTGTCCTTTCGGTTTGACTTATATGACGACGGGCTTAGAAATTTTCTTTTTAGCCACGGCGACCGGCAGCAAAAAAGGGCGTCCGGTTGCGATTGCCGTGCTGCAGAACGTCGTTCAGCAGCGGAGACGGACCACCCTCGTCGTCACGATATGTCAGACCGGACAGGCGAAGGTGTTACCGCCCCCGCCCCATACAGTTGCACGTAAACATTTTGGCACCTCAATTTTTAGACATTTCAAACGTCTAAAATCATACCTGTTTGGTATAATTATAGCTGGCATGAGCGCATTGGGCAATAGGTTTTTGCTAAAATAGGGTTAGAGTTCCCGGTTGCCGGGGACCTTTGTGCAGATTACAATGGAGCTAACCATGTCGCTGCGCGACACCACAAGAGGATGAAAATACCTCACCCCCTCTTATCCCCCTCTCCATTGGATGGAGAGG
>JAFGMM010000358.1 GCA_016927535.1 Anaerolineae bacterium
ACCGGCGACGCCTGCGAAGCCGCGCCCTGCACCGACGCCGACCAGGACGGCATCTGCGACGACGTGGACAACTGCCCGAACGACTACAATCCCAACCAGATGGACTCGGACGGCGACGGCGAAGGCGATATCTGTGAGGTTCAGTTAGGCACCGGCGACGTACAGGTCACCCTGACCTGGGACAACACCGACGACATGGACCTGTGGGTGATGGAACCGAGCGGTGAGTGGATCGGCTATAATCACCGCACCTCGGCGACCGGCGGTCAACTGGATGTAGATGGCTACCCGGCCTGTGGCAACCCCAACATCGCGGTCGAGAACATCTTCTGGCCCACCGGACAGTCACCTGAAGGCACCTATATAGTGGCGGTGGACGAGTACAAGACCTGCAACAACCCGGCGCCGGCCAACTGGGAATTGATCGTCAAGGTCAACGGCCAGATCGTGCTGCATGAGTTCGGCGCCGGCGGCTACACTCAGTTCACCTTCACCAACGGCGCAGCGGCGGCCTCGTTGGGGGCGCAGAGCCTGCCGGCCGATGCAGGCAAACCGGCTCCACCCGACACCGACGGCGATAGCCTGCCGGACTACATGGACGCCTGCCCGGCCCAGGGTGACGCCGGCTACGGCCTCGACGCAAGCGGCTGCCCGAACCCGGCGCCCGTCGTTGAAGAACCGGCGGCTGAGCCGCCGCCGACCGAAGAAGCGCCGCCGGCTGAAGGCACAGAGTAGAGTAAGGGCAGCGCAGGGTAAAACCGAGCTACCAATAGGATGGGAGGGCGACGGGCGTCGCCCTCTCATCACGTTGACTGCTCTCAACCCAATGTCAAAAACAGTACCCGGTCGCTTTTGACGACCAGGATCCCGTTCTGATAGGGTATCAAGCGGTCGCCCTCTGCGACGTAAGGCTCGGTGGCGGCGAAGGTGCGCAGCCCGCCGTCGGCGAGCCGCTCCTGCACAATGCCGTCGTCGGTAGCGTGCAGCACTATCCCCGCCTCGTATGCCTGGCCGCCCAACAGCTCGTACAATCTCGACTCGGCGCGCTTGCGGCGCTGCGAGAACACCACCGCGCCGGCCCGGCTCACCTCGTCCAGCCGCACATAATCGACGCCGGCCAGCCGTGTATGCCGCACCAGCAGCGCCCCGTGCCGCCCGAACAACGCCGCGCTCCCGGTCAGCGACTCGGCGTCCGCCAGCGGCGCCGGCGCGATTTCGTACCGCCGGGCGCCGTCGATCAAAAAGTACTGCCGGGTGCGGAACGTGCGGAAGTAGCCAAGCGCCAGGTCGTCGCGCGGCGCAACCCGCAGCCAGGTTTGATTTTCCATGACCGAGGTCAGCGCGCGCTCGACCAATTCGCCGCCCCGAATCTCGCCGCGCATCAGGTAGCCGCCTGCCAGCCGGTAGAGCGCGCCGCGCGCCGCGCCGAAGACCGGCGCCGAACCGCCGAAGAGCCGGGTCGTGGTCTGGAGCGCCCCCTGCGGGCGGTCGCCGCCGATATCGATGACCATCAGGGTTTCCTGCGCGGGGTCGGGCGCGACGATGAGATAGCCTTCGATGATCTCGTAGCGCGCGGCAGGGATTTGGTTAAACAGCGTCAAACGGCGCCGGCGCTGCGGCCTGCCGGGCACGGCGGCGTACAGCACCGCTTTACCGTCCTCGTGCGCGACCGCATAAACGCCGTCGTCCAAGGCTTTACTAAACACAATCTGCCCGCGCGTTCCGATCAGCGTCTCCACGGTGCAGCCGTCGGTGACGATGCGGCGCTCCGGCTCGGCGACCGGCGTGATGGTGGTGCAGACCGGGCAGTGCGGGCGGGCGCGCGGGTAGAAAGCGCCGCAGCTCCCGCATTCGACCAGTTCGCCGGCATAGGCTTGCAGCACGCCCAGCGGGAATTCGCCGCGCCATCCCTGCGCAAAGTAGCGCTCGAACACTTGCAGCAGGTCGTCGTTCAGCGTGTCGGGATGCAAGGCAATCTTGGGGTACTTCACGCCGGGCACAAAAACCGTCATGCGCTGCTGCGCCCGCGCGGTGAGCGTCTTCACGGTAAGATGCACGCCGCCGTATGGGTGCACCAGCAGCAGCGACTTGAACAGCAGCACCGCGTAGCTGTACCAGTCGTTCTCCGGGCGGAAGGCGGCACCCTTCGACAGGTCCACGCCGTAGAGCGCCGGATCGACGAAGCTTTCGGTCGCGACCCGGCACGGGTGCTGTTTGAACTGGTAGCTGTCTACGTCGATGAAAGCCATCTTGCCGCCGCGAAACAAGACATTAAGATCGTTCAAATCGCCGATGACGAAGCCGGCAAGGTGCAGAGCCGCCAGCGTGCCGTGCCCGTCGGCGAAGAGCGCCGCCACGCCGGGCGTGGTGATGCCGTTCGCCGCGCGGAACCGCTTATGCGCAAGCTGCGCGACCTCGACATAGCCGGGGTCGAGCATGCGCATCGCAAAGCCGATGACCTGGGGCCGCGAGCGGTCGGTATCATACGCCAGTACCTCCGGCGCGACCACGGCGTCCGGCAGACGGCGGGGCAGCGCCACCAGGTCTTTGAGCTTGGCAGCGCGCTCCGGGCCGGGCACGTGGTAGATTTTGACCGCCCACCGGTCATGCCTGATGACCGTCGCCTCGCCGCCCGTGCCCAACACTGCCTGGTTGTCCAACCGGATTCGCTTTCCATCTAGCACAATATCCATCGCTGCCATCCTGCATCTCTCGCCATAGAACCCGTTCACCGTCTAGCTTATCACGCTCACCCACCCGGCGCGAAATCGGCGCACAGCACGAGGGGAAGGAGGCGCTTGCGGCCGCCGCATGACCTTGACATGATCCTCTAAGCCCGCTATCCTCCAACCATTATGTTTTTAGACGAAGCGACCATCCACATAAAGAGCGGCGACGGCGGCGACGGGCTAGTCGCCTTCCGGCGCGAGAAATATGTGCCGTTCGGCGGGCCGGCCGGCGGCGACGGCGGCAAAGGCGGCGATGTGTACCTGGTGGTGAGCACCCACCTCAACACCCTGACCCGGTTCCGCTACCAACGCCATTTCAAGGCGGCGAGCGGCAAGCGCGGCGGCAACTTCAACCGGACCGGCGCGAGCGGCGACGACCTATTCGTCGAGGTGCCGCCCGGCACCATCGCCCGCGACGCCGACACCGGCGCGCTCATCGCAGACCTGACCCAGGACGGGCAAAAAATCATCGTCGCACAGGGCGGGCGCGGCGGGCGCGGCAACGCGCGCTTTGCCACGTCCACCAACCAGGCGCCGCGCGTCGCCGAGAAGGGCGAGCCGGGCGCCGAGCGCACCCTGAAGCTGGAACTGCGCATGATCGCCGACGTGGGCTTCGTCGGCGCGCCGAACGCCGGCAAGTCTACTCTGCTCAGCGTGGTCAGCGCGGCCAGACCGAAGATCGCGCCGTATCCCTTCACCACCCTGACGCCCAATCTCGGCGTGGTCGAAATGGATCACCGGACATTCGTCGCAGCCGATATCCCCGGCCTGATCGAAGGCGCGCACCTGGGCGCGGGCCTGGGCCACGATTTTCTAAAACACATCCAGCGCACGCGCGTGCTCGTCCACCTGCTCGACGGCGACGCGGCGGACCCCTTCGCCGATTTTATCCAGATCAACGCCGAACTGGCGCTCTTCGACGAAAAGCTCGCCGAAAAGCCGCAGCTTGTGGTATTCAATAAGATCGACCTGCCGCATGCCCAGGCGCGCTGGCCCGAAGTGTGCAGCGCCGTCCAGGCGCGCGGCTACGAGGTTATGTCGATCAGCGCGGTCGCGCAGACCCGCACGCGCGAACTGGTAGGGCGCGTCTTCCAGATACTCGACGAACTGCCGGCGGCGGAGCCGGCGCCGGTCGAGGATATACCGGTGTATACGGTGGAGGCAGACCCGCTGGCCTTCGAGATCGAGCGGCTGGAGGCGCACGAATGGCGCATACACGGCAAGCACATCGAGCGCGCGGCGGCGATGACGTACTGGGAGTACGAGGAAGCGCTCGCCCGGTTCCAGCGCATTCTAGAGACGCTTGGCATTTACCAGGCGCTCATCGAGCGGGGCGTCCAGCAGGGCGATATCGTGCACATCGGCGATTATGAGTTAGAATGGCACGATTGATTCACACCCTCGAAGAATCAATTTACTTCGTGTTTTTATGCACCTTGTGACGAGATAGATTCATCATGACACGTATCGGCATCTTTGGCGGCACCTTCGATCCTCCTCACCTCGGCCATCTCATCCTCGCGGAGACCTGCGCCGATATGCTCGACCTGGAATACGTGCTCTGGGTACCGGCTGCCGACCCGCCGCACAAGCGCGACCGGAATGTTTCATCTGCGCAACACCGGGTTGCGATGATTAGAGCCGCAATCGCCGGCAACGCGCGCTTTGTCCTCTCGCGCGTAGACGTGGACCGCTACGGCCCGCAGTATTCCGCCGACACGGCGCGCATCATCGCAAAACAGTATTCCAGCGAGGAGCTTTTCTTTTTGATGGGTGGCGATTCACTGCACGATTTGCTCGCCTGGCGCGACCCCGACCTCCTGATCGAACGGTGTCACATCGGCGCCGTGCGGCGTCCCGGCGACAAGCTCGAAGACGTGATAGCGCTCCTTTACGAAAGGTTTCCCATGCTCGAACGTCGGCTGCACGTGGTCGAAGCGCCGTACATCCAGATATCGGGGACGGATATCCGGGAACGGGTGCATAAGGGGTGGAGCCTGCGCTACCGGGTGCCCGATAAGGTCATCGACTACATTCAGAAAGTGGGCTTATACCAGGAGGATTAGCGCGCGGTTGGCGGCCGCTATTCCAGCGGCGCGTCGAGCGTGCGCAGCCCGCCGCAGCTAATGACCGCCTGCCGCAGCGTCTCCAACGTCGATTTGATGTCGCCGCCGTGCAGCAAGTAGCTGTCCGGCGGGCCTTCGCCGGTCGTTGCCGCGACGACGCCCTTCTCACAAATCACCGCGATATCGACCTTGTACTGCCGTCCGCCCTGCTCAAACCGGTAGTTGCGCTGGGGGCGCAGGCCGGTCTCGCGCAGGGCGTGATACACGCGGTCCACGAACTTGGGGTCCTTGCTGAACAGGTCCTTGATTTCGGTCGCCGCCCGGAAGCGATCCCACGTCGTATGAATGAAGGTGACGCGCCGCCACCGCTCGCTGGTGATGGGCGGCATCTTCTCCAGCAGCGGGCCAAGCTGGATTTTGTAGTAAGGTTGTTCGGCGTTGGGATGCTCCGGCTCGCCGGGCAGCAGGTCACGGCGGCGCGCCAGCTCGTGCCCGACGCGCTGCGCGTAGTACGGGATGCTGTACTTCAGTTCCCCAAACGCCTTGGTGAGGTAGAAAGCGATGTAGTCCGCGTCCACGCCGCGCGGCGCGCTGTGCTGCGGGATGCGATACCAGCGCTGCATGCGCGCGATTTCGAGGTCTTCGGGCCGGGTTATCACGCCGACCAGGACGCGGTCTTCGGGGTACAAATTACTCTTCCTTGCTGTTCTCTTCGCCCCAATACGCCGGCGATTCGGGATCGTTCGAGCGCCAAAAGTCGGGGCGCTCCGGGTTGGTGAAGCGGTCCAGGTCGGTCCAGCGTTCGAACTTGTTGTCGATAGGGTGCGTCTCGTCGGGCAGCGTCGTACTTTCGTTAAAGCGGACTTCGCTTGCCTCCGCGCCGGCCAGATCCGCCCCGGCCAGGTTCGCCCCGACCAGGTTCGCCCCGACCAGGTTCGCCCCGATCAGAATCGCGTTGCGCAGGTTTGTCCCAAACAGCGTCGCGTTGCGCAGGTTGGCGCCGGCCAGGTTCGCATACGCCATCTCCGCGCCGCTGAGGTTGGCGCCGTTCAGTTGGGCGCTGCGCAGGTCTGCGCCGATCAGATTCGCTTCGGGCAGCTTCGCGCCGATCAGATCCGCACCGACCAGACTGGCGTGATACAGGTCGGCGCCCATCAAGTTGATATTGATGAGCGAGGCATCGTCCAGGTCGGCGCGGGTAAGGTTGGCGCGGCGCAAGTCGGCGTCGTCCAAGATCGCGCCGTTCAGGTTAGCGTCGGTGAGGTCGGCGCCGATCATGCGCACGCGGTACAGGTCGGCGTCGGTGAGCACAGCACCGAGCAAGTTGGCCCGGCGGAACGACTGGTCGGTGAGGTCGGCGCGCTTGCCGTCCGGCTTGCCCTCCAGCCAGCGCTTATGCAAGCGCAGCACCTCCGCGAGCGCATCCTGCGAGGGCAGCCCATCCATACGCTGCTGCCGCGCCAGGGTGAGATTCTTCTTCGCGGCGAGGTGGCTGGGGTTGATTTCGAGCGCGGCTTCGTAATCGACGATGGCCTTTTCCAGGTCGCCGGCCTTCTCGCGCGCCACCGCCCGCAGCACGTAAATATCGACGGCGTCGGGCTTGATGCGCAGCGCTTCGTCGTAGTCGGCGATGGCCTGGTGGAATTCGCCTTTTTTGTAACAGGCAAATCCCCGCCGGTGGTAGGCGTCGTAAGCGTCCGGCCTCAAGCGAATCAACTCGGTGAGCGCGTCGATGGTCCCATCGAGGTCGCCCTTCTTGTAACGAACGTAGCTCAGCGCATCATAAGCGTCTGCACAGTCAGGGTCGATGTGGATGGCCCGGCTGTATGCGGTAATTGCGGCGTCGAGACTGCCGGCCGCTTTGTGTTCGTTGCCCTGCCGGACATAGATATCGGCGGATTCGCGCGCATCCACGGCCTCTGGCGGCGGCTCCGTGCCCGGCGCGGTCGGGCCGGCTTCCTCCCCGGTGAAGCGCGACAAATCGGCGTCGGGACGCCACCTCATGCCATCGGGCAGGACGGCATCCTCGTCAAATTTCGCCGCCTCCAGCGCCGCCCCGTCGAGCACCGCGCCGGTCAGATCGGCGCCGCTCAAATCAGCGCCGCCCAGGTCGGCGCCGGTCAGGTTGGCGAGGCGCAGCGTCGCGCAGCCCAGAATGGCGTTTTGAAGGCTTGCGTTTGCCAAAGTCGCGCCGCCGAGGTCTGCACCGTGCAGGGTTGCGTCATCGAGTTTAGCGCCGGCCAGGTCAGCGTCTTGCAGGTTGGCGCTTTGCAGATTCGCGTCCACCAAATCGGCATCTCGAAGCTTGGCGCCGGCCAGGTTCGCATGCTCCAGGTTCGCGCCGCTCAGGTTCACGCCGCTCAGGTCGGCTCCCTCCAGGTTGGCGCGGCGCAGGTCTACGTCTTGCAAATTCGCGCCAGGCAGCAGATCACGGCGCAGGTTCGCACCGGCGAGGTCGGCGCGCTCGCCGTCCAATCCATCGCTCAGCCAGCGTGCATGAGATTTCAAGACTTCAGCGAGCCGGTTTTCATCCACGTTTATACTCCTCCGCACCTCAGAGATAGCGAGCGCTGCCGGCTGCACGCCGCTCTATTTTTATTATAGCGATATATTTCTTTTCCGGCGGCATGACACCGCAAAACAATCGGGATAGGGGGACGGAAACGCCCCCCTCCCACACCACCGGACATGCGGGTCCGCATCCGGTGGTTCGGTCAAGTCTGACGAAG
>JAFGMM010000359.1 GCA_016927535.1 Anaerolineae bacterium
AGCGCGCTCCGAAAGTCCCCTCTCCCCTTGTGGGAGAGGGGATTTAGGGGAGAGGGGGAAAGGTAGCTACAAGTCGTTCGTGCACCCTCTGAATTTTTATAATTGTTCACTTTCACGTTATACTGCTAAGCACCCCGCACGACTGCCGCCGCATCGCGTGAGCTTAAGACGGGCGGCGTGGGTGAACCAAGCCATGAAGAGCACTTACGAATCGATGTTTGGGCCGTTGCGCTGGCTGCTGTACCTGGAGCGTGTGCCGAGTTGGGCGGTGCTGGGCTTTTCGGTCGGGCTGGCCGCAGTGGTCTACCTGGCCTGGCCGGAGCAGGACGCAGCGGCGGCGGCCGGCTTCTGTCTGGCGGTTGTCTTGATCGATTGGCTGAGCCTGGCGCTCTTGCCGCGCACCGGGCGCAGCTTCGGCCCGGTCAAGCCGCCCTTAATCAGCTTGGCGGTGGTGCGGGCGGCGACGATGGTCGTCCTGGGCTTGGTCGCGCCGAATCACCTGTGGGTCGCGCTCGTTGTGAATCTCGCCATCACCGCCGTGAGCCTCTATGCACTGTGGGTCGCGCCCTTCCAACTCGGCGTAACCTACCAGACGCTCCGCAGCCCCAAGCTCGACGCCGGCGCGCCGCCGCTGCGCCTGCTGCACATCGGCGATCTGCACGTGGAGCGCATCAGCCCGCGCGAGCGTGCGCTTAACCGGCTGGTCAAGGAGCTTGCGCCCGACATCATCGTCTTTTCGGGCGATTTCGTCAGCCTGCTGCACCCCGACCCCGACCAGGCGCGCGACCACATCCGCCGGATCATTGAGGAGTGGCAGGCGCCGCTGGGCGTGTACGTGATCGGCGGCAGCCCGCTGGTCGAGACCGAAGCCATGGTCGCGTCTTACGTCGAAGGGCTGGACAATCTGCGCTGGCTGCGCGACGAAATGATCTGTATCAACACCCCGGCCGGCCCGGTCTATCTGCTCGGCATGGCGACCACCCACGACCGCGATGTCGATGTTCCCAGGCTCCGCGCGCTGACCCAGGTGGCCTCTAACCCCAGTAAGGACGCCTTCCGCCTGCTGCTGTATCACTCGCCGGACCTGGCGCCGGAGGTGGACGAACTAGGCTACGATCTTTACCTGGCCGGCCACACGCACGGCGGGCAGGTGCGGCTGCCGTTCGTGGGCGCGCTCATCACTAGCAGCGAGTTCTGGCGCACCTATGCGATGGGCCGCTACGATATGCAAAACACCACGCTCTATGTGACGCGCGGGGTCGGCATGGAGGGCGCGTCGGCGCCGCGCATCCGCCTGCTGGCGCCGCCGGAGATCGTCCTGTGGAAGATCAGCGGGACGGGGCGGGCAGCAAACGGAAGCTAAAAGCGCCCACCGGCAGGATCAAGAATCCCTTTCGATCTGTTCGAGAATCTCGGCTAGGCCCGGTCGTTCGGCGTTGCACAGGTCGCACCCGACATAGGGGTCTTTGATGGGCCGGCTGTGCTTATCACAGTACGCTTCCACGGCGACCCGAACACCGATGAGACCCAGGCCCAAGAAGCCGTTGTCGATGTGCGCTTTGAGCATCAGGTCAGGGCTGGCATTGGCGCGCAGAATATCGGGCACCGGGCAGTTGGCGCAGTCTTTGGAACGCCACGGCTTCGATTCGGGGTTCGCGGCGATCAGGCGGCATTCTTGTGTGCTGCGCCCGCGATGAAAGTCCTGGTAGTAGTGAGGACATTCTTTACCGGCTGGGGTTATCATCTTCTCAATCCTATTAGCTCCGCTTGATTCAATTATAACACGGCTTCGGTTGGGGTTCTTTGAGATTTGGTTATAAGCGGGCGCGGATGCAAAGAATCAACCGCCTGCCGGCGCGCCGGCAGGCGGTTATCGCAACTGCACAGTGTAACAGACGCCGCCGGGCTACACGCGCGTGATGTAGCGCCGGTCGCGCGTATCGACGCGAATGGTATCGCCCACATCTACGAACAGCGGCACCTGTACCTGGAGACCGGTCTCGGTGGTGACGTTCTTGGTCGCGCCGGTAGCCGTATCGCCCGCGACCGCCATCTCCGACTCGACGACTTCGTAATCGACCGTGTTGGGCAGTTCGTAGTCGATGATCTCGCCCACGTAGCTCTTAAGCTTGATCTGCATGCCTTCCTTCAGGTAAAGGAGGTCGTCGTCGTCGAAGACCGAGCGGTTCAGGACCGGCTGTTCGTAAGTTTCCAGGTTCATAAAGTGGAGAAACTCGCTGTCGTCGTAAAGATATTCCACTTCAATCGTATCGACGCGAACCTCCTCGACGCGGTTGCCGGAGATGAAGTTGTGATGGATGGTCGCGCCGGTGCGCAAGTTGCGCAGGGTGGTGCGGATCGTCGCATTGCCGCGCCCCGGCTTGTGGAATTGGAAGCTGAGCACCTTGTAGATTTCGTTGTCCATCGTAAAGGTGACGCCTTTACGCAGTTCGTTCACATCAATCATATGAGTATACCTGCCCCGTTTTTATCAAACTGAATTTTGAAATAGATCGACAGGAGATTATACGAGTCTGCCGGGTAAGCGTCAAGCGGCGTTTTCACGTTTTCGCGTTTGTGTTTTGTGTTGCGCTGTGCGCAGGGTAACATAGGCCCGTGTCGTGTGTGTTTACATCGGAGGCTTGTGTAAGATGCGATTCAACTATTTCCGGCTTCTGCCGGTCCTTGCGCTGCTGGTTGTGGGATGCGCGCCCACGCCGACCGATACTCCGCAGCCGGAGGGCATCACCCGGATCGTCTTGAGCAAAGAGAGTGTCGGGCTGGGCGACTCCACCGTGGTCTACATGCTGACCATCGACCCGGCCGCCGGGACGTTTGAACTTGAAACGAAGGACAAAGACCCCGCAGCGGGCGAGATCTCCGCCGGGTCGGTCGATGAACTGTCCGCGCTGCTGGACGAGGTAGGCTTTTACGAGTTTGACGCGGATTATATCCCCCCCGACGGCTCGTGCTGTGATTTGATCTATTACACCATCGCCATCACGAAAGACGGCCAGACCTTCAGCGTGCGCGGCAGCGACAGCGAAAGCCCGGAAGGTTACCTGGACGTGCTGGTGCACATCGAGGCGATGGCCTCCCCGTGAGTGCTTAGTGTCCGCCTCACCGTTTATATCATCTAAGGAGTTAGCCATGCCCCGTTGGGGCACAACAAGAGGATGGAAATTTAACCGCGAATAACGCGAATAAACGCGAATTAGGAATCTTGATTCGCGCGATTAGCGTTATTCGCGGTTAAAAAATCTTATCTTCAAAAGGAGGAGTTCTCGATGAAACGCTACGTTAGGATTTCGTTCGTTGCCCTGGCGCTCGTCGCCGCCGTCGGCGCGACCGCCGCCGCTGCGCGCCGACGCACCGCCCTGCCGCCCGACTTCGGCTGGGCGGTCGTCGATCTGACGCACCCCATCAACGCCGATATCCCGATCTGGCCCGGCGACCCCGAATTCCGCCTGACGCCGTGGGCGTCCTTTGAGAAGGACGGCTATTTCCTCAACGAAATATCCATCGGCGAGCACAGCGGCACCCACTTCGGCGCGCCCGTCCACTTCCACGAGGGCGCGCCGGCCGCCGAAACTTTCCGCGCCGAGGACCTGGTAGTGTCGGCGGTGGTGATCGATATCACGGCGGCGGTCGGCGACGACGGCGATTACCGGCTGAGCCTGGACGAAGTGAAGGCCTGGGAGGCCGAACACGGCGAAATCCCCGCCGGGAGCGCGGTGCTGCTGTATACCGGGTGGGACCGCTTCTGGAGCGACCCGGATGCCTATTTCGGCTTCGACGCGGAGGGCGGGCTGCACTTCCCCGGCTTCGGCGCCGAGGCGGCGGCGTACCTGGTTGAGGAGCGCGCGGTGGCGGGCATGGGCATCGACACCCACGGCATCGACCCCGGCGACGACGAGGAATATGTGCCGAACACGCTGATGCTGGGCGCGGGCGGCTTTCACCTGGAGAACCTGACGAACCTCGGCAGCCTGCCGCCGACCGGCGCAGTGCTGGTCATCGGCGCGCTGCCGATTGAGGGGGCATCGGGCGGGCCGGCGCGCGTGATCGCGCTGGTGCCGAAGGCCGGGTAAGGCTACTCGGCCTCCCACACGAACGTACGCATCTCGAACCCCGACCCGCTGAGCACGGTGTCTTTGTCCTGCGCGATGACCACCGTCCACGCGAAAGTATGCGCGCCCGATTCGGGGCGGGCGGGGTCGGCGGGGAGGGTGATCTGATTCTGGCGCGTGGTCCGCTCGTAGGTTTGGCCGGCGCTCTGGTCTTCGACATGCACCAGGTAAATTTCCCCGGCTTCGAGCGGGCGGACCGGCACCCATCGCAGGGTCACTTCCGCGCCGCCGGTAAAGCGCGCGCCGCCGGCAGGGCTGAGGAGCATAGGCGCTATCGGCGTGGGCGTAGAGGTGGGCGTCTCGCTGCCGCTGGGCGTGGGCGAAGGCGAAGGCGTCCACGTCGGTATCGGCACGCTGAGTTTCTGGCCGATGCTCAACTGTGGACTACAGCCGGGGCCGCCGCCGGGGTTTGAAAAGTCGCAGGTCGACCAGTCGATTTGCGGGTTGAGCGTGGCGAGCATCGAAATGTCGGTGTTGGCGTTGACCGCCGCGCTGATGAGGGTGTCGCCCCCTTTGACCTCGTACAGGCCCGTAAAAATCGTCGGCGTCGCCATTGGCGACGCCTCGACTGCAACTGCTTGCTGGCCCGTGCCCATCCCGGCCAGTGAAATATGGGTGGCAGTGGGACCTTCGGTAGGCGTCGGCGTCGCCGACGCGACCGCTTCGGTGCCGGTGGGCACCGCCCCTACCTCTCCTTCCCCTTCGCCGCCTTCCGATGGAACGGCGCCGCTCCCGTCGCCTTCGGAGGTGGGTTCGGCGTCGGGCGGCGCGCCGCCCGGCCACGGCACACAGACCTTCGAGCCGGGGCCGGGGATCATGTTTTCGTTTGGGACGTTTTCGTTAATGGCGACGGCAGTAGGCAGCGCTTCCGGGATGCCGGTCGTCCAGCCGCAGCGCAGGAACAGCGACCACAAATCGTCGCCCTCCTGCACTTCGAGACAGCAGAATTCCGGCGGCGGCGTGGGCGTGATGGTGGGCGTGGCGGTGGGCGGCAGTGTGGCAGTGGCGGTGGGTGTGGGAGTGACGGTGGGTGTATCGGTGGGCAGCGGCGCAAGCGTATCGGTGGGAGTGGGAGTGTTGGTCACGGGCGCAGCCGGCGCCTCGACGCCGGCACCGGCCAGCAGCGCCAGGATAATCAGCGCGATGGCGGCGACGAAGATGCCCGCGACGACCGGTCGCCAGGGCAGCCGGGGCAAGCCCTCGTCGGCGTAGTCCTCGTAGTAGCCGTAATCGGGCGGCGGGGGGGCCGGCGGCTGGGTCGGCGGCGGCGCGCTGACCGGCTTGCGCGGCTGGGTGTCGCCCTCGGCGACCGGTGGCTCCTGGATGAAAGGCGGCTGCGCAGCCGGGGCGGTGGGCATCTCGTCCGGGAAGGGCCAGGCCGGCTGCTGCGTTTGTGGATGCTGGGGTTGCTGTGGCTGCGCTTGCGGCGGCGTCGTAGGCTGAGGCGTCGCCGGTGCATCCTGGACCGGCGATACCGGCTCCGGGAAGAACGGCGGCTCTTCGGCAGTCCCAGGCTCAGATACGGGCGCCGGTTCACCCGCCTGTGAAGGCGCCAGGGCTGCCAAGTCAGCGCCGCAGGTCGGGCAGACCGGGGTCCCGGCATTGACAACCGTGCCGCAAATCGGGCAATCGAAAGTGTTTGCTTCGCTCATATATCCTCAAATCGCGCGCCAAAAACATCCCCTTTAAGGCTCAAGGCGGCAAGAATTATACCAGCCGGCGCTCAAAATGCCCATTCGCAGCGCTTTCTCGCTTTCTTCCCAAAGAGCCGAACCGCCGGGCGCAACCCTTGCCGTGCGCCTGCGTATAAGCTAGTGACAGGTTCGTTGATATTCGTCGGGCGCGCGCTGCGCCGCCCGGCCCATCGAATTAGCACATCATCATCATCATAATGAGGAGTGGTATAGCCCATGTCTGAAGAAAATGAAACCCCCGAAGTCGAAAAGACCGAACGCACCATCATCGAGGAGCTTGAAGTCGCCGGCAGCGAGTTGGTCAAGCGCATCGAAGATATCGTCGAGGAGGGCAACGCCCGCCGCATCGTCATCAAGCACGGCGAGCGGGTACTGCTTGAGATTCCTCTGACGCTTGCTGCCGTCGGCGGCTTCGTCACCGCGCTGCTCGCGCCGCAGCTTGCGATGCTGGGCGCGCTGGCGGCGCTGCTTACCCAGGTGACCGTCATCGTGCTGCGCGAGGAGCCGGAGAAAAAGACGGAGAAAGAAACTAAGGTTAAAATCGAAGTCGAAGAAGAGTAAGCGCCGCCGCAAGGCAGAAGTTTTTTTACCACAGAGACACAGCGGGCGCGGAGAATCCTTAAAGCAAAAAAAGCTGCTGTGCCTCTGTGGCGAGACACGGGCCGGCGTCAGCGATTGAACAGCCGCGCGATCACGTTTAGCACCACCGTAAGGAGAATACTGCCTAGAATACTGACGGCGATCATCGTGAGACAGGGCGCGTATACGGTCACGGTGCCGGCCTGGACCGTCACATCGCCGGGCAGACCGGCGGCGCCGGTGGCGCGGCTCACGATCACCAGTACGACGCCAACCATCGCCAGCATCACCCCTGCAATAATCAGCATGACGCCCACTGCTTCCATCGGCCTACCTTTCACCCTCTGAAACCGGCGCGCCGGTTCGCCGTCCGGCCCGCCCGGTTCCGCGTTCTCGTTCGTGTCTTTTGTCATGGCGCTTTAATCCCCGGCAGGTCACGCCGCCCATACGCCAGGTCGTCGAACATCGCCAGCACTTTCGCCTTTGCGCCGGCGATGAGATCGACCGCCAGCGGGCGCGGCTCGTCCGTTTTGAGGCTATCGTGGCAGGCGTGCGTGAGCTGGTTGATGAGCAGCATCTTCTCGCGCGGCCGGCGCGCGTGCGGCAGCTCCGCGACGAAGTGCCGCATGGCCGCCGTGCTTTCGTCGTCGCCGGACCGCCGGTACCGGTCGGGCGCAAGCTCCACGCGCCCGGCAACCTCCCACGGATAGCGCGCGCGCTTGACAAAGCCCTCCCATTCCGCCGGGCGCTCGACCACGGCACGGCGGCGCGGGGCCGGCTCGACCTCACCCGGCGGCACACCGAGCAGGTACAGGCAGCGGGCATAAAACCCATACGCTACGTCGTTGATGAGGTCTTCGTCCGAGAAGCGCAGCGCGTCGCTCTCGTAGAGGCGGCGAATTTTATGCCGTGGGACTTTTTTGACGTTTGCGCTCATCTTTTGCCTCTTTGATCGCCTGTCGTTTCTGCGCCCGGCGCGCTGCCGTCTGCGCCGCCTGTTCGCGCGCGCCCGCAAGCCCGCCGTAGGGCCCCATCACCTGCGCACGCCAGGCATCGCGCGTCTCGACCACGCCCGGCGTGCTGCCCGGCCCGTAGGCCAGTTCGTCGAGCAAAAACATGACCTGCGTCATATTCCCTTGAATCAAGTTTACAGCGGCGGGTCGCCCGTCTACGGGGTCTGTGCCCGGCTGCACCACCGCCAGGTGGCAGCGGTGAATCATCCAGTCGATCAAGAGCATCTTGGCCTGCGGCGAGCGCGCGCCGGGCAGCCGCGCCCGATACTCCTTGAAAAAGCCCACCGCCCCGCCGCCCGCGAGTTGCTTTCTGTGGTAGGTTTGGAAATATTCGCCCCACGTCACCTGCCAGCCGCACGCCGCGCAGGTGAGCACTTCGGTTTTGTCGTCGCCGGGCCGGCGCGCGACCATCGCGCCGCAGCACGGGCATTTGACCCGGCCAAACACGGCATCGGTCACGGTGAGGATGCTTTCGCAGCGCGCGTAGAGGGCGTAAGCCACGTCGTCGATCAAGTCCTCGTCAACGATGCCCTGCGCATCCAGTTCATAGAGCCGGCGAATCTTATTCATCGGCACGCGCGGCGCCCACCGGATCGCCTCAATGCCCGGTCTCACGGCTGCGCTCCTCAGAAAAGCGCCGGCTGTCCGGCGCCGTCGTACCGGAGGCCCAGGTGTGCGTAAGCGTGCGGCGTCACGACTCGACCGCGCGGCGTGCGCTCCAAGAAGCCAAGCTGGATCAGGTACGGCTCGTACACGTCCATGATCGTATCCGGTTCCTCGCTGATCGACGCGCCGATGGTATCCAGGCCGACCGGCCCGCCGCCGAACTTCTCGATAATCGCGCGCAAGATGCGGCGGTCGATATCGTCCAGGCCAAGCTCGTCGATGTTGAGCAGTTCGAGCGCGTCCGCCGCCACCGCCAGCGTGATCCTGCCGTCGGCGCGGACCTGGGCGTAGTCGCGCACCCGGCGCAGCAGCCGCAGCGCCACGCGCGGCGTCCCGCGTGCCCGGCGCGCAATCTCGGCGGCGCCTTCGAGATCGACCGGCACTTTGAGCAGCGCCGCCGCGCGCTCGACAATCGCCTGCACCGCGTCCAGTTCGTAGAAATCCAAGCGCTGCGTCGCGCCGAACCGGGCGCGCAGCGGCGAGGTCATCAGCGCGAGGCGGGTGGTCGCGCCGATGACGGTGAAGCGCGGCAGGTTCAGGCGAACGTTCTTGGCCGCCGGCCCCTTGCCGATGACGATATCGAGTACGAAATCCTCCATCGCCGGGTAAAGCACCTCCTCGACCGCGCGGCTGAGGCGGTGAATCTCGTCGATGAACAGGATGTCGCCCTTTTGCAGGTGCGTGAGGATAGACGCCAGGTCGCCGGCGCGCTCGATGGCCGGCCCTGCCGTGATGCGGATGTTCACGCCCATCTCGTTGGCGATGACGTGCGCCAGCGTGGTCTTGCCCAGGCCGGGCGGCCCGTGAAGCAGCACGTGGTCGAGCGCTTCTTTGCGCTGCTTCGCCGCCTCGATGAGGATGCTCAAGATGTCTTTTACCCGGTTTTGCCCGATGACTTCTTTCAAGTATTTGGGACGCAGACTCCAACTGGATCGGTCTTCCGGGCCGGGCTTGCTGCTGATAATGCGGTCGCTCATACCCAATTCCTGACGATAGATGCTTATCACAGAGTATACATCAGAACGCCTGTTCATGGACAAGTTTAAGGTTGGCTCGCGGTTCTTTGACAACCCCCCACGGCGGAGTAGAATCAGCGAAGGTTAACAGGAGGTAAAGCCCACATGACCTACGACAACGTGTATGTCTCTGAGCACCCGCTGGTGAAGCACAAGCTCAGACTGCTGCGGCGCAACACCACCGAGCCGAAGAAATTCCGCGAGATCATCCGTGAACTGGCGATGTTGATGACCTACGAGGCGACGCGCGACCTGGAGTTGACGGTAAGCCCGGTCGAGACGCCCTTGGGTATGGCCGAGGCTCACGAACTGCGCGAGAAGATCGGGCTGGTGCCGATTTTGCGCGCCGGGCTGGGCATGGTCGATGGCGTGTGGGAGATGATGCCCAGCGCCGAAGTCTGGCACCTGGGCCTCTACCGCGACGAGGACACCCTGCGCCCGGTCGAGTACTACAACAAGCTGCCGGTCGAGCCGACCGTCTCGGTCTGCCTGGTGCTCGACCCCATGCTTGCCACCGGCGGCAGCGCGGTCGCCGCCGTCGATGTGCTCAAGCGCTGGGGGGTAAAGCGCATCAAGTTCGTCGGCGTCATCGCCGCGCCGGAGGGTCTTGACCGGATGGTCAATACCCATCCTGATATCCCGATCCATATCGCCGCCGTCGATGACCACCTTAACAACGAGGGTTTCATCGTGCCGGGTCTCGGCGACGCCGGCGACCGCCAGTTCGGGACAGGCTGAGGCTGCCTTGTGCTTTCGCCGCCGTCGCCGTTTTCACTGCCATTGTCATCGCCCATGAATCATGAATAACGATACACCGTTTGGCGCTTTCCTGGCCGTTCTTGCCGTTGGCTTTGCCTTGTCGCTGCTCCTCAGCCGCGCCGCGATTCACCTGGGTATGCGCTGGCGGCTCATCGACGAACCGCGCGGGCGCCACCGCCACCGCCGGACCGTCTCGAAGTTCGGCGGGCTGGCGCTGTGGGGCGCGTTCACCATCGCCGCGCTGGTCGCGCAAGCGCTGCCCGTGCCGCGCACCGACCCGATGGAATTGGTGCGCGTGACCGGCCTGCTGTTGGGCGGGACCTTCTGCTTTCTGTTCGGCATTCTGGACGACCGGTTTGAATTTAAGTGGCTCCCGCAATACGTCGCGCAGCTTGGCGCTGCGTCGGTTGCGGTCGTGTTCCAAATCTTCATCCAGTACGTCAACAACCCTTTCACCGACCTGCCCACCGAAGAATGGCCGCACCTGGTCACGGTGTTCGTTACCGTGCTGTGGATGGGCATCATGATAAACGCCGTTAACTTCATGGACGGGCTGGACGGGTTGGCGGCGGGCGTGGCAGGCATCGCGGCGGTGGTGTTGTTTATCAACGGCGTCTTCCGGCTCGACCCGCCGCAGCACAGCGTGGGCCTGCTGCCGGCGGCGCTCATCGGCGCGACGCTGGGCTTTCTGCCGTTCAACTTCGCGCCGGCGCGCGTGTTCATGGGGTCGTCCGGGTCGATGTTCCTGGGCTACACGGTCGGCGCGCTGGCGATTATCGGCGGCGCGAAGATGGCGACCATCCTGCTGGTAATGGGCCTGCCGCTGCTCGATTTCGCGTGGGTGGTGGCGAACCGGATCCGCCTGGGCCGGAACCCGCTTTCCGGCGACCGCTCGCATTTGCACTTCCGCCTGCTCGACCTGGGTTTGACGCAGCGCCAGATCGTGCTGGGCTACTGGGCGTTCTCGGCGCTGTTCGGCGCGTTGACGCTGGTCACCACGTCGCGGGTGTTCAAGCTGGCTGCGCTGGTTGCGATGGGTGTGCTGGTGTTG
The DNA here is from genome assembly GCA_016927535.1 of Anaerolineae bacterium. Lineage (GTDB taxonomy): Bacteria > Chloroflexota > Anaerolineae > Aggregatilineales > JAFGMM01 > JAFGMM01. The sequence goes on from JAFGMM010000359.1 coordinate 10,909, forward strand.
GTGGGGTTCGCGCTGCTGCAAGTGCGCGCGGAGCACTCTAACGATTAGCGCCGTTCCCGTTTTTGTTCCCGTTCCCGTTCGCGCTCCCGTTTCCATTGCGGCGGCGCTTCGGCATGGTCTGCCGGGCGATCTCTAGGGCATCCATGTACCAGATGTGATGGAGCGGGTCACCGTCGATCCAGATCAGCGGCAGTGAGTGCTTGCACAGCCACAGCGCTTTTGCGTTCGCTTTGGAGTAGTACACGCCGGGGATGTACCGGGCGTCAGGATGGCAGAAGGTCGGGTCGATAAGCTGGCCGCCGGCCTCACACCAGCCGTAGCTTTCCAGCTTGCCTTCACCGTTGTAAACCATCCACCCTTCGACATAGCGGGCGTTATCCGGCAAGTAATCAAGCGCGCGCAGGGCGTTGTCGAAGACGTACATCGGGCGGGCGTTGATCTTATCTGCAATGGTTTTGGAAAGCTCAACATTGAGCCGAGACATTGTATCTACTCGCATTTCATAAGTTACAAAACGTAGTTAATGTACCCAAAACCCTAAGCTTTGTCAAGCGCAAAACGTAAAAAAGCCGCTTGCGTTATAGAAATTCGTACATTACTGGAAAAATAATTACGAACAACGCCCGATCAGCCCGGCGTGGATTGTGCCAGGCAGCGCGTCCCGGTTCGAGAGGGTGACCTCGACGAGCCGGACGCGGGGGTGTGCTTTCACGGCGTCGGCGAAGCGGTGCGGGCGCCGGACGACCGTCCCGATGACGCGCGCGCTTTCGTCGTCCAGGATGTCACGCACGGTATCGCAGAACTGCTTAGAGCATATCTCCATCGGCCCGATTTCGTCGATGACGATGATCCGGCCGGCGCGCTGCGCCGCTTGCAGGGCCGGCACGGCGACTGTTTCGAGCGCCTCCAGGTTGACGCGGTAGTTCTTGAAGCGCACGGTCTGCCGGAACGTTTCGATCTTCGATGCGAGCGGGGACGCCGCGCCGGCCAGCGTGACGATCTCGAAGCCGGTGCGCCGGCTGCGCGCGTCGCGGACCTCGCGCGTGTAGAAGCCGCCGGCTTCGCCTTCGCCCAGCATCTCGACGATTTTGTGTATAACCGTGGTTTTGCCGACGCCGGGGTAGCCGGTGAGGAGGGTAACGTTTGTCATTTGCCCGGCAGTGCTGCCTCCAGCCGCGCCAGCGCCTCCGCCAGCGATACCGTCTCGTCCACCGCGAAGCCGCCGCGCTCCAGGTCTTCGCCGCGCGCCGCCGCCTCCAGCACCGCCAGCATCCGCCGCACGATGCGCGCCCGGTCCGCCTCCGAGTACGTGTCGAAGTCGGGCGGCAGCGCGCAGTAATTGACATCGTTGCCGTACACCATTGTTTCAAAAGTCTTGTGATAAGGCAGGTCAAAATCAAACTCGAATTCGTCGCCCGCGCTCAGAGGAATGGTTAGCGCCGGAATCGGTTCGTCTACGTCGAACTGGCGCACGTAAGCTTGCCCATCCCAAAGAACCGGGCGCGGATCGGTAATCATAATTCGATATGGGTGCGCTCCCGGCTCGCCGGCCGTATAATCTGCGACGCCGCCGAACGCGGGCGGCGACTCGTGCAAATAATCAATCTCGACAAACACCAGGCCGGTCTGCAAGAGATTTTCACGCTTCACTCGGTAGCGCTGCGCATCCTGGCCGCCGGGTTTATTCGAAGGCGATAACAATTCAATCCAGGCGACTGCTTCGCCGCGCCGGTTGCTGCCCGGTACGATCTCGTACAGCACGATGGCCCGATACTGCTTCATCTCCTCCTCGGTGATTTGCAGCACCGCCGGCACAGACAACACCAGTTCAGCCGTGCTTGCCGGCCGCTGTGACGGCATTGTACGACGGTGATACGGCTCTGTGTCGTACACGGTGATATCCGATTCCGGGTAGCGCGGCGGCTGGTCGTGACGCCGGATTTGCAGGGATTGCTGGACTGCCGCCGTATATCCCATCGGCAAAAGCTGTGTTTTCATTTCGCCGGCAAGATGAACGATGTGCGTGGTGTGAAAATCCGGCCAATCGCCCTCGCCTTGCAAATAGCTCTGCAAGTGCGCATTGACGCCCCGGTATTGATTTTTGACCGAACGCACCGGCTCTTTCACGTCATCACTCCATCCGCAACGCTTCCAACCGCGCCAGCGTCTCCGCCAGCGCCGGCCCTTCATCCACTGCGAAGCCGCCGCGCTCTAAATCCTCGCCGCGCGCTGCCGCCTCCAGCACCGCCAGCATCCGCCGCACGATGCGCGCTTGGTCTGCTTCCGAGTACGTGTCGAAGTCGGGCGGCAGTTCGCGGTAATCTACGTCGTCGCCGTAGAACATCGCCTCGAAAGTTGCTTGGTACGGCGCGCCGAAGTCGAAGTCGAACGAGTCGTCGCCGCTCAGGGGTATCGTCATCGTTGGAATTAGCATGTCTACATCGAACTCGCGTATGCGCCCCTCGCCTTTCCAAAAGGCCGGGCGCGGGTCGATGACGACGAGTCGGTATGGGTGCGCGTTGTCTTCGCCTGCGGGATAGTTTGCCACGCCGCCCACCGTCGCAGGGGATTCGTGCAAATAATCTATCTCTACGAACACGACGCCGCTCTGCAATATAGCCTTTCGCTTCATCTGGTAAACCCGGTCGCCGGCCCCGCCGGGCTTGTTCGAAGGCGACAGCAACTCGACCCAGGCCACCGGCTTGTGCTTTTGTTTCTCCCGGTCGGAGCCGGCCTCGTAGACAGCTATTGCTTTGGACTCTTTGAGTTCCTCGTCTGATATCTCAAACATCACCGGGACGGATAACACCACCTCACCGGCGCGAGCCGGCCGTGAGGCCGCCGCAGCAGCGGGGCGATCAGACTGTGTGTCATAGATCGTGATATCAGATTTGGGGCGATGGATTCTCTCGAAGCGTTGAATTTGCAGTGATTGCTCAACCGCGACGATGTATCCCAGCGGGCGCAAATCGGCCCGCATTGCCAGCGCAAGTTGGGCGATATAAAGCGCGTGAAAATTCGGCCAATCGCCTTCACCCTGCAAATAGCTCTGTAAGTGGGCATTGATGCCCCGGTATTGATTCTTGATCGAACGCACCGCCATGTCGCCGCCTCGTCACTGGTTATGATACCTCTATCTTACTACAAGTTCGCTCATCCCGGACGCCCCAGGATTACACCGCCCGCGCCGGCGCCGCGCCGCTGGTCGGACACCGCGCCAGGTCACGGGTTGCGCTCACGTAGAGCCAGATACGCGCCGCATCACCGGGCTGCAAAATCCGAGCCATGACCGCTGTCCTCCTTGCCGGCGATGGTGTGCACGCCGTACCGCCGCCGCCACCACCATAACACCAATGCCGACCCGATCAGCGGGCCGCCGCCCGCGCCGCACACGACCGCCAATCCCGGCGCGCCGCCGAGCGCAGCGATGAGGGCGTAGATTCCCAGGCCCAGCCCGGCCCACAGCGCCGCCATCACCAGCCCCAGGAGGCACCCCTGCGCGACCGCCGCCCGGAACGACGCCGGTTTCTGTCCGCTCATGTTCCCCTCTCCCTCCACACTTATCCCCATCTTCACTGCCAGGGCCACGCGGGATAGGGCGTCGCCGCCGGTTCGGACGATTCCGGGCGCACGCCGTCGCCGGTCATCGCAGGGATGGGCGCGCCGGCCGCCAACGCCTCCACCAGGTATACCGGCGGCCCGCCGATCATGCAGTAATCGCCTACCGTCTGCTGGCACGGCGCCGCCGGGAGCGTAATCACGTACTCGCCGTCTTGCGGCGCGAGCGGGCGCTCTTTGCCGTAAGCATCGACCAGGGTCGCGCCGGCGGTCTGCGCCGGGAGGCGCGCCGTCAGCCACTCCGGGAGGCGGCTCCAGAGCATCGTCACGCGGCGGCTGCCCTGCTGCCACACCGCGCGCCCCACCGTATGCCGGTCCACCCACTGCACCGCCTCCGCGCCGCGCAAGTACGCCAGCGCGACGCGCGTCGTCTCGAAGACCGGGCGCTTGCTGCCGTCCAATCGCAGCAGCCCGAACGGCTCCGGGTTGGCGACCAAATCCGTCTCGATATCGATCAGCTTATAGATGCCCACGCGCGCCGCGCCCGCCGCCAGCGCCAGCGCGAGCGCCTGCGGCATATACGCTGCCTGCTCGTCGAGCGAGACTTTCTTGGTGATTTCGGCAACCGGCCAGGCAGGATCGTCGGAGGGGGCGGCGTTGGTTTCGACCAGCCAGAGCGGTTTGTCGCCCATGCCGGCGCCCGCCAGCATCCCGCGATACAACTCGACCAATTCGAAGACCTGCGCCGGGTTGAAATAGAAGTGGACGGTCGCCGCATCGAAGTAGTAGCCGTTGGCGGCGGCGTCCGGGTCGGCGCGCAGCGCGTCGAGCAGGCGCTTGAAGTACAACTCGCGCCCGTATTCCACGTCCCACCAGTGCGACATCGCCGCCATGTGCACCACCGCGCCGGGGTTTGCGGCGCGCGCGGTGAGGTAGGCGGTGCGCATAAGCTGTACGAAATCCTCGACCGTGCCGGGCCAGGTATAACCGGTGTTCGTCTCGTCCCACACGTCCGGCTCGTTCCAGATGATCCAGTGATTGATCCGCCCGGCGTAGCGGCTCACGGCGGCGCGCACGAAGCCGGCCCAGGTGTTGCCGGGGTCGTCATGTGGAAGGTAGAGGCCGCGCGGCAGGCCGGTATCGGGGTCGCGCGCCCAGTCCGGGATGCCGATGAGCAGCCCCACGACCTCGCGCCCGGCGGTCATCTCGCCCTGTAAATCCGCCTCGGCGAACTCGACTTCGACCCAATCGTCGGGGCCGTCCGGCTGCACCCATGCCCAGTTGAAGCGCGCACGCCCCCACGCCAGACCGAGTTGGGCGGCGGCTTCGGGCGCGTCGTGCGGCTCAATCGCGCCGAAGCGCGGGTCGGGCGGCTGCACGTAAGCCGGAAGCGCTGTTTCATGAGGTAGAGACATGGCGGCATACGACATCCCTGCACTGGAGACCGAGGGCGCCCACAAAGAAAACGTGACGATGATGACGAAAGCTCTCGTAAGCATAACCTATCCTGGTGGAGTCACTTGATCCGGGCGACGACAATTACCCGCGCCGAATCGCTGGTGTGCGGGCTGAAATCGTAATCTCCGTAGACCTGTTCTATGCGAAAGCCGTGGCCGGCGAGCAGCGCTTCCAGGTCGCCGCGCGTGTAGACGCGCTGGTCTCGCTCGGTGATGAGCCGCTCCGTCGTCCCGTCTTCCTCGATCTTATCGAGAAAAAAGACAATGTGCTGGGTTTTGGTCCGGGCGCTCCCGGTCGTGTGAGCGCGCCGGACGAGGGTAAACCCCTGGTCGGGAAACGCCTTGGCCGGCTCGACGTCGTAATACTGCCAATCTTCGGTTGGCTCTTTGGCGTTATAGACATCGACCGCGAAGTACCCGCCCGGCAGCAGGCATTCCCGGACCGAGGCCAGACAGCTTGCCTGCTCCGCTTCGGTGACCGGGGGAAACCCCCAGGGCGAGAATATCGCTTTGAAGCGCCGGCCGGGAAGATGGAAAGCGTTGGCGTCGGCTCCGATGAGCGTCACGCGCGCCCGGACGTTGGGCGGTTCGCGCTCGAGCTTGGCGCGCGCTATGTCGAGCATCTGCGCGGCAATGTCGATGCCGGTTATCGCCGGCCCTGCCCTGGCGATGGGGAGCGCGATTCGCCCGGTCCCGCAAGCAAGCTCTAAGACCGGCGAGCCGGTATCCTTAGCCAGCTTCACCCAGAAAGGTATATCAACCGTTCTATCGCCGAAGAGTAAATCATAGTAATCGGCGATCACGTCGTATTCGGTCATGCTGTAAAGGCAAGGCTGGGTCGGTCCACCGATAGGTCACAACTGGATAGGCTTACCATCCCCTTTGCCGGCCGGGCGCTCGTAGGTGTCGGGCAAAGCTTGGAACGCAGCTACCGAGATGTCCCCGGCGTCGGGCCAGCCCTTGACCCGCGCGCCCATCATCTGCACCAGCTCGGCGAAGTCGCCCGGAATCATCTCGGCGCCGAACTCCCAGCGCAGTTGCTCGGCGGTGTGGAGCCGCGCCTGTATGCCCGACTTCAGCAAACCGCCGGATTCTTGTAGCTCCTTGCGCGGGGCCAGCAGCATAAAAGCGTGATGGGCCGGCAGCGCTTCGGCGTCGTCGGGTTTCATAAAGGTGTAAAAGATCATGGAGATTTCATCTTGCACAAGCTGGCAGGCCAGGCACTTCCAGCCCTTCGGCACGCGGCCCCGGCGCGGCGGCACGGTAAAACGCCAGCTCAGCACGTTGACGTGCTGGTCCCAGTTTAACCGGGTTGTGCTGCCGTTGCGCTCGTGCAGGACGACCCCGGCGTCGTCGATGATGAGCCGGCGACCGCTGGGCCAGTAGCGCTTTGCCAGGCGCTCGACGCCCCACGCCGCCCCAAGCGATATCGCAATAGACACCGGCAGCACGATGAGCACCATCGCGCTGGGGTTGCCGGCGGCGGAACTGATTTGCAGCCCCAGCCAGTATGTGCCGACGCACGCAAGCAGCGTTACGACCGGCACGATCAACCGCACGCCGAAGTGCTCGGCGTCGAGCGGGATGGTGCGCTGTGTTCCGATTAAAGAATCCGTCGTCATTCCTTCATTCCTTGCCTTATCTCTCCGGTCGCCAGTTGCAAGCGCGCTGCATTGTAACACATCGGCGCGGAATTGTCCCAGTTACGCGCTTCCGAGCATTGACAAATGATACATTATGTGATACTTTTGTCTCATGAATGCTGAGGTTCAGACCCAAGAAAAAATTGTCTTGGCGGCGCTAGACCTCATCCTGCGCCAGGGCATCAAAAAGACCGGCGTGGACGAGATTGCCCGGCAAGCCGGCGTGACTCGCGCTACCGTCTACCGCTACTTTGACGACAAAAGAAGCCTGGTACACACCGCATTCTTGCGCCTCGAGCAGGTATTCCACAATGCGCTCTTGCGCATGGAACAAGACCCGCACAATTCCCCTGGGGTTTACCTGGACCAGATGGGACAGGAATTTCATGCATTACCATCCGGCGACCTCATCACGCGCCTGGAAGAATTGAAGCGGCTTTACCCGTCGGTGTATGCCGGGGTCCAGGAGGTGCGTTCGGCGGCGCTTGAGGCAGTCTTCGACCACCTGCTCGCAGCGGCAGAAGAAAAGAGACTGCTCAGACCCGGCTTGAAGCGCGAAGTCGTCCAGGTCATACTTTGGGAGTTTTTGCTCAGTCTACTGAACAATCCCAGGCTCAGTGCGCTTGGATTATCCAACGCAGAACTTTATAGCACGGTTCTGGACATTCTATTGTACGGGATACTGCAAGAAAGGACACTACAATGAAGATCCATTTTCCGCTTCTAAGACACGCCAAGACGCCTTATATCCGCATAAACACCAGTCTATGCGAGGCATGCTGGACATGTGTGGACACGTGCCCTAACCACGTTCTCGGAAAGGTGGAAGTGCTGTCGCACCGGCATGTTCGCGTCGACCGGGCGGACCAGTGCGAGGGTTGTGGGAAATGCGTCAAGGTCTGTCCCAACGGAGCTATTCTCCGTGTCGATAAAGTCAAAAAATAGCTCTTATCGGACAACGCCGAAGGAACGGTAGCGCCACAAAATACCGTGGCGTTGATTTCTCGTACAGGTTCACGCCCAGATACGGGGTTGGTCAGCGGGCGTACCGCCATAT
>JAFGMM010000360.1 GCA_016927535.1 Anaerolineae bacterium
ATATGGCGGTACGCCCGCTGACCAACCCCGTATCTGGGCGTGAACCTGTACGAGAAATCAACGCCACGGTATTTTGTGGCGCTACCGCAGCGTCTTTAACCGCAAGAAACGGGTTGAGCTTCCGGCGCGGCGGCATTAAAGTGTAGAAAACGCAGGAGAGGATTACAGCATGCCGGACACCGATTACACACGAATCGAAAAGATCATCCACTACCTGGACACTAACTTCCGCGCACAACCCGCATTGAAAGATATCGCCGACTACGCCGGGCTGAGTGAGTACCACTTGCAGCGGCTCTTTAAGCGCTGGGCCGGCATCAGCCCGAAGCGCTTTATACAGTACCTCACCGCGCAGTACGCGAAGGAGCGCTTACAGCAGGCGCAGAGCGTGCTCGACGTGGCTTACGAGGCCGGGCTTACGGGCGGCGGGCGGCTGCACGACCTGATGGTCAATGTCCACGCGATGACGCCCGGTGAGATCAAAGCGCAGGGCGCGGGGCTGACCATCCGCTACGGCTTCCAGGCGACTCCGTTCGGTGAGTGCCTGCTCGCCGTCACCGAACGGGGCATCTGCGCGCTGTCGTTCGTCGCATCCGGCGGGCGCGATGGCGCGCTGCTGCGGCTGCACGACCAATGGGCGCTCGCCCGGTGCGTCGAAGACGGCGGCAAAACCCGGCTGATCGTCGAGCAAATTTTTAGCGGCGGCTCTGATAAACGCTTCAACCTCCTGCTGAAGGGGACAAACTTCCAGGTCAAAGTATGGGAGGCGCTGGTGAAGATTCCGCCCGGCGCGCTCGTCTCATACGGCGACGTCGCGCGGCTTGCCGGCATACCGGACGCCGCCCGCGCGGTCGGCTCGGCGGTCGGCCAGAACCCGGTCGCGTACCTCATCCCGTGTCACCGCGTCATCCGCAAGACCGGCGCGTTTAGTGAATACCGATGGGGGATCGCAAGAAAAAAAGCGATGATCGCCTGGGATGCCGCGCGCTGTGACGGCTAGGCCGGCGTGCGCAGCGCGTCCACCAGTTGGGGCAGCACCTCCCCGGACGGGCCTTGCAGGAACACATCCGCCGCCGGCCCGATTTCGTCCATGCCGGGGTTCACGTCGATGAGCTTCGCGCCGCTGCGCACGGCCCAGTAGGGCAGCGATGCCGCCGGCTGCACCACGCCCGATGTGCCCACTACCAGCATCACGTCACACGAGCGGCTGACCTGCATCGCCCGTTCCAGCGCCTCGACCGGCAGCGCTTCGTTAAACCACACCACGTTGGGCCGGAGAAAGCTCCGGCAGTACGGGCAGCGCGGCGGTTCACCCGGCGCAGCGGGCAGCGCAGCGCCCGGCTTGACCAGCGTCGGCGCGCCCCGGCAGTTGGCCGAGCAGCGGTCTTCGCCGAGGCTGCCGTGCAGTTCGATCACGGTGCGGCTGCCGGCTGCACGGTGAAAGCCGTCTACATTTTGCGTGATGATAGTTACTTCGGGGATCAACGGCTCAAGATCGACCAGCGCATAGTGGCCGGGATTCGGCGCGGCCCCGGCGACCAATTCGCGGCGATAGGTGTACCAATCGTAGACCAGCTTGGGGTTGCGCGCGAAGGCCTGCGGTGTGGCGAGTTCCTGGGGGTCGTAGCGCGCCCAAAGCCCGTCCATGGCGTCGCGGAAGGTGGGCACGCCGCTTTCTTTGGAGATGCCCGCGCCGGTCAATACCGCCAACCGCGCGCAGCCGCGCAGCAGTTGGGCGGCCTGCTCGATGAGCGCCCGGTCAACCGTCATAACAACGGTCTTTGCCGTTCTCGCTGCGCAGCGTTTTGAGATAGTAGCGTGCGACCGCCTTCTGGATATCGACCATCGCCTCCTCGACCGTTTTTCCTTCGCCCACGCACTCCGGGAGCGCCGGCACATGCACCGTATAGCCGCCTTCTTTGCCGGGTTCAAAGATCACTTTAAACTGCGCCGACTTCTTTGCATTGAGCTTCATAATACTACATCTCCTCATGGCGCAGCATCTCTACCAGGAGCGGCAGCGCCTCGCCGGCCGGCGCTTGGATGAACACATCCGCCGCCGGGCCGATCTCGTCCATACCGGGGTTTACGTCGATCAGTTTGGCGCCTGCCCGCACCGCCCAGTAAGGCAGCGACGCCGCCGGCTGCACGATGCCCGACGTGCCGACCACCAGCATGACATCGCTGGCGCGGCTGACCCACTTGGCGCGCCCAAGCAGGCCCGGCGGCAGCGTCTCCTCAAACAGTACTACATCGGGCCGGATATACGCGCCGCAGTGCGGGCAGCGCGGCGGGGCGCCGTCGGCGCCGGGCAGCGCTTCTTCGTCGCTCACATAGGTTGGGTTACCCCGGCAGTCGGCAAAGCACTTGTTGCGCCCAAAGCTGCCATGCAGCTCGATGACGTCGGTGCTGCCGGCCTTCTGGTGCAGGTTATCTATATTCTGCGTGATGACCACGACTTCCGGGATCAATGCTTCTAGCTCGGCGATGGCGTAATGACCGGGGTTCGGCTCGGCGCCCGCGATGCCCGCGTGCAGGAAAGCCAGGAAATCCCAGACCAGCTTAGGGTCGCGCTGGAAAGACCGGCGCGTTCCCAGCTTGACGGGATCGTAGCGCGCCCAGATACCGGTCAGCGGCTCGCGGAAGGTCGCCAGCCCGCTCTCCTTCGAGATGCCCGCGCCGGTCAGCACGACCAGCCGCTCGACGCCGCGCAGCAGTGCCGCCGTCGCTTCGATGTGTGCTTGGATGGCGTTCATATTACGCTAACTTTCCCATCTCCCGATCCGTAAAATCGCCAGGATTCTCATAATTTCTGTGTTGGTCAAAATGATGCTGTACTCCCCCTCTCCCCTAAATCCCCTCTCCCACAAGGGGCGAGGGGACTTTTCCCCGCC
>JAFGMM010000361.1 GCA_016927535.1 Anaerolineae bacterium
AGGGGTTTGGGGAGAGGGGGAACAGGCGCACAAACGGTCAAAATTCTTAAGTTGATGTGCATGGGCGGGTTTCAAACCCGCCCCTACGCAAGCCGGTGACCACGCGATTTTGCGGTGCTACCCTCGTGTGCTCTGTGGTGGATTTCTTATCTCTTTTCTGTGCTCTCTGTGTCTCTGTGGTGAAAATACACCGCCTCCATTTCTTGCGCCTGTCTTTCGAGCGAAAAGTTGGCGATGACGTGCGCGCGCCCGGCCCGGCCCATCTGCTCGCGTAGCGCGTCGTTGCACAGCAGCGCCGCCAGCTTCGCGGCGAACGCCTCGGTTTTGAACGGATTGACGATGTACCCCGTCGCGCCGTCGCGCACGGCCTCCCGGCTGCCGCCGTAGCACGTCGCCAGCACCGGCGTCCCCGATGCCATCGCTTCCAGGTTCACGGTGGGGAAGGGATCGAGATAAATCGAGGGCGTTACTACGACGCGCGCCAGCCGGTACGCGGCGGCCAGTTCATCCCCCGACAGCCAGCCCGCCGACCGGATGTGCTGCGCCTTGAGGTGTTCAAACGCCGGTTGGTTTACCATCTCGTCGATGGGGCGCGCCGACAGCGCCAGCAGCAGCGCTTCCGGCACGCGCTCGACCAACACGCTCAGCGCGCTGAGTATCTGCTCGACGCCTTTTGCGCGCGTCAGACGCCCGGCGAAGAGGATGATCTTGCGGCCTTCCAGGTCCAGCCGCGCCCGCAGCGCATCGACTGCCGCTTGCGGTGGGTCGAACGCCGCCGGGTCGATGCCGTTGGGCACGACGGTGAACGGCGGCAGATCGTTCGCTTCGAGCGCCTGCCGGAGCGCGTCGCTCGGCGCGGTGCGCGCGTCGGCGCAGTGCGCGAGGATGCGGCGGATGGCGGCATTGCGCAGCGGGTTGTATCGAAGGCGCATCTGCCGCAGATTGTAGCCCCTGGGCAGGCGGTAGGCCGCCGGCGAGTCCGCGCCGCCTTTTGCCGGATCGACGAAGTGGGTGAGCTTCCCGTAGGCGAACGGCATCGCGTCGTGTGCGCTGAACACCGTGCGAATGCCCGTGCGGTGCGCGAGGGTCAGGCTGTAATAAGATAGATCGTGGTGGACATTGTGCGCGTTGAGCACGTCCGGCGCGATGCGGCGGTACAGACGGCGGAGCGGTCCCGCCGTCTGGGGGTTGTACAGCGAGAGAAAGGCATGGAGGCGGGCGGGATAATGGCTGTGGACGTGGTAGGTCGGGATGCCTTCGCGCGCTTCCTCGAACGCCCGGCCCGCCGTCGCCGCGATGACGTGCACGTCGTGGCCGGCGCGCTTGAGAGCCTTCGCCAGGTTCCAGGCGACGACCTCCGCGCCGCCTTTGTGTTCCGGCGGGATGCGGTCGCTCAGGATCAGGATGCGCACCGCTAGGCCTCGCCTTTGAGCTTGGCGCGGCGCCACAGCCCCACGCGCGGCAGTACGTAGAACACGTTGACCCCCACCATCGTCAGGACGATGAGGTTGGACTCCAGCGCGGAACCGAGCGCGCCGAACTGCCAGACCAGCAGCGGCGCGGCGAGAATTTGCACCACCAGCCCGACCACGCCGGAGAGCGATACGAGTTGGGGTTTGCCGGCTGCCATCACCGTAGGGCGCATCCACCGCGCGATGTTGCCGATCACCACGCCGACCGCCAGCAGCCGTATGATGTTGGCGACCGGCGCGTAATCCGGCCCGTAGGTGATATCGACCAGGAAGTCGGCGGCGACGATCAGACCCAACGCCAGCGTCACGCTGATCGCGGCGCTGTACTGCATGAACTGTCTGATGAGGTACTTCACACGCGGGAGGTCGTCTTTTGCCCACGCCTCGTTAATCGCCGGGTAAATCACCGTGCCCATCGGCGCGACCGGTAGGCCCATCAGGTTGGCGGCGTTGCGCGCGATTTTGAAGAACCCCGCTTCGGCGGGCGGACGCAGCGCGCCCAGCAGCAGTACATCGATGTTCGTGCCGACCGCCTTGAGCGACGCCATCAGGCTGGTGTGGAAAGCGAATGGGATGAACCGGCGGGTCGCCTCCCGGTAGCCATGCCCGCGTAGATTCGCCGGCCCCAACCGGCGCATCATCAGCCCCACCGCCATGATGACCGCCACGCCGAAGTCGAACGCCGCCGCGACTACATAGCCCCACGCCAGCGCCGCCATGCCCTGCCCGGCCAGCAGCCCCAGGCAGAAGACCAACACCACGCCGCGCAAGATGACCTTCACGGTGTACAGGCGGTACATCTGGTAGATGATTAGCACCGCCGAGAAGGTGCTCTCCAGCATGTTGAACGGGACGGTGAACAAGTAGATCAAGGCCAACGGTTGGAGCAGCCCGGCGTATTCGCTCGCGGCGACCAGCAGCGGCGCGACCAGCCGCACCACGACCAGCGTGATGACCATCAGCAGCGCGTCGATGCCCAGCGCGACATAGAAGTAAGTTACGGCGTCGCGCGGTCTCTCCAGCGCCAGCGCCTCGCCCATGAACTTGATAAGGCCCTCCATCGTGCGCACGTCCATGAACTGCACCACCGTCTCGACGGCGGTGATCGCAATGGCGACGAGGCCGTAGTTGTCGTCGCCGAGCGTGCGCCCGATGATGATCGACGCCAATAGGCTAAGCGCGGTGCTCGCCATGTCGCCGGTGAACATCACCGACGAATCGCGCAAAAAGCGGCTCATCGTGAGGCGTCTTAGCAAGCGTCGAATTGCCATAGTGCAAATTTTAACCGCGAATAACGCCAATCACGCGAATGGTTCGCGCGATTGATGCTGTTGGCGAATTCCCCCCTATCCCCACCCTTTCCCCCACAAGGGGGGAAAGGGTGCCAGAATCGCGTTGAAGTGCGCGTTTTCCCCCTCTCCCCAACGTGGGAGAGGGGGCCAGGGGGTGAGGGGGAGCGAGTTCGCCAACAGCATCGCCATTTGTGTTACCCATGTTATTCGCGGTCAACCCCTCCTAACCGATAAACGTCCATTACCTGCGCCGCCGCCCGGTCCCAGCCGTTCGCCTGCGCGTGCCGGCGCGCTCCCTCGCCCAGCCGCGCGCGCAGTGCGTCGTCGTCCAGCAGACGCAAGAGCGCTTCCGCCGTCGCACCGGGATCATCTTGCGGCGCCAGCAGCCCGGTCTCCTCGTGGCGGATTGCCTCCTCTGCGCCCGACCCATACGCGCCCACCGACGGAATGCCGGCCGCGCCGGCCTCCAGGTAAATCAGCCCGAACCCCTCGAACTTGCCGCCCACGTTCACCGGCGTCTGCGCCAGCAAATCCGCGTGATGATACCACGCGCGCAGGGTCGAGTCATCCACCCGGCCCAGCACGCGCACGCCCGGCAGCGCGCCCAGTTGGGCGGCGAGCGCCGGGTCGCTGGAGGCGTCGCCGATGATGACATACTGCGCGTTGGGGTGCGTTTGGCGCACGGTCTGCATCGCCTGCGCGACGACGTGAAACCCTTTGCGCGCTTTCACCTGCCCCACTCCTACGATCACCGGGCCGGTCTTGGGTTCGGGAGGCGGCGCATCCGGCGCATTTGCAAAGTGTTCCCAGTGCACGCCGGGCGGGATGACGACCGTCGGCGCGCCGGGCAGCGCTTCTCTGACCTGCGCTTCGGTGTAGCGGCTGATGCAGATCACCACGCCGGCGCGCCGGACCGCCCACGCGAACACCCGGCCCATCACGCGCCGCTTCAGGGCGCGCGGCAGGTAAGTCCCATACGCGCCGGCGACCCACGGTCTCCCGGCAAGCGCTGCGATGGGGATGAACGGCTCGGCGGCGCAGTGCACCAGCGCGCAGCCGCGCACCAATCGCCGCACCGCCGGCAGGCGGGCCAGCGCGCGCGGCGTCACCCAGCGCCGCCCATCGTTCAGTGAGGGCAAGATGGGATGGTAGCCGGCGTGCGGGATATCGAGCTGCGCCGGGCCGGCTGCGCCGATGATGACCGGCTCCACGCCCTGCGCGCCCAGCGCAGCGATCAAATCGCGCGTGTAGCGGCCCCACCCGCTGCTCATGCTCAGCGGCGGCGTGATAAACCCTATTCGCATGGCGGCGCTCCTTCGTGTCCCGGCGGGAGATTCTGCCGGATAAACGCTAAGATATCTCCGGCGCGCTTCTCCCACGTGTGCTCTTTCTCTGCCAGCGCGCGCGCATTCGCCGCCAGCCGCGCGCCCAGCGCCGGGTCACCGGACAGGCGGCGCAGCGCCTTCGCCAGCGCGTCCGGGTCGCCGGGCGGCGTCAGCAGCGCGCTAACCTCGTGCGCCACCACCTCGCGCACGGCGGGCAGGTCGCTGGCGACGATGGGCCGCCCGCTCGCCATGTACTCGAACAGCTTGATCGGCGACGCATAATACGCGAAGTGCTCGGTCCACGGGAACGGCATCACGCACACGTCGAAGGCAGCCAGGCAGCGCGGCACCTCTGCCGGCGGCACCTGCCCGGTGTCGTGCAGCCGTGCACTGTCCAGCCCGCCGCGCGCGCGCAGCGCCTCCACCGTCTCGGCAGGGCCGCCGACCAGGCACACGTGAACGTGACCGGTCCGCGCCGCCGCTTCGACCAGCGTGTCGAGTCCCTTCGCCATGCCCATCGTGTGGAAGCGCCCCACGTACCCGGCGATAAACGCATCGCCCGGCAGGCCCAGCGTGCGCCGTGCTTCGCGCTTGTCCGGCAGCGCGGCGAAGCGCGCCAAGTCTACCGCATCGTGCGCCACGTGGAGGCGCGCCGCCGGCACATTCTGCGCCGCGTACAGTTCGCGCAGCCGCGCCGTGAGGGTCACCACGCCGCCCACGCCGCGCAGCGCGAAGCGGTGCAGGCGCGCGCCGCCCGCCGTGCCGGGGAAGCGGTGCGCCTCGTAGAAAGTGCGTGCGCCCAGCCCGCCCAACCGCAGCGCCAGCAGCGTGATCGGGTCGCGGGTGTACAGCGCGTCGAACGGCGCGCGCCGCAGCCGCCAACCCAGCGCCAGCGCATACGTCACGGCCTGGACGAGGAAGGCGGCGCGGTCGCTGCCCCAGCGGTTGCGCAGGCGCGTCGCCATCGCAAACAGGTCCACGCACGGGATAGCGCGCCGCGTGAAGGTCCGCGCGACGCGATAATAGTCGAACGGGTCGCGGCCGGCCAGTTCGGGCGTGTTGGCGCGCCGCGCGTGCCACAGTTCGATTTCGGCGCCGGCGCCGGCCAGCGCCGCGCACATCTGCATGATCTGGCCGCCGTGCGCTTTCTCGGTGGGCAGGCGCGCATTGGCAAGGTAGAGCAGCTTCAGCTTTGGCTTCATCGCCGGCATTGCTCCAGCACCTCCATCACGGCAGCGCCGATGTGTCCGGGCGTGAAGGCTTCCCGGATGCGCCGGTAACCGCCCGCCGCCAAACGCTCCCGCGCCGCCGGGTCATCGGCCAGCGCTGCGATGGCCTGGGCAAGCGCGTGCGGGTCGGCGGGCGGCACCAGGTGCAGGTGTTCGCCGGGCGCGAAGGCATCGCGCACCGCCGCCGAGTCGGCGGTAATCAAGGGCTTCTGCATGGCGAGGTACTGGTAGACCTTGTTCGGCACCACGCGCTGCGTCTTCGCGCCCGCGCCGAAGACCCCCAGCGCGATATCGGCCGGCGCGAGGCGCGCGGGCAGGTCGGGCGGCGGCGCCGGGTCGGTGAAGCGGACGTTCGACAGATCGAGTTCTTCGGCGAGCGCGCGCACCGGCTTGTAAGTCTGGCCGCGCCCGATCAACTCAAACGCGATATCGGGCCGGGCGCGCAGGTCGGCGGCGGCGCGCAGGATGTGCTCGACGCCGTGAAAGGGGATATACGAGCCGAAGAACTGCGCCAGGATTTGCCCGTCGGGAGCGCGCCCCGGCATGGGGTGAAACCAGGCATCGTAAGCGCCGACCGGCACGACGTGCAGGCGTTCTTGCGGGACGTGCAGCAGCCGCCCCAGGTAATCGCGGTGGACCGCCGTATCGACCAGCACGGCGTCCGGCAAACGCGCCGCGAGCCGGTCCAGCAGGTAATACAGCCGGGCGCGCGCCGAGCCGGGCCGCGCTTTCTGCCGGTCGATGACATTGGCGTCGTAGAACGATATCAGGCAGTCGAAGATCAGCGGGATGCGCCGCAGCCGCGCCACCATCCACGCCAGCGGTACGAGGGCCTGGTTGAACTCCGGGACGACGAGCACGTCGTGAGGCGGGCAGCGGCGGTACGCGCGCAGCAGCGGCGCGATCTTGCGCCGGGTGGGGAGGCGCTGATCCACGTTGGCGAGGCTGATCGTGACGCCGTGCGCCGCAAGCCCGGCGCGGATGATCTGGTTGCGCGGGTAGTCGGGATCGAAAGCGCCGAAGTAGCAGACGTTCACCATCATAACGGCGTTTGTCCCGGCTTGTGCGCGACCATGACGATTTGATAGGTGAAGAAGTCGCGCAGCGGGAACAGGATATCGAAAGCGCGCAGCGAAACGAGCGCGTTGGTCAGCCGCCGCGTGACCCCGCCCACCACCCGGCCCGCGATGCGGTCGCCCAGGCTGTCGTAAAGGCGGTACTTGCGGCGCACGGCGATGACCTCAAGCCCGGCTTCTGCCAGCATCCGGCGCGCGGTGCGCGGCGTGAAAAAGCGCAGATGGCCGATATCCAAGACGCCCCGGCGCGCGTAATCCCACCGCCCCCAGAGCAGCCGCCACAGTACGACCCAGTAGCGCACATTGGGCACCGATATCACGAGAACCGCGCCGGGCGCCATCAGCGGGCCGAGCGTGGCGCGCAGTACCCGCCACGGGTCGCGCAGGTGTTCCAGCACGTCCATGCACAACACGGCGTCGAAGTGCCCCGGCGGGTAGGGCAGGTCGAGCGCTTCGATGTCGCCGGCGTGCACGGCATCGAGGCGGGCGGCGGCCTGCGCGGCGACGTCGCCTTCGACCTCGACGCCGACCACCATCTCCAGGCCCAGCTTTTCTTTAAGCATCGCTTCGGTCGCGCCGGATGCGCAGCCAATCGAGAGCAGCCGGCGCGCGCCCGGCGGAATGTACCGCAGCGGCTCGTTTCGCATGTCTTGAAAATAATTGTCGGCGCGGTCGGTGTTATACGTGTTATGCACGGCGCTTGCTGACCTCCTCGAAGACGCTCACCAGCCGGTCCGCCAGCGCCTCCAGGCTGTGCGCCCGGTACGCCGCACCGTACAGGTCCGCGCCGATTTGCGCGCGGCGCTCCGGCGCGGCGCGCAGCAGCGCCGCCAGCCGTTCGGCCAGGCCCGCCGCGTCCTCCGGCCCGTCGATGAGCAGTTCGCCGGCGTGCGGGCCGAACAGGTCGCCGAAGGCGCGCGCGGCGGCGACGACCGGCTTGGCGCACAGCATGGCCTCCAGCACGGCCTTGTCGAACGACCCCGGCGGCGAGAGGTTCAGCGCGACCGTGGTCTGCCGGTAGATCGCCGGGACGTACTCCTGCGGCACGCTGCCGGTGAACTCGAAGCGGTCCGCCAGGCCGCGCCGCGCGACCTCCGCCTCCAGCCGCGCGCGGTGGCCGGGATGGTGGGCGGGTTCGTCGCCCACCGCCACAAAGCGGATATCCGCCATGCCGTATTGGTCGCGCAGCCGCGCCGCCGCTTCGATCAGGGTGAGGTGATGCTTGATCGGCGACAGCCGCGCGACCATGACCACCTCCGGCGTGTCCGGCTCTGTGGGCGAGTCGGCGGGGCAAAACAGCCGGGCGTCGATGCCATGCCCGATTGCCGTGACCTTCGGGTCGGGCAGCGGGAAGCTGTCGGGCGCGGCGGTCACCACGCGCGCGCTCAGCGCCAGCGCGAGCCGCAGCTCCCAACCGACCTGGCGATGGGTGTACCACAGGATTTGGGGCTTGCGGCGCCGGAGCGCATACGGCGCGGCGACCCACACGTAGCGCGGCGTCATGTGCGAGAAGATCACGTCCACATCGCGGATGACGCGCGTGATCGCCTTATGAAATGCCCGGAGTTCTTGTAGGTGATTGGCGCCGCGCTCTTTGCCCATCGACTGCACGGTGACGTTGCCGGGCAGTTCGGTCGCCGGGTTCCACTCCAGCGCGATCACGTCCAGCCGGTCGACGCGCGCCGCCAGCGCCCGCACCCACTTCACGATGAAGCCGCGCAGCCAGTGGCTCTCGTCGATTTGTTGTACGATCATCAGCGGGTGCATGGCGTCGATCCTTCAGAAATTACCACGGAGAGCACGGAGTTCACGGAGAATCATCTTGAGACCTCGATGTCTCTGTGGCAGATAAGCGATCAATCAAATCGTGATAACCGCGCGCGTACTGCTCGATCACGCGGTCGGCGCGGAAACTCTGCACCGACCGCCGCCCGGCCTCGCCCAGGCGCGCGCACAGCGCGTCGTCGTCCAGCAAGAGCGCGATTTTACCGGCCAGTTCGTTTATATCCCAATGCCAGAGCCGGCCGTTTACGCCATCTTCGACCAATTCGCGCATCACACCGACCGGCGTCGAGATGACCGGTGTGCCGCACGCCATCGCCTCCACGGTGACGCGCGGCCCGCCCTCCGCCGTGGATGCGCACACCAGCATGCGCGCTTGATTGTACAGCCGGGCGACCGCTTCGGTATCCGGGCAGCGCTCGACCCACGCCACGTTTGCGCCCAGCCCCAGCGCTTCGATGCGCGCCGCCAGCTTCGCGCGCAGCGGTCCCTCGCCCCGGATGCCCAGCATTACGCTTGGCCGGCGCGCGCGCACGATTGCCAGCGCCTCCAGGATATCGAAGATGCCCTTGTTCGGCGCGAGCCGCCCCACGAACAGCACATCGTAGCGGGGCGCAGCGCCGGGCGCGGGGCGGAAGATGTCGAAGTCGATGTAAAGCGAAGGCAGCACCAAGATTTTATCTTCCGGCACGCCCAGCCGCCGCAGCAGTTCCGGCACTTCCTGCGCGTTCACCGCGCGGAACGCCGCCGCGCGCCGCCCCGCCCGGCGGATGTACTGCATCGCCAGCGCGCGGTACAGGCGCTCGCGCGGGACGGCGGCGCGCGGGTAGCCCTCCACATGGTGAATCTCGCTCACGTAAGGGACGCCGGTCTGCCGGCTCAGCCGCCACGCGCCCAGCCCGTTGTAGAAGAAGCCGTAGTCGTGGCTGGCGATGAGAGCGTATGCGCGTTCGGCGGCAAGCGCGCGCCCGCGCCGCACGATGAACCAGGGTTGGAGCGCGAGCGGGTGCGGCGAAGGGTGGACGTGCACGTTTTGATAAAGCGTTTGCGGCGCAGCGTCGGGCGCGCGCGGGCAGAGAATGTCGATGCGCGCCCAGTAAGTCGAGAAGCGGCGAAGCATCTGGACGAAGGCGCTGTCGCGTCTCTGCGCCGCCGAGGGGTCGCCGCTGAGCATCAAGAGATTCAAAGCCAATCCTAACGCTCGTTTCAACAGCGCGAAGGGTTGGGAGAAAAAGAGATTTTTACCACAGAGCCACAGGGGGCACGGAGGGCTTGGGAGAGCTTTCTTGAGAAATCTCTGCGTTCTCTGTGTCTCTGTGATGAGTCCTTCCCGGCTGCCTCGCGCGATAGCCGGCAGCGATGATACCAGATAAGGCGCGTGTGGTCATGCTGTACGATTCCTTGCCTCGTCTGCTGCTCTGGATACAATTAAATCTGACGGTCGATTCCGTGATAACTTCATGAATAAAAATGAACGAACGATGGAGACAAAAACCATGCTGCGCAGTAAGTTGACGTTGTTCGCGGCGGCGCTGTTGGTTTTCCTGGCGCTGCTGCTTTTACCCCTGGCCTTGGACAATACGCCGGTATCGATCTGCGGCAGCGGCGCGGCAGCCCAGGAAGGCGACCCATGCGCGGCGCAAAATGCGACCATTGAAGCCTACCAGGTAGTCGCCGCCCAGGCGACGGTCGATAAGGCCAATCACAAGGCGACGGTCCAGGCGCTCGAAGCGCTGTGCAACGCCGGTCCGACGCCGGTGCCGGGTCTGCCCTTCCAGGACGATTTTGCCGCCAATACGAAAGGTTGGTTCGAGACCGAGACGCAGTACACGGCGGTGCGGATCGAGCAGGGGCAACTGTTCGTCGGTGCGCAAGAGTTCTGGTTTATGGCTGCGCTGGCGCCGGAGCTTAGACTCCGCGACTTTTACGCCGAGGCGACGATGACCACCGTCTACGAGGAAAGCGTATTCGTGGGGTTCGCCGTGGGCAACGCCGAGGTTTCGCCGGCCCGCTATCATCTCATTTTGGCCGGCAGCGATTGGAACGAAAACGAGCAGGACTTTACCTGGTATGTGCGCCTTTACTTGTGGGATGGCACTACCCTGACCGTCCAGGACCAGGCCGAGTACGCGCCGTTCTGGCAGGCCGGCGAGCCGGTGCGTATCGCACTGGAGGCGAGCGGTGGGCAGTACACGCTGTTTGTGAAAGGGCGCGCGACCCAGACTTACGAGTTTGCTTCGCTGGGCGAGCAGGTGGGCTTGGTGGTGTATGCGCCCGACAATGCGCTCAACGAAATCCGGTACGCTTACTTCGATAACTTGAATATTGCCCAGCCGGCAGCGCGGTAAGCCGCCTTGTCGAAGCTGCAACCCGGCGACACATCGGGTATAATCGGTGCATCCACAATTTGAGTAAATGCGCAATTTCGCAATTCAAGGAGGATGCAACATGAACCCGTCTGAAGTCATGCCGCTGTTTGGTGAGGTCGTGCAGGCCGCAGCCGAGCACTACCGCCAGTTCACGCGCGCAAAGATTCAAGAAGCCGCGCTGGAGCCGCCGCAGTGGAATCTGCTGGCGATCTCCAAAGACTTTGAACCGGAGACCTCATCGGTCGAGAAGATGCGCCGGGTTACCCCCTATGCGGCGGCGTCGGCCTTCGAGGAGCGGTTCAAGGCGGCGGTCGAGCGCGGGCTGTTCGAGTCGGTGGGCGACGGCGAGTACAAGATCACCGGCGAAGGCTGCGCGGTGTTCGACGCGGTTTATGGCGTTTTCGGGGCGAAGCTGGCCGAGCTCAGCGCCCAAGAGCCGATCCCTGCCGCCGACATGGAGCGCATCAATGTGCTGCTGCGCCGCCTGGTCGATGCCAGCCTGGACGCCCCGGAGCCGCCCGACAAGACGCGCCTGATCTACAACCGCCGCTCCGACCCCGGCCCGGAGATCTCGGCGATGTATCGCATGCTCCAGAACCTCGCCGATTTGAACGCTTTCCGCGACGATGCGCATTTCGCAGCCTGGAAGCCATCCGGCGTCGCGGGCCAGGTGTGGGAGGCGCTTACGTTCGTCTGGCGCGGGGACGCGCACACGGCAGAGGAACTGGCCGAGAAACTGCCGTTCCGTGGGTACGGCGCTGATGATTACGCCGCTGCTTTGCAAGTCCTGGCTGAGAAGGGATGGGTCGAGGCGGTGGACGGCAAATACCGGATAACCGGGCAGGGTAAGGCGCTCCGGGAGGAGGCCGAAGAAACGACCGACCGCTGTTACTTCGCGCCGTGGGCGGTGCTTGGCGAGGCCGAGGTTGAGGAATTGGGAGGGCTGCTGACCCGGCTGCGCGACCGTTTGGCGAAAGAGCCGGCATAAGGCGGCGCGCGCAGGGCGCATCACTTCGCAGAGCGCAGGGGCACGAATCCCGTGCCCCTGTTGTCGTTATGGCTAAACGGTCACGTTTTGCACAGACGGCGTTTGTTATATCATTAGTACCAGATGCGCCGCTAACTATCCGCCAAAATGAGGAGGATTCATGTCCGGCACCCCGTTAATCAGTCTCAAAGATGTCATCAAGCATTACGTTCTCGGCAGCGAACAAATCACGGCGCTGGACGGCGTGACGGTCGATATCCCGGCCGGCGAGTTTGTCGTGGTGCTGGGGCCGAGCGGCTCCGGCAAGACGACGCTGCTCAACCTGCTGGGCGGTTTGGAAGCTGCCGCCGCCGGCACGATTTGCGTTGACGGTGAAGATATCACCCGGCTCTCCGAGGCGGCGCTTACGCAGTACCGCCGCCACAAGGTCGGGTTTGTCTTCCAATTCTTTAACCTGTTGCCCACCCTCACCGCGCTGGAGAACGTGGACATGGCGGCGGAGATGGCCGGCGCGCACGCGCACGACCCGCGCGATATGTTGGCGCGCGTGGGGCTGGGCGAGCGGATGAGCCACTACCCCGGCCAGCTTTCCGGCGGGCAGCAGCAGCGCGTAGCGGTGGCGCGCGCGCTCGCCAAGAACCCGACGCTGGTGCTGGCCGACGAGCCGACCGGCAGCCTGGACAAAGAGACCGGCATCGAGGTGCTGCAAGTCATGCGCGACCTCAATCGCCAGACCGGGCAAACCTTTGTGGTGGTGACGCACAACTCCGCCATCTCAACCATCGCCGACCGCGTGGTCCGCATCAGCGGCGGCAAGGTGTACATGGTGGTGGAAAATCCCGAACCGTTCGAGCCGTCGGAAGTGGATTGGTAGGGGGTGGGTCATGCTCAACAGTCTGCGGCATAAGCTCATCGGCGATTTGAAGGCCAACCGGGGCGCGTTTCTCGCCGTGTGGCTGACCTTCACCATCGGCATGGTGTTTTACAATTCCACCTACCCGGCCGGCGGAAATTTCAAGAACTTGCTGCGCGGCCTCAACGAGCGCACGCACCTTGCCGACCTGTGGTACGATATCGACCTCGCGCCGCCGGCGGCGGTGGATGCGGCGCGCGCGGCGGCGGGCGTGGCGCGCGTGAGCGGGCGGCTGGTCTTCGAGGTAGGGTTGGAGCAGAAAGAGGCGGAGACCGAATCGCTGGTTACGCTGCGCGTGATCTCGATGCCCGAATCTGAGGAGGATGTCAACAACATCGTGATTCAAGAGGGGCGCGCGCCCGAAGACGCCGGCGAGATCGTGCTGATGCGCGCCTTTGCGCGGCGGCATGACATCCGGGTCGGTGATGTCTTGCGACTGGCCGGCGGCATAGCCGGCACACCGTGGGAAGTGGAGGTCGTGGGGCTGTTCTCAAGCGCCGAGTATTTGATCGCGTCGCGCGGTCCGTTAAGCCCGTTTCCCACGCTCAGCACGTTCGGCGTCGCTTACATGCCTTACGATGCATTGGCCGCCCGGTACGATGCCGCCGGGCAGGTTAACAGCGTGGTGCTGACGGCGGCGGACGGCGCCGACCTGACCGCCGTGCGCGCCGCCGTCACCGAGGCGCTGCAACCTTACGGTATCCAACTCATCATGGACCGTTTGCAGCAGCCGGCCGTCGCCACGCTTGCCGCCAACGCGAGCGCCAACACGCAAATCGCGCTGGTTTTCTCGTTGATCTTTCTGTTCGGCTCCGGCGCGGTGATGGCGGTGCTGATGGCGCGGCAAGTCGAGTCGGAGCGCCGGTTGATCGGCACCATGCGCGCGATGGGCAGCACGCGCGGCGAGGTGCTGGGTTACTACCTGGCCTTTGCGCTCATCGTCGCCGTGACCGGCGCGCTGGTCGGTGCGCCTATCGGCTACCTGATTACCTATCCCGTCCTGGACTTTTTCCAAAGCGGCATGGTCGGCACCGAGCTACCCTTCTTCAGCAACCCGCCGCAGTTGGGCTTTATGTTGGTCGGCGCGGCGGCCGGCCTGGTGATGGCATGGGTCGCGGCGGCGGTGCCGGCCTGGCGCGCGGCGACCACCGATCCCGGCTTGGCGCTGCGCCCGCCTACACCGAGTGGGGCGGGCGGATTGGCGCGCGCACGGATGGCTTTCCTCCCGCGCACCGGGCGGCAGGCGCTGCGCAACCTGCTGCGGGTGCCGGGCCGCACGCTCGGCACGGTGCTCGGCGCGACGGCGGGCATGGCGATTATCGTGATCAGCTTTGCCGTGTGGGATTTGCTCGACTTCAACTTCACCCACTACTACAATACCAACGCTTACGACTTCGTGGTGACGGTCGCGGAGCCGGTGTTACACGATGTGCTGCTGCGCCAGGTCGAGGGCGTCGAAGGGGTGACGGGCGTCGAGACCGGCCTGATCCTGCCGGTGACGGTCGAACTGGCCGACCGCACGTACACGGCGCTGGGCGTGGCGCTGGCCGACGACCGCGAATTCATCACGTTCGAGACCATCGAAGGCGCGCCGGCGTTTAGCGACAAGCAGGGCGTGTGGCTGGGCAATAACCTGGAGCGTGCGTTGGGCGCGCGGGTGGGCGATACGCTGCAAGTGACCGTGCAGGGGCAGTCGGCGACGGTGACCGTGCAAGGCATCGTGAAGCAGGTGTTAGGCGCGCCGATGTACGTACCGATGTCGCTGCTCCAGGAGTGGACGCCGCTGGGCGTGCGCCCGGCCAATCAAGCGTATGTGCGGGTCGATCCGGCCCGCCGCGTGGATGTGCAGCGCGAGCTATCCGGCCTGCCAGGCGTGATCGGCGTGGCGGATTGGCCGGTCACCACGCAAGATATCCAGCGCGCCGCCGATTTTGAGGGCGAGTTTGCTTACATCTTCCTGGGCTTCGGGATGTTCCTGACCTTCGTCGTGATGTTCAACTCGATCAACGCCAGTATGCGCGAGCGCCGCCACGAACTCGCCGTAATGCGCACACAGGGCGTCTCGATGGGTGAGGTGGTGCGGCTGGTGACCTGGGAGACGATGCTTGCCACCGGAGCCGGGCTGATATTGGGCGTGCTGCCCAGTTATTGGCTCGTGCAGTACGTGACTCAGCTCTACGATACCGACGTGGCGGGCAATGTCTTTGTGATCTACCCGCAGACCTGGGTCGCGGCGGTGGTGATCCTGGTCGCCATCGCGCTGGTCTCGCAGATGCCGCCGCTGCGTGGAGTGCGCACGATCA
The DNA here is from genome assembly GCA_016927535.1 of Anaerolineae bacterium. GTDB lineage: Bacteria > Chloroflexota > Anaerolineae > Aggregatilineales > JAFGMM01 > JAFGMM01. The sequence goes on from JAFGMM010000361.1 coordinate 14,750, forward strand.
ACCTGGGGGATGTGAGCAAGTCGGTGAATGTATGAGGTGAGGTTCGATGGACGGGACGCGATTGGCGCGGGTTAACCGCGAGCCGGTGACCGAGGAACGGCTGCACGAGATCGTCGTGCGCATCGTGGCGAACTGCGCGCCGGAGCAGATCGTCTTGTTCGGCTCGTATGCTTATGGCAGCCCCACGCCCGACAGTGATGTCGATCTGCTGGTGATTATGGAGAGTGATATCGAATCGCGGATGGAGCGGACGGCGCAGGTGGGTAAGCTGTTTCCGGCGCGCCCTTTCCCGATGGATATCCTGGTCTATACGCCGCAAGAGCTTGAAGAGCAGCGCGACCGGTTCAACCCTTTTTTGTACGAGGTGTTGAAGAAAGGACGGGTGCTGTATGCGCGCAGTGGGTTACCCGGTGTGCGTCCCGGCGGGAGGTGGTGGAAGGAGGACGGCGGAGCCATGAGCGACGACCCGGTCCGGGATTCGATGATCTGGATCGAGAAGGCCGAACAAGATTATCAAATGGCCTATGCAGCGATGCAGATGGAGACCTCTCTGTTTGACATGGTATGCTTTCACGCTCAGCAGTGCGTGGAAAAGCTCCTGAAGGCGTTTCTGGTCCAGCGCCAGGTTTTCTTTCCTAAGACGCATGACCTAAAGGAAATTTACGAACTGTGCCGGCCGGCGGGCTTTGACCTCGTGCTTGATGAGGCTGATCTGGACCGGCTGTCTGACTACGCGGTGCTCATCCGTTATCCTAACGCGAGCGCCACCCCCGCCGACGCCGAATTTGCGATTGCGTTCATGGACGCCGTGCGCCCCAAGATCAGGCCGGCGTGATCGGCGGCGGTGTGCTTGCTCAAGGGTTCTGCGCGAGAATTTCGTACAGGATAACGGCGGCGGCTACGGCTACGTTTAGCGAGTCGCTGCGGCCCCGCATCGGGATAGAGACCGCCGCGTCGCACAGCGCCCGGCGCTGCGACGCCAGGCCTTCGCCCTCGCTGCCCAGCAGCAGGATCATGGGCAGGGGGTAGGCGATATCGCGGTATGCACACGGTGCGTCGCCAGACGCGCCGACGAGTTGGTAGCCCGTGCGCTGCTTCCAATGCGCAAAGCTGTCGAAATCGGTGTGAACGAGCTTCTGGGTGAATATGGCGTTGCGGGCGGCGCGGACTGCCGTCGGATGGTAGGGGTCGGCGGCGGCGTCCAGCAGGATGACGCCCGACGCCCCAACCGCGTCGCAGGTTCTCAGGATGGTGCCCAGGTTGCCCGGATACTGCACGGCGTCGAGCGCGACCCAGAGCGGGTCGGATGCGCGCCCGGTCTGCTCCAAGTGATGCCATTGCTGCCGCACGACGGCGGCGATGCCCTGCGGGTGTTCCCGGCTGGCGATGCTCTCAAAGACGGCGCCGGTGGTTTCCAGTACATGGATGTCCGGCGCATGCGCGGCCCGACGCACGGCTTCGTAGCCTATTGCGCTGGTCAGCAGGTCGGGGCAGACGACGACCATCTCGACCCGGTCCGGGTAGGCCAGCGCTTCGACGACCGCTTGTATCCCTTCGACCACGAATAACCCGGTTTCTTCGCGCGCTTTGCGGGTTTGCAGCCGGCGGATCAGTTTAATTTGTTTGTTGCTCTTGCTCGATATCATCAGTTAGACCCTATGACGATTTTATTTGAGCATGTGTTTTAGCGCTTGTCAATCGGACCGAAGCCGTGAAGCCGTGACTTCTGACCTGTGTCTGCAAACGAGAACTTGCGGTAGAATTCACGGGCCGCATATATCGTTGCCGGGCGGGATGGGGTCCCCGGCGGGCATCTATCCAAGCAGAAGCTATATCTTTAGGAGACGATTGACGCTATGATGACCAAACCAGGACCGAAGGCGCAGAGCATCGTCGCGCGCGACGCGGCTGCGATTTCGCCTTCGTACACGCGACCCTATCCGCTCGTGGTGGAGCGCGCGCAAGGCTCGGAAGTGTGGGACGTAGACGGCAACCACTACATCGACTTCGCCGCCGGCATCGCCGTAACTTCGACCGGGCACTGTCACCCGCGAGTGGTCAAAGCCATTCAAGAGCAGGCTGCCAAGCTGATTCACATCGGCGGTACGGACTTTTATTATGAATTGCAGGTGAAGACCGCCGAAGAACTGGACCGGATCGCGCCTTTCTCGGATGATGCGCGCACGTTCCTGACGAACTCCGGTGCGGAAAGCATCGAGGCAGCGATCAAATTGGCGCGCTGGGCGACCGGGCGGGCGCGCTTTATTGCGTTTCACGGCGCGTTTCACGGGCGGACGCTGGGCGCGCTTTCGTTCACGGCGAGCAAGGCCATCCAGCGCGCGGGCTTCTTCCCGATGGTGCCGGGCGTGACGCACGTGCCGTATGCCAACCCTAAGAAGTGCGTTTGCGGGGAGTTGGGTTCCTGCCATAAGTTGGACGGGCCGTGCCGGTCGGTGGCCTATATCGAAGATGTGGTCTTTAAGCATATGTTCCCCGGTGAGGAGGTCGCCGCCGTGCTGGTCGAGCCGATCCAGGGTGAGGGCGGCTACATCGTGCCGTGCGACTGCTTTCTCAGCGATCTGCGCTCGCTGTGCGATAAGTACGGGATGCTGCTGATCGTGGACGAGGTGCAGTCGGGGATGGGGCGCACGGGCAAATGGTTTGCGATTGAGCACTGGGGCGTCGAGCCGGATATTGTGGCGATTGCGAAGGGCATCGCCAGTGGGATGCCGCTGGGCGCGATGATTGCGCGCAAGGGGTTGATGACCTGGCCGCCCGGCGCGCACGGCAACACGTTCGGCGGCAACCCGATTGCTTGCGCGGCGGCGCTGGCGACCATCGACCTGATCGAGAACGGCGACGAGATCACCGGCGGCAAACCCTACAGGAAGAACGCCGCCGAGATGGGCGAGTATATCGTGGACGCGCTGGACGAGATGAAGCCGCGCCACCCCTCGATTGTGGATGTGCGGGGCAAAGGGTTGATGCTCGGCGTTGAATTTGGCGCCGACGGCCAGTTGGCGCCCGATTTGCGCGACCGCGTGGTCGAGAGCGCGTTCGAGAGGGGCTTGATTGTGCTGCCGTGCGGCCCTTCGGCGATGCGCATTGCTCCGCCGCTGAACATTAACAAAGACTTGGTGGATAGGGGGTTGATTCTGTTCGACCAGGTGCTCACCGAAGCGGAGCGGGGATAACGACATCTCGTGTCTGGCAGGGGGATATACCATCCCCCATTTTGTGTTTCGAGGAGGCTCCTATGTCTCATACACGATCTATCAGCCGCACCATGGCGGAGTTCGCCGCGAATCTAAAGCTCGAAGATGTGCCCGCCGACGCGATCAAAGAGGCCAAGCGTTTCTTGTTGGACAGCGTGGGCTGTGCGTTCGGCGCGCTGGGCAGCCGCGATATGCAAATCGCGCACGACTACACCGAAGCGCTGGGCGGCGCGCCCGAAGCGACCGTCATCGGCAGCGGCTTAAGGACGAACGCGGTCAACGCCGCATTGATGAACAGCCTGCTGGTGCGCGCGCTGGACTATAACGATATCTACTGGAAGCAGGACCCCTCGCACCCCTCCGATATTATCCCGGCGGGATTGGCCTGCGCCGAAAAAGCCGGCCGGGGCGGCGCCGATGTGCTGTCGGCGATTCTCATCGGCTACGAGCTTGAGATGCGCTGGTGCCTGGCCGCCGACCCCGGCGTCCGCGAGGTGGGCTGGCACCACGCCACGCTTACCCAGTTCGTCAGCCCGCTGGTGGCGGGGCGTATGCTCGGTCTTACGGTCGATCAGATGGTGCACGCGGTGGGTATCGGCGGGAGTGCGCGCAACACTTTCGGCTGCGTGGTGGCCGGGCACCTCAGCAATATGAAGAACACCGCCGACCCGATGGCGGTGCAGGCGGGCGTGATCGCGGCGGAGCTGGCGCGGCGCGGCTACACCGGGCCGGCGCTGGTCATCGAAGGACGCGAAGGCCTTTTCGATACGATTCGTAATGTCCGGTGGGATCAAAACGTTTTAACCGACGGATTGGGCAAGGAGTTTCTGATTACCCGGTGCAGCTATAAGGCCTACCCCACCGAGTACCTGACCCATTCGCCCATCAGCGCGACGATTCACCTTTGCAAAGAGCACAATATTAACCCGGTGGAGATCGGCAAGGTGACGGTGAAGACGCTCCGGCGCGGCGCGGAAATCCTCAGCGACCCGGACAAGTATAAGCCGACTACGCGCGAGACCGCCGATCACTCGCTGCCGTACTGCATCGCGGTGGCGTGCATCGACCGGAGCGTGCTGCCGACCGCGTTTCACGAGGAGCGGCTGAAAGACCCGGCGATCTGGCGGCTGCTGCCCAGGATTCAGGTGTTGGCGGAGCCGGCGTTCGAGGGGCTGTTCCCGAAGGTGCAGCCGGCCGAGGTGCGCATCACGACGGCGAGCGGCGGCGTCCACACGCGGCGCGTCGATTATGCGAAGGGCGACCCGATGGACCCGATGAGCGACGCGGAGCTTGTCGCCAAGTTCCGCAGCCAGGCCGGGCTGTGGATCGACGAAGCGCGGCAGGATGCGATCATCGAGGCGACCTGGGCGCTGGAGGAGATCGCGGACATCGGGGAGTATATGCGCCTGCTGGTGAAGTAAGACGGTAAGACAAAGGCAATTCACCACAGAGACACAGAGAGCACAGAGAACAGGGAAAGCGCGGGTGTCTTGGGGGTGAGGCGATCTGTGAGGTGTGCAATGGGCGGGACGACCTGTCCTTACTGCGGCAAATCGGCGCTCGCGTGGTGGAGCAAGTTTTTCTATAACCCGCTGAGCGAGGGAGCCTGCCGCGTGTGCGGCGAGCCGTTTACGCTGCCGTGGGCGCCGGCGATGGCCGCCTATATCCCGTTTGTGCTGGTGGTGCTGGTAGGTTTCCTGATGGTCGATGCGTACCTGTGGGCGCAGATGTTGGCGGCGGGGTTCGTCGCCTCCGGCGTGGTTCATGTTGTGTGGGTGCCGCTGGTCAAAAGCGGATGACGCCTTTCCCGGACATAGCAATTGTGATAACGTAAAGTTGGGCCGTGCGCGGCTGGTCCGGCGCTGCTTTGCAGGCGGGCCGCGCGCGGCATGATATGGATCGACACAAGGAGTAAGTTATGCGTAAAGAGGTTGTGCTCATTACCGGCGCTGCCGGCGAGATCGGCCAGGCGCTCATCACGGCGCTTTCCGACAAGGGAGTAAACAATATCCTCGCGCTCGATGTCAAGCCGGTGCCCAGGCCGCTCCGCGAGCGCTGCGAGCAGGTGGTCGTCGGCGATATTCTCGATAGTTCGCTGTTCGACCGCTTGCTTTCCGAGTACGCGATATCCTGTTTTTACCACCTGGCGGCGCTGCTCTCCACGCGCGCCGAGTTCATGCCGGAGGCGGCGCACCGCGTGAACGTGGAAGGTACGCTGAACCTGCTGCGGCGCGCCGTGGAGCAGGCGATCTGGCTGGGCGAACGGGTCAAGTTCATGTTCCCCAGTTCGGTAGCGGTGTATGGTATGCCCGACCTGGCGACGAAAGCGGCGGTCGGCGCGGTGAGAGAACACCAGTGGACCGAGCCGATCACGATGTACGGCTGCAACAAGCTGTACTGCGAGCGCCTGGGCCGCTACTATGCCGACTACTACCAGCAGCTTGCCGCCGGCCCTGACCCGCACTATATCGACTTCCGCGCGCTGCGCTTCCCCGGCTTAATCAGCGCGTTCACCATGCCGACCGGCGGCACCACCGACTACGCGCCGGAGATGATCCACTACGCCGCGCAGGACCGGCCCTACCGGTGCTTTGTGCGCGAGGATACGCGGCTGCCCTTCCTGGCGATGCCGGATGCGATCAAGGCGCTGATCGAGCTGGAGTGCGCGCCCGCCGAACGGCTGACTTCGCACGTGTACAATGTGACCAGCTTCAGCCGCACGGCCGGCGAGCTGGCGGCGCGCACCAAGTCGGCTTTCCCGGACGCCAACATCACATTTGCGCCGGATTTGAGCCGGCAGCGCATCGTCGATAGCTGGCCGGTCGATCAAGACGACGGCAGGGCGCGCACCGACTGGGGCTGGGCGCCGGACTACGACGAGACGCGCACGTTTGAGGAGTATTTAATTCCGAACATCCGCGCGAAGTATAACCAGTTGTAGAGGTAGGCGAGGGAAGCTCCCAGGGGGACCTTGCTCTTTGGGAGCTTTGGGCACGACCTATCGGTGTCGCCTTGTAAACCTTAACCCCCGACTCATCAAAATTTAACCGTAATCCGTTATAATTGAGGTGAGGTGGGGTTGTTTTGTCCTTGCTGTATTGTCTTGGGCAACCCGCCGGCTTGCCCAGGGCGGCGTGAGGCGGCAAGGTGGGTGCGTTGCATACCCGGCGGCGATTGCGCTAAAATAAGCGGCCTATGGAACAAGCGATAACCATCCGCAAGGCAACCAAGGAGGATATCCCCGATATCGTCCGGCTGCGGCGTGCGATGTTCGAGGCGATGGGCGAGACCGACCCGGCAAAACTTGATGCGGTGTCGCGGGCGAGCGCGCATCTCCTGGCTTGCGACCTGGAGGCCGGCGGCGTTCACATCTGGCTGGCGGTCACCGAGAGTGATTGGCCGGTTGCGAGCGGCGGGCTGACGGTAGACCGGCACCTGCCCGCGCCTAACAACCCCTCCGGGCGCATCGCCTACATCATGAACATGTTCACGCACGGCGACTACCGGCGTCAAGGCGTGGCCCGCAAGTTGATGCAGACCATGCTCCAGTGGATAAACGAGCAGGGGATTACAAAGGTCGCATTGCACGCCAGCGAAGATGGTGAGACGCTTTACCGGATGCTGGGCTTCAAGCCTAGTAATGAGATGCAGCTTGACCTGGTGCATGAGAGCCGGCCATGACCGAGAACAAACCGGTGCGGGGGTTTTTGCTGTCGGATGTGCCGTTTGTGCGGCGCGTCGCGCCGCAGGGCGTGAGCCTGGACACGGTGACCGGTTTGACGCGCGGCCTGAACCCGATCAACGAAGCGTTTCTTTCGGCGCTGCCGCTGAGCGATTTCGGTATGCCGACCTACATCCTCCGCGACGGCGACGAGGGGTTGGTGGGGCTGCTGCGCCACAAAGAGGGCGCCCAGCAGGCTTACATCGCCTACCTGGCGCCCGATCTGGACAAGGGCGCCGACGAGGCGTGCTGGCTGGGGCTGGTCGAAGGGTTGGTGCAGGCGGCGGGCCGGCGCGGCGCGCACATCCTCAACGCCGAGGTAGACCCCGGCTCGCAGACCTTCGTCGCGCTGCGCGAGGCCGGCTTTGTGACCTTCTCGCGGCAGGATATCTGGCGGCGCACGGCGGCATATGTGGGCACACCGCCGGCGCGTTTGTTGCGCCCGGCAGTGGACGCCGATGTAGTGGGCGTCACGGCGCTGTACGTCAATACGGTGCCGCACCTGGCGCAGCAGGCGATCCCGCCGCCGGAGGCGGGCGAGCGCGGCTTGGTCCACTATAACGACGACGGTCACGCCATGGGCTACTTGACGATCTTCAAGGGGCAGCGCGGTGTTTTGATAAGGCCCTTGCTGCACCCGGAGGCTTACGAGCAGACCGCCGACCTGATCGCCGATGCACTGACTCGCTTTGCGCCGGCCGAGCGGACGCCGGTGTACTGCGTGGTACAGAGCTACCAGCAATGGTTGCGCGAACCGCTGGCGAGCGCCGGGTTTACGCTGTGGGCGCGCCAGGCAGTGATGGGCAAGCACACGGTGCGGCGGGCTAAGGACCCCGCGCTCCAACCGCTGCCGGCAAACCCGCGTGCGGTGTTGGATGTCCTTGACGTCAAGCCGCCGCCTTTGCCGGAGTCGAATATGCAAGCGTTGCAATCAAAGGCTAAAGAGACATAGAAGATTTTATGGGTTATCAAATTACCGACGATATCGACCAACTGATCGAGATTCTACCCGCCACGATCACAAAAAAACTGGAGCAAATCGGGCGCACCGACGAACTGTTGGAGGTCATTCTTGACCTCGGTCGTGTGCCAACCGCCCGCTACACGGACGGCGAGGTGGTGCTGAGCGAGCAGGAAGTTACCCGGCCCCAGATCGATTATGTGATCGAGCGGGTCGGCGACTTCGACGCAGACAACCGGGCCGGCATCGAGCGCACACTGCACCGCATCTCGGCGATTCGCAACCGGCGCGGCGTGATCGTCGGTTTGACCTGCCGGGTCGGGCGTGCGGTATACGGCACGATTGATATCGTGTGCGACCTGGTCGAGAGCGGGCAGAGCATCTTGATGCTGGGGCCGCCCGGCGTGGGCAAGACGACCATGCTCCGCGAGGCGGCGCGCGTGCTGGCCGAGAAGCGCCGCGTGGTGATCGTGGATACCTCCAACGAGATCGGCGGCGACGGCGATGTGCCGCACCCGGCGGTGGGGCGCGCCCGGCGTATGCAGGTCGCGGAGCCGGCGCTCCAGCACGAGGTGATGATCGAAGCGGTGGAGAACCACAACCCCGAAGTGATCGTCATCGACGAGATCGGGCGCGAGCTGGAGGCGCTGGCTGCGCGCACCATCGCCGAGCGCGGCGTGCAGCTTATCGGCACGGCGCACGGCAACGAGTTGAATAATTTGCTGCTCAACCCCACGCTCTCCGACTTGGTGGGCGGCATCGAGGCGGTGACGCTCTCCGACGAGGAGGCGCGCCGGCGCGGGACGCAGAAGACCGTGTTAGAGCGCCGCGCGCCGCCGACCTTCGATGTGTTGATCGAACTGCAAACCCGGCACCGGCTCGCCATTCACCCGGACGTAGCCGCCGCCGTAGACTCGACGCTGCGCGGGCGGCCCCTGCCGGTCGAGGTGCGCTCGCGCGATGTGGAGGGCGAAATCCAGGTCGAGCGGATGGTGCCGGAGGCGGTCAACGGGCGCAACGGCGGCCCGCGCGTAACGAGCGAAGTGCACGACGTGAAGGGCCGCTACCGGAGCGATAGCGACGAGCTTGACGATGAAGTATCCACGCCGTTTCAACCGCTGCGCGTGTATCCTTACGGCGTAGCCCGCAACCGCCTTGACCAGGTGGCGCGGCGTCTGCGCCTGCCGGTGGATATCGTGGATGACCTGACCGACGCGCAGACGGTCGTCACCCTGAAGAACTTTTACCGCCGGCGCCCGCGTTTGATCGTAGACGCCGAGCACCGGGGCACGCCGATCTATGTGCTGCGCTCCAATACGCTGACGCAGTTAGAAAACTTCCTGACCAATTACTTCCGCGTCGAGCGCCCGGAACTCGAAGACCCGCGCGCAGGCGCGATCCGCGAGGCGGAGGAGGCCATCGAGAAAATCCGGCACGGCGTGCGCGCGGTCGATTTGCAGCCCCAGGATGCACGGATGCGCCGGTTGCAGCACGAACTGGCGACGGCGGCGCACCTGGCTTCGCAGAGCTACGGCAGGGATCCTAATCGCTACGTGCGCATCTACCGCGACTGACGCGACCTGAGGGTTATAGGTTTCACAGAGGGCACGGCGCACCGTGCCCTTTACTGTGTTTGTGGGCGATGAGCTATTTCATTACCTTAGAAGGGCCGGAAGGCTCCGGCAAGACAACCCAGGCGCGCCCGCTGGCCGACTATCTGCGGGCGCGCGGCTACGACGTGCTCCTCACGCGCGAGCCGGGCGGGACTCCCATCGGCGACCAGGTGCGCGCGGTGCTGCACGACCTGGATAACACGGCGATGCACCCGCGCACCGAAATTCTGCTATACTCGGCGTCACGCGCCCAGCACGTCTACCAGGCGATCCGGCCTCACCTGGCGCGCGGCGGCGTGGTGGTCAGCGACCGCTATTACGATAGTACGCTGGCGTACCAGGGCTACGGACACGGGCTAGACTTGGAGGCGCTGCGGCAGATCACGGCGTTCGCCACAGGCGGCCTGGTGCCCGATCTGACGCTGTATCTCGATATCGGCGCGGATGCGGGTTTGGCGCGGCGACGCAGCGCGGCGGCGGCCGGCGACGAATGGAACCGGATGGATACGCACGCCCTGGCGTTTTACGAACGGGTGCGCGCCGGCTACCGTGCGCTTATCGAGGCGGAGCCGGCGCGCTGGGTGACGTTCGACGCGGCGCAGCCGGTCGAGGAATTGCACAGGCAGATTATCAAAGCAGTTGAACGGCAAATACATCGTTTGGAGGAATCATGAGGACTCGATTCTTGCATTTGTTGGCGTTGGTTGTGCTTTGTATAGGGGCGGTCACCGGCGGCGGCGCTCTCGCCCAAGACGGGCCGGGCGATCCTTTTGTTCCCATCACCCCGGATAATGTCGCGCAGCTCGGTGTAGTCACGGATCTTGAGCATCCGTTTCAATATATCCAGGTCTTGCTCAGCCCCGACAGCAAGTCATTGGCGTATGAGACCTACGATGGCGGCTTGATTCTGCGGGATCTTGCATATGACATTAATAAAATGCCTCAAACCGGTTATATCAGCAGTTTCGACAAGGCATTCAGCCCAGACGGTACACTGCTGGCGCTCGCCACGGCTGAGGGGTCTCCCCGGAATTTTATCTTGCGCATATGGGACATCCAGACGCTAACCGAGTTGACCGTACTCCGACCGCCCGGCCTGGGAGAGGATATGAGTCTCGCGGTTACGTTTAGTCCCGACGGCCAATATCTGGCGGCGGTTGGCAAAGATGGACAGGTGTGGTTGTGGAACGCGACCGCGCTTCGAGAGAATCCGTCTGGGGTCGAACCTACCCCTTTCACCACAGTGAACGGACACGCGAACTCGTTGGTTTTCAGCACCGACGGCGCTCTGCTGGCAGTCAGCTATGGCAGCCACATTACATACAACCTCGACACGTATCAATATGAATTTGTCGAATCGGAGAACTTCGTGCGCGTATGGAACCTTGCCGAAAACGCCGAAGTTTTCACGATTTCCGACGGCCTGGACGCCGGCGTTCAGGGCATTGCTTTCAGCCCCGACGGTCGAATGTTGGCGGCGGCGGTTTGCGGCGCTTTAGTGAGTGGAGATGAGTGCAGCGGGAGCCGGCTGCATCTCTGGAGCACGGCAGACGGAGCTTTGCTGCGCACATTAGTTGATTACGAAGCCGACGTAACCGGCAGATTTTTCACTTTTGGACCGGTGTTCAGCCCCGATGGGACCATTCTCGCCATCGGCACCAGACTATGGGACGCTAGCGGCAGCGTGCATTTTTGGGATCCCGCTACCGGAGAACTGCGGGCGTCGGCGCAAGGCAGCGAGCCGGTTTATTTCAACGCTGATGGAAGCCTTGTCGCCTTCTTGGGAGGCGACGAATGTAACTCGCTGCGTCTCTGGGATACGACGACCTGGCAAGAAGTCTATGCTTACGACGCCGGGCCGGGAACGGACATAGCCAGAGGTATGTGGAGCCTGGACGGCGCCTTGATCGCCTTTTCGGTGAGCGATTCGACCACCCGCATGTCTCATGTCATGGTATTGGGCATTCCCAACACCGCTTATGTCGCGCCGACGGGCACCTCTACCTATGCGAAGGGCGTCAGCGCTGAGACGATAGAGGCGCGCTTCGGCGACGGGCCGGAGATCTGCGTCATCGAGACCGGAGAGGCGCTGTTGGCGGTAGCTCACTCGCCGGCAGGCGATGTGCTGGTATATGCCGGCGGTCCCGGCTGCGAGGGGCCGGTGTGGATTCCCGCCGCCGGCGCGGACTGGGGCGAAGCTGCTAACTTGAGTGTACTTGCGACAATTCCAGGGCCGGAGCCATACGAGCAACTGCCGCCGCTCGACTATCTGCCCGAAGGGTGGCAGGTTTGCACGGACGCCCAGGGGTGGGCGCCCTTCCCGGAGGGCGCGCCTAAGCTCACCGTCCAACAGGTTAACGAGCGCACGCGAGAGCAAGCCCGGAAGCTGATCCCCGCCGAATACCTGGCGACCCGCCCGGAAGAAGTTAACATCCTCTTGTGCGAGGGCATGAGAAAGGTTCCCTACGAGACCTGCTATTACACCGGGGGCGTGACGGCGACCCGAATGCGCTACGACAAGGTTATGATGCTGGTCAACTACGAGACGGGCGGCATTATCGCCGAGACGACTTATCGAGGGGGCGACCCCGATCCCTGTCCCCAGTATGTTAGCGCGGGGGGAGATCGTCCGGGCTTTCTGTCACAGGTCGGCCCGGAGACCTGGGCGCCCTGGGCAGTCGAACAACTCGAAGCCAACGCGCACGGTTCGCACGCCGTCCCGCGCACGGTGGTCAACGTCGATGCGCTCAACGCCCGCGCCGAACCCAGCACCGAGAGCGAGATTTTGCAAAAGCTGGCGTTCAATACGCCCGTCAATCTGATCGCTCGCAACGAGGCGGGCGATTGGGCGGCGGCGCTTCTGCCCGATATGAGCCAGGCATGGCTCTTTGTAGACTTGTTGAAAGTCGCGCCCCAAACCGATATCGCTGCACTGCCTGTCGCAGCGGGGCCGGCCGTGGATGTGATCGTTCCGTCGCCGCGCCCGTAGGCGGCGGCGGTTCCCTGGCGAGGAGAGTGATGATGGCTCGACCGCTTTTTTTCCAAGATCTCATTATGAGGTTGCATGAATTCTGGGCCGCGCATCGCTGCCTGCTCTGGCAGCCTTACAACATCCAGGTGGGCGCGGGTACGGCTAACCCCGCGACTACGCTCCGCGCGTTAGGGCCGGAGCCGTGGAACGTCGCCTATGTGGAGCCGAGTGTACGCCCGGACGACGGGCGCTACGGCGAGAACCCGAACCGGATGCAGTACTACTACCAGTACCAGGTGATCCTGAAGCCCGACCCCGGCAACCCCCAGGAGCTTTACCTGGCGAGCCTGGAGGCGCTCGGCCTGAACCAGCGCGAGCACGACGTGCGCTTCGTAGAGGACAACTGGGAATCGCCGGCGTTGGGCGCGTGGGGCCTGGGCTGGGAGGTGTGGCTCGACGGGCAGGAGATCACGCAGTTTACTTATTTCCAGCAGGCCGGCGGCCTGGAACTGCCGGTCGTCTCGGTCGAGATCACTTATGGGCTGGAGCGCATCGCGCTGGCCTTGCAGGGCAAGGACGAGGTCTGGGATATCGACTGGATGGATAACCTCAAGTACGGCGATATCTTCCGCCACAGCGAGTGGGAGCACTGCAAGTATTACTTCGAGGTTGCTGATATCGAGCAAGTCAGCCGCACCTTTGACTTCTACGAGGCCGAAAGCCAGCGCGCGCTCGAAGCGGGGTTGGCGCTGCCGGCGTATGACTACAGCCTGAAGTGTTCGCACCTGTTCAACGTGTTGGATGCGCGCGGTGCGGTCGGGGTGACTGAGCGCGCCGGCTTCTTCCGGCGTATGGCCGGCCTGACCCACCAGATCGCACAGGCTTATGTCGAGCAGCGCATGCGCGCCGAGTTCCCCTTGTTGGATCGAGCGCCGTCTGGCTGGATCATCGATGCGGCGCTTCTGATGAAGCAGACTGTGCTCAAGCTGCCCGCGTCGCCTGTCGAACCCGCCGACGTGCTGGTCGAGATCGGCACGGAGGAGCTGCCGGCCGGCGACTTGAGCGATGCGCTGGCCCAGCTTATGGAGCGCGCCCCGGCGCTGTTCGAGGAGCTGCGGCTGGATGTCGAGGCGGTGGAGGTGATGGGCGCGCCGCGCCGCCTGGTGATCTATGCCCGGAACGTTGCGCCGCGCCAGCGCGATATCGAAAGCCTGGTGAAGGGGCCGCCCGCCGCTCGCGCTTTCGATGCGGGCGGCAATCCCGCGCCGGCCGCGCTGGGCTTTGCGCGCAGCAAGGGCGTGGCCGTGAGCGCGCTCGAAGTGCGCGACATCGACGGCGGGCAGTACGTGGTCGCGGCGGTGCGGCAAGCCGGGCGTCCTGCCCCCGAGGTCATCGCCGGAGCGCTGCCTAATCTCATCGCGTCGCTGCGCTTCGGCAAAGCGATGCGCTGGAACGCCAGCGGCGTCGCGTTCTCGCGGCCCATCCGCTGGCTGCTGGCTTACTTCGGCGACAAGCCGCTGCCCTTCAGCTACGCGGACGTCATCAGCGGCACGACCACGCGCGGCCTGCGCGCCTTCGACCCCGGCGCGCTCCAACCGCGTGAACTGGCGGTTACGAGCGCGGCGGATTACTTCACCGTGCTGGACGCCGAAGGGATCATCGTGCGGCCCGACGCGCGCGCAAAAGTGATCTTGGAGGAAGCGACCCGGCTCGCCGGGGAGGTGGGCGGGCGGCTGCCGGACGATCCCGGCTTGCTGCAAGAGGTGGCTTGCCTGGTGGAGCGCCCGACTCTGCTGCGCGGCGCGTTTGAAGAAAAGTACCTGCAACTGCCGGCCCCGGTGCTTATCGCAGTGATGAAGAAGCACCAGCGCTACTTCCCCGTGGTAGACGACGGCGGCGCGCTGATGCCTTACTTTATCGTGGCGCGCAACGGCGACGCCGCCCATCTCGACGTGGTGACCGCCGGCAACGAGCACGTGATCCGGGCGCGCTTCGCCGACGCCGATTTCTTCTACCGCGAGGATTGCACGCAGCCGCTTGAAGCGTTCTTGCCGCGCCTGGCGACCAAGACTTTTCACGAGAGGCTGGGGTCGTACCTGGACAAGTCGGAGCGCGTGAAGGCGATAGTCGGCCAGATCGGGCCGGCGCTGGGCTTGCAAGGGCGCGATCTGGCGTATGCCGAGCGCGCCGCGCACCTGAGCAAAGCCGACCAGGCGACGCATATGGTCACCGAGATGACCGCGCTGGAGGGGGTCATGGGGCGCGAGTACGCGCTGATGAGCGACGAACCGCGCCCGGTGGCCGAAGCGATCTTCGAGGGCTACCTGCCGCGCAGCGCCGGCGATGTCCTGCCGAAGACGCCGGCCGGCATCGTGTTGGCGATTGCCGACCGTTTAGACAGCCTGCTTGGGTTGTTCGCGGTGGGGCTGGCGCCGAGCGGCTCGGCGGACCCGTATGGCTTGCGGCGCGTGGCGTTGGGCTTGGTGCAGATTTTGCTTGAGCACGCGATTGACCTGAACCTGAACCGGGCGCTGAGCGTTTCGGCGGCGGTGCAGCCGGTGCTGGTCGATGCCGGGGTGCCGGCGCAGGTGGTCGAGTTCGTGGCGGGGCGGCTATATGTGCTGCTGCGCGAGCAGGGCTGCGCGCACGACGTGGTAGAAGCGGTGCTGGTGGAGCAGGGGCACAATCCTTACCGTGCGGCGGCCGGCGTGCGCGAGCTGGCGGAGTGGACGGCGCGCAGTGATTGGGCGGCGACCCTGGACGCTTACGCGCGCTGCGTGCGCATCACGCGCAAGTATGACGAGTTTTTTCCACTGCGCCCCGACGATTTCGCCGAACTCGCCGAGCGCGATCTTTACACTGCATATCGCGCGGCAGACGCGGCGCTTACGCCGGACGACAATATCGGCGCGATGCTGGCGGCGTTCGAGCCGATGGTAGGCGCGATTACGACCTTCTTTGCGCCGGCGGAGGCGGGCGGCGTGCTGGTGATGGACCCGGACGAGGCGATCCGGGCGAATCGCCTGGCGCTGTTGCAGCGCATCGGGCGCATGGCGGCGGGCCGCGCCGACCTGAGCAAGCTTGAGGGGTTTTAAGATTTTTACCACGGAGAGCACGGAGTACACGGAGAGACTTCGAGAATCTCTGTGCTCTCTGTGTGCTCCGTGGTGAAATGGAGTTTGTCAATGAGCACGATCAATATTGCGCTGCTTCAGATGGCGTCGCACGGCACCGACCAGGACGCCAATCTCGAAAAGGGCGAGGCGTTCTGCCGGCGCGCCGGCGCGCTGGGCGCGGATGTCGCGCTGTTCCCGGAGATGTGGAACATCGGTTACAGCTTCTATGATCCTGATAAGCCCGAAACGCGCGCCGCCTGGGAGTCGCGCGCAGTCGGCCCGGACGATGCTTTTGTGCAGCACTTCAAGGCGCTCGCCGGGGAATTGAACATGGCGATTGCCCTTACCTACCTCGAACGGTGGGACGGGCCGCCGCGCAACACCGTTTCGATCATCGACCGGCACGGCGCGATTGTGCTGACCTATGCCAAAGTGCATACCTGCGATTTCGGCGTGGAGTCCGGGTGCACGCGCGGCGACGATTTCTACGTGAGCGCGCTGGATACGGCGCAGGGCGAGGTACAGGTCGGCGCGATGATCTGCTACGACCGCGAGTTCCCGGAGAGCGCGCGCATCTTGATGCTGAAAGGCGCCGAGTTGATCTTGACGCCGAACGCTTGCGGCGTGGAGCTTAACCGCATCGCGCAGTTCAGGACGCGCGCTTACGAAAACATGGTCGGGATGGCGATGGCGAATTACGCCGCGCCGCAGGAGAACGGGCACTCTGTCGCGTTCGACGGCATCGCGTTCGACGACAAGGGGACGCGCGACATGCTCGTCGTCGAGGCGGGCGAGCGGGAGGGCATCTTTATCGCCAGGTTCGATATCGACGCGCTGCGCGATTACCGCGCGCGGGAGATTTGGGGGAATGCCTATCGCCGGCCGGGTCTCTATCACAGCCTGGTCGAGACCGGGGTCGCCGGTCCGTTCGCCCGTGCCGATGCGCGGCGGTGAGGGCTTTTGTGAAAGCCGCCCGGATTCTAGGTTCGCTCTCGGCCAAGATTGGCTTGGTGCTGCTGGTTCTGTATGTCCTAAACGCCGAGCAGCGGTTGATTTCGGGTATCCAGCTACAGCTTGAGTGGCCGCCCTACGAGCAGCACGAGATTACCCGCGTCGAGCAGCGATTTACGCGGCTGCGCGCCCTGCTGCCGCCTCACGGTAGGGTCGGTTTTGTCTCCGATACCGTGAGGTCCGGGCTTGGCGGACAGTATGTTCTGACGCTCGCCCGCTATGCGTTGGCCCCGCTGACCGTGGAAGAAGGCGCGGCGTGCTGCGTGTGGGTGGTCGGGTACTTCGCCGCCGGCGCGGTCGCGGTCGATGCGAGCTTCGACGACGCAGCGACGCGCGCGTCGCTCCAGGTTGTGCACGATTTCGGCGACGGCGTGGTCTTGCTGCGCAACCCCCAGATCGCGCCGGGCGGGTGAGATGCCGGCCTGGTTGCTGATGACCGTGCTCACCGGCTGGGCGCTGGCGAGCATCTTCTGGACGCACCGCGCCGCGCTCCGGGAAGACCTGTTCTTGAAGCTTTTTCTGGGGGCGGGCTTGGGCTTCGGCGTGACTTCGTGCGCGTTGTTCGGGTGGATGGCGTTTGTATCGCCGGAGCCGAGCGCCTGGCTCATCGACCTGCTGCTGTGCGGCGGCGCGCTGGTGGGGTTGGCGTATGTGATGCACGCGCGCCGCTGGGCGGTCGTTTTGCCGCCGGTCAGGCCCCGTGCGCGGAGGGCGCGCGCCGTCTGGATCGAGCGGTTCTTAGCGCTGGGCTTTTATGCTCTGCTGCCGGCGGCGCTGCTCGACTTCGTGACGCGCACGCTCATTCAACCTCACGGCACTTGGGACGCCTTCGCCATCTGGAACCTGCGCGCGCGCTTTATCTTCCGGGGCGGCGCGCATTGGGTTGACGGCTTCGCGGAGAACATCGGCTCGCACCCCGATTACCCTTTGCTGGTGCCGGCGAGCGTCACGCGCGGCTGGCTGTACGCCGGGCATGAGACGCCGGCGGCGCCGGCGCTGGCGGCGGCGTTTTTCGTCTTCGGCACGGTGGGGCTGCTGGTCGCGGCGGTGGCGGCGGCGCGGGGCCGGGGGCAGGGCTACCTGGCCGGTATGCTGCTGCTGAGTTCGCAGTACTTCACCCAGCGCGGCGCGGAGCAGTACGCCGATATTCCGCTGGGCTTTTACGTGTTGGGGACGGTGGTGCTCTTTTACTTATACGACCGCTTGGCGGGCCGGCGTTGGGGGGTGCTGGTGTTAGCCGGCTTGTCCGCCGGGCTGGCGGCTTGGACCAAGAACGAGGGCATTTTATTTTTGGTGGTGGTCGCGGCGGTGCGGTTGAGTTATGCCGCGGCTCGGAAAGGCGGGCGCGCCGCCGCATGCGAGGCGCTGCGCTGCGCCGCCGGGCTGCTGCCCGTGCTGCTCGTCGTGATTTATTTCAAGGCGCGCTACGCCGTCGCCAATGATATCATTGCGGCGCAGGGCCAATCGACGGTCGAGAAGCTGCTGGATGGGGCGCGCTACCGGGTCATCGCCGGGGAATACTTCCAGGCGTTCAGCGGGTGGTTTTCGGAGAACATCGTCACCTTTTTGCTGTTCTACCTGGCGCTGACGGCGGGGCGGGTCCGGTGGCGGCGGAAAGCCGGCGCGGTCTTTCCGCTGGCGGTGTGCCTGGTGATGCTGGCGGGTTATTTCTTTGTCTACGTCATCACGCCGCAGGAGTTGGTCTGGCACATTCACTCGTCGCTGCACCGCCTGCTGCTGCACTTGCTGCCGGCCTTTTTATTCGCTTTCTTCTTGGTTGCGCCCACACCGGAGGAGATTGTATCCTGAGCGATTAGATTACCCCGGTGCAAAGTCGATGCTGATGTTTTGAATGTTGACCTCATCCCCCGCCGCGCTGCGCGCGTTCTTCCGCCTCTCCACGGCGCGGAGAGGGGGGCAGAGGGGGCTGAGGTTCAGGCAGCAAGAGTCCATATTCAAGGTATCAGCCTTGTTCTTGCACTATAGACCTTCAGAAAATGAATTGGAATAATTCACCACAGAGGCACAGAGGGTAGCGCTACAAAATACCGTGGTGATAGTTTCTTGCGCGGGATTTGTGCCCATATACAGGGTTGGCAGATATGCGCGCCGCCATAT
>JAFGMM010000362.1 GCA_016927535.1 Anaerolineae bacterium
ATATGGCGGCGAGCCTATCGATTAACCCTATATATGGGTGCAAATTCGTGCAAGAAACCAACACCACGGTATTCTGTAGCGCTACCTGCACGAGGGACGGAGAAAATAAACCGCGAATAACGCGAATGATCTTTATTCGCGTTATTCGCGGTTAGAAATCTTGGCTATTCCGACGGCGTGGGCGTAGGCGTGGGGAACAGATACGGCGGCTCGTCTACGATGCTGGTCAGCGCGTCAATGGCGGCGTAGTGCGCCAGCCAGACTGCCGGTTCGTCGCGCAGCGCCACATAATAGGCGGTGTCCTGCGGGTTGGCGCACCCGATTTCGACCAAGTGCTGTGCGCCGTCCGCCATCGCCACCCGGAGCCGGTAGACCGGCTGCGGTGACAGACAGAAGCTCGCCAGGTCGCTGGTCGTGCGGCTCGACTCGAAATCGTCGCGCAGCCGGATCGTGTCCACGGCGATAGCGACCACGTCGGCGGCGTCCTGGTAAGTGGGCAGTTCGCGCATTGCGCCGTCTTCGCCCGGCGCATCCCGATACGCCGCCGTCGAAGTGATGGCCCACGCACCCGCCGCGTCGCGCTCCAAGACGGTCGCCGCGCCGTCGACCACGCGCTGCACCCGGATCAGTCGAATCTGCTGGGGGTCTACGTCGAGCAGAGTTCGAGGCTGGGACTCGCCGTTGTCCTGCGGCGCGCTGGTCACCTGCACCAGCGCCAGCAGCGCGATAAACACCGCCGCCAAAACCAATAACTGGACCGTGCGCTTGTTCATGTCTTTCTTATCCCTGCTGCCGGGTCCACCATACGACTAGGCCAACCGCCAGCACCGCCGCCGGCATGACGATGATGGTCAGAAAACCGATGAGCGCGCCCTGGTCGCTGGTGTAAGTCGGCGGCAGGCGCGTCGTGTCCGATATCACCTCGACGTCGATTTCGGCGCTGTAGTCGATCAGCCAATCGATGGCGTCGAGGAAAAGGATATAGTTACCCGGAAAGCTCGAATACTCGTTGGTGACGAAACTGGAATCGCCCACCAGCACGATGCGCGTCTCGTTCGCCTCGCCGATGTGGTTCTGCACCGCCGCCGCCAGCAGCAGCGGCCCCGGCATATCGACATCGGCGTCATAACGATAGGCGGGCGGGCTTTCGAGCAGCTTCTCAAAGTCGGTCTCGCCGAGGTCCTCGGCCCGGCTGCGCACCAAGTCCAACACCAGCACGCCCGACGGGCGCGACTCGGCGGCCTCTATCGAGCGCGCCAGCGAAAAAACCGGCGGGCGCTGCCGCAGGTTTTGCGTCACCGGGTGGTCGCCGCTCATCCAATCGCCGAACGGCTCGAACGGGCTGTCAAGATTGGCGCTGGAGATCACCACATCCTCACGGAAGCGCACGCCGTATTGCTCCCACAGCAGCGGCACGAGCGGGTCCTCGGCGTCCAAGAACTGCTGCGTGTCGGGCGGCAGCGGCGGATCAGCCAGGAGCATCAACCGCCCGCCGTCCGCCAGGTAGCCGGCCAGCAGATCCACCTCCGCCGGCAGAAAGCGCGTAATCGCGCCGGCGATGACCAACCCGCTCGCATCCTCCGGGATTTCGCCTTCTAGCAAGTTTAACTCCGCCGTCTCGATATCGAAAAGGTCGTGCAGCGCCTCGTCAATGACCGACATGCCGTTGTCTTCTTCGCCGGCGGGGTCGTATTCGCCGTGCCCGGCGACGAAATACACCTTGAAATCGCCGGACTTGATCAGCTTCAAAATCGCGCGGGTGATCTGGCGCTCGGTGGACGACAGGATGAATTCGGCCAGTTCGGGCGGGTCGCCTTCGCGCTGCGCAAAGAGCATGCCGTCGGCGGTCGCGCCGTAGGCGGCGGCGACGGTGGGGCGCTCGTTGAGATCGATAAACTCGAAGGTGATGAGGTCGCCGGTGGCCTCGCTGTACTGGCGCAGGAGCACGGTGATATTCTCTTGCGCCTGGATGCTGCTGGCGGCGTAGAAGCCGGTAATGTGGATGGGCGTTTTGAGATCGGCGAGCGCCTGCTTCGATGCGCTGCTGAGCGTGAAGCGCTGGGTCTGGGTGAAATCCGCCGAGACTTCGTTTCGCGTGGCGAGCACGTAGAGCAGCGCCAACACGCCGATAAACAGCGCGCTGCTGATGACCGCAAACGCGCCGTGGCGCACCTGCCGGCCCCGGATGATGCCCCGCATGTCGTCGGGCGCCAGCACGAACCAGCCGCCGAATCCCAATACGCCGGCTCCCAGCGCGACCAGGATCACTGCAATGTCGCCGCCGGTGAGCAGCACTGCCAGCGCTGCAAACGCCGCGATCACGCCGACGATGCTCAGGACGCGCGCCGCCATCAGTTTATAGTCTGTGTGCATCAGCGCCACCTCCGCGACTCGACCATGCGGACCGCGACGAACAACGCCCCCGCCATGACAAAGACGAAGAACAGCACATCCTCCAGCCGCACGATGCCGTTTGCAAAGGAGCGGTAGTAGTGCGTGCCCGTGCTCAGCGCGCGGACCAACTCGCGCAGGTTCGGGTCCGAGATGGAAAGCGCGAAGGTGTTGGCCTGGAACATCACCATCAGCGCACTGAGGCCGAGAAACCCTGCAACGATTTGATTTTCGGTCAGCGCCGAGAACATCAGCCCGACCGCCAGCGACGCGCCGCCGTACAGCCACGCCCCGATGTACGAAGCAATCGCCGCGCCCATGTCGGGCTGTGCGACCGAAGCCAGGATCAACTGGTAAACGACCGTGACCAGCAGCAGCAGCGTGTAATAAGCCCACGCGCCCAGGAATTTACCCAACACGATATCGATATCGCGTACCGGCATCGTGAGCAGCAGTTCGATGGTGCCTTCGCGGTTCTCCTCGGCCAGCAGACGCATGGTGAGCAGCGGCGCCATGAACACCATCAGCGACACAAAGAAGCCCACCAGCGCCGGGGCGCTCGCCGTCGTCCGCTGGTCTTTCCAGATTTCGAGGTAGGCGTTGAACGCCAACCCCATGATGAGCAGGATCACGAACGCCACGAAGTAAGCAATCGGCGAGACGAAGTACTGCCCCAGTTCGCGCTTGAAGATGGCCCACACGCTGCCGGTCAGCGCCGGCGGTGGGACCTCGTAGCGGGATTCGGCTTGGTGGTCATTCATCGTAACGGCTCACCTTATAAGTTCCCACGGCTTCAGCCGTGGGCTATTTCGCAACAGTTGCAGCACTCTACTACGATAGCCGACGGCTTCAGCCGTCGGAGCCACGAAAAACAAAATATGCCGAGGGCAAGGTAAACGCCGCTATGCACCGCCGGCCTCCACATCGTCAACCTGAGTCACCTCAAGGAAGATATCCTCAAGAGTCATGGCGAGCGGGCGCAGTTCGAGCAGCGGCCGGCCCGCTTCGGTGACGGCGCGCGCAATCGCCGGGCGGATGTCCTTACCGCCCCACGCCGTCACCGCGAAGCCCGTGTCCATCGCTTCTACCCGCGCCACGCTCGGCACCCTCTCCAGCAGAGCCACCAACTCCTCTGCATCCGTGCTTGCGCCGCCGATGCGCACGAACACGCGCCCGCTCTTCTGCAACTCGTCACGGAGCGTTTGCGGCGGCCCTGCGGCGATGGCGCGCCCCTGGTGGATGATGAGCACACGGTCACAGATTTGCTCGGCCTCCGAGAGGATGTGCGTGCTGAACATGACCGTATGGTCTTTGCCCAGCTCGCGCACCAGCGACCGCACCGCCAGCACCTGGCGCGGGTCGAGGCCGATGGTCGGCTCGTCGAGAATCAGCACGGGCGGGTCGTGGATGATCGCCTGCGCCAGGCCGACGCGCTGCCGCAGGCCCTTCGAGAGGTTGCGGACCAGGCTCTCGGCGCGGTCGAGCATATCGACGCGCGCCAGCGCCTCCCGCACGCGCGCGCGCCGGTTAGGAATGCGGCGCAGTTCCGCCATGAACTCCAAATAGCCGCGCACCGACATATCAGGGTAGAGGGGCACAGTTTCGGGCATGTAACCGACCAGGTGCCGCACCTGCATCGACTCGGTGAATACGTCGTAGCCGGCGACCGTCGCGTGGCCCCCGGTGGGCGGCATGAAGCCGGTCAGGATGCGCATGGTGGTCGTCTTGCCGGCGCCGTTCGGCCCCAGAAAGCCCAAGATTTCGCCGTGCCGCGCCTCAAAGCTGAGGTCATCGACGGCGGTGAAGGTGCCGTAGCGCTTGGTGAGGTGTTCGACTTTAATCATCTTTAATCGCCGATCATCCCTGCCCGTAATCCTTTACATCATCTGACAGGAGGTGTTATACATCCACCCGGAAGCAATTGTCAAACCGGCTTGTATTTTTCGCCGGTGACCTGTAGACTGTAGCCAGACTCTAACAAACGAGGAAACCCTATCCGTGCGCAGCGAACCCAACCGCCCGCCGCGCTTCTGGCCCTTGATCGCCATCGTCGCCGGCGTGGTACTGCTACTCGCAAACTTCAGACTCATTGACTTCGACGTGCTGCAACTGTGGCCGCTGCTGGTGGTTGCTGTGGGGCTGCAAGCGCTGCTGCAAGGCGATATCGGCATTAGTTGGCAAGGCCAGACCTTCGGCATCACACGCGGCAGCGTCGAGCAGGCCACGCTGGAGGCCGACGCCGGCGAGATCGACCTGCGGCTGCGCGCGCTGCGCAAGGAGGGCCGCCTGTTAGCCGGGCAGTACACCGCGCGCAGCCGCCCCACCTTGGAGGTCGAACACAATCACGCGACGCTGCGCATGCGGCGCGGCTCGACCTGGCTGCTCTCGCTGGCCGATTGGGACGTGGGGCTTGCGCCGGACCTGCCCTGGTCGCTGCTGCTGAGCGCGCACCTGGGCAAAATCGGCGCCGACCTGCGCCAACTCGACATCGACGAGGCGCGCATCAGCACCGGCTTCGGCGATATCCGGCTGGTGTGTCCCGACCGGGAGGCCGGGCCGCTGTGGGTGCGCTCGACCTTCGGCAATATCGCGGTCGAAATCCCGGAGGCGATGCCGGCGGCGGTGCGCATTCACAGCACGGCGTTGGCGCGGGTCAAAGTGAGCGAGCGCTTCCAGGAAATGGAGCCGGGCCTGTGGCTGACGCTCACGCCCGATTACCACGGCGCGGCGCTCGAGCCGCTCTCGGTCGAGATCGTCGCCGTGCTGGGCAATGTGGATATCAAATAACCCAAGAACTAAATGAAAATTAACCGCGAATAACGCTAATCGCGCGAATAAAGATTATTAGCGTTATTCGCCTCATCATTCGCGTAATGAAACCATAGATTTCGGAATTTCAGAAACCAGGGTGCGATAGACCTCTGGCGACAGGTTCAAT
>JAFGMM010000363.1 GCA_016927535.1 Anaerolineae bacterium
ATCACACTCCATTTTGGCGATTTTTCTCACAGAATCCTAAGAGCAACAGAATCCATCAGAACCAGGAAAAAAGCGCTTAAGTTGATGCATATGGGCAGGTCTGAGACCTGCCCCTACGAATCGCGGCGGCTGCGCAGCGTGAAACCCGCCTAGCGAATCGCGCATCAAATGCGAACTCCGCATAGGTCGTCTGTCCGCCCCCACGAATTTCTAAAGACCCCCGGCGTCTCCTCTTGCAGCCCCCGTAATAACGCTGAAAACATACTTGCGATTATTGACAAACCTTAAACCAACACTATATAATATGCGAGTACTTTCACAGGGGGAACTCACATATCATACACCAGCTTCATAGGCAGATTTTCAACCGGTTGATAATTTGTCGATGCACAGGGTTAGGTCCTGGGTTAACAATCCAGGAGTTGTTTGAGTGTGCTTCCCAGAACCACATCCGGCCAGCGATCAGACGGTGCTCCGTCGCCATGCTTAACCCCGGCGACACGGGGGAGGCTGTTTTGTCGTCTGCGCCCAAAAAACTTTATCCGCAGGGGGACAAGTAAAACTCATGGATTCACCAACTCTTGGCACCGAGGCACAGGCCGATTTTACCACCTTACTCGAAGAGTCGTTCGCGTTCAACCAACCCGAACGCGGCGACTTGATCACCGGCGAAATCCTGTCTATCGACGGCCAGGGCATCATCGTCGATGTTGGATTGAAGCGGGATGGGGTTGTGCCGCGCAGCGACTTAGAGAAATTGGGCGACGACGCCAATTTTGAAGTCGGCCAGGAAATCGTCGTCATGGTCGTGCAGCCGGAAGATTACGAGGGCAACCTGGTCGTCTCGGTTGCGCAGGCGCGTCAGAGCAAGGACTGGACCCGCGCCCAGGAACTGCTCGACACCGACAAAGTGTGGGAGGGCGTCGTCACCGACGCCAATCGCGGCGGCCTGATCGTGCCTTTCGGCAACCTGCGCGGCTTCATCCCCGCTTCGCACGTCATGGACTTGCCGCGCGGTCTGAACGAGACCGAACGGCAAGAACACCTGGCCGGCATGGTAGGCCGCCCCGTCGCCGTAAAGGTCATCGAAGTCAACCGCCGGCGGCGGCGCCTGGTGCTCTCCCAGCGCGAAGCGCTGCGCGGCCGGCGCGAAAAGCGCAAAGAAAACCTGCTCGAAGAACTCAACGAGGGCGAAGTGCGCCAGGGCGTGGTCAGCGGGCTGCGCGACTTCGGCGCTTTCGTCGATCTGGGCGGCGCAGATGGCCTCATTCATATCTCCGAACTCGCCTGGCACCGGGTCCGCCACCCCAGCGAAATCCTCAGCGTGGGCGACGAGATTGATGTTTTTATCTTGCGCCTGGACAAGGAAGGCAAACGCATCGGCCTGAGCCTCAAGCGCTTACAACCCAACCCCTGGCTGTTGGTCGATGATCTGTACCACGTCGGCCAACTGGTCGAAGGCGAGGTCTCGCGCGTGACCGATTTCGGCGCCTTCATCAGCATGGACCCCGGCATCGAAGCCCTGCTGCACACCAGCCAGATCGCCGATGAAGCCGTCGCCGACCCGCGCGAATACGTCCGGGAAGGCGAGCGCTTGGTGATGCGTATCATCAGCATCGAAAGTCACCGCCAGCGCCTCGGGCTGAGCCTCAAAGAGGTTGGCGAAGAAGAGCGCCGGCACTACCAAGGCCCCCAGGACGACGCCGAGTTTGACGAAGCTGGCACAGAACCGGCAGATGCAGTACAATCGGCGGTGTAGATAGTAGATTAGATAAAGCACAGCCGCACGATATCAATAGACTGCGATTGGGTTAGACACGACCTGTGTCACTGCGAGATGGGGGTTAATGGCTAAAAAGAGCGATAAAATCGAACTGGAAGGCACCGTCACCGAGGCGCTGCCGAACACGATGTTTAAGGTAGAGCTGGATAACGGTCATGAGGTGCTTGCTTACCTCTCCGGCAAGATGCGCAAATACTACATCCGCATCTTGTTAGGCGACCGGGTCAAGGTGGAGATATCGCCTTATGACCTGACGCGCGGGCGCATTACCTACCGCTATCGCAGGCAGATGCAGCGCGAGGGCCAGGAAGGTTAAGCTAACCATAAAGTAAAGCAGGACTGCCGGCGGCTGGCAGAGTCGAATCAAAACGAATGATCTTAAACGGCTGGACGTTTGTCTGGCCGTTTTTGTGTCCTTGCCTAGAAAGCGCTTGGAACAACCAAACGATGTCTACCCTTCACGCACTTTACCGGCGCTTCGCCGGCGCGCTGCCTCCCGCCGTCTTGCGCATCCGGGCCGGCCCGCTCGCCGGCAGACGGCTTGCCGTGCAGCGCTCGCTCAAGCGCCCGGCCTACGCCGCCGGCGATTACGAACCCGCTACCGCCGGCGCCCTGTGTGCGCGCGCCCACCCCGGCATGGTCGCTTTCGATGTGGGCGCGCACTTCGGCTACTTTACCTTGCTGCTGGCCGGCCGGGTCGCGCAGGTCCACGCCTTCGAGCCGGCCCCCGCCAACTTCAAAGCGCTGATCCACACCCTGCGCCTCAATCACGTCGCCAACGCCGAGGCGCACTGCCTCGCCATCTCCGCGCACGACGCGACCGCCGCCCTCGAAATTACGCCCGCCTCCAGCATGTACCGGCTGCGCGGCAACCGCCGCGAACTGCTCGAAGGCCACGTCCCGGCGCTCGGCGCGCTGCCGGTGCGCACCGCCAGCCTCGACCGCTTCGTGCCGGCTCACGGCATCGCGCGGGTTGACCTGGTTAAACTGGACGTAGAAGGCGAAGAACTAAACGCCTTGCTTGGCATGCAGGAGATCATGCGGCGCTGGCGGCCGGCTCTCGTGATCGAAGTCCATACACAGCTCAACGGCGGCGAACACCCCAACCAGATCCTTTATTTACTGCGCCGCCGGGGTTACACCTGCCGTGACCTCGACGCCGGCGGCACGGTGATCACCCAGTTTGCGCACACCTGGAGCGAGCATCACGTGCTGGCGGAATAACGGCGGGAAGGGTTTTTGCATTAGCACCGTGCTAACCTAGAATCCTGGAGTATAATAGGTCAAACTTGTAGAAACTTGAGCTAAAATAAATATTGGCGCGGCGGCTGGCGCATGATTTGAGAGGTACACAATGGCGGAACTCACGCGCAAAGAAGTTCTATTGATTCTCGCGGTCACCGGGGGAAACGCCTGTTTTGGCGGCCTGGATTTGAGCGATCTGGACTTAAAACGGCTCTATTTTAAGAACTCGAACTTAAGCCGCGCCAATCTAAGCGGCGCGTATCTGACCGAGGCCAACCTCCGCCACGTGAACCTGGAGCGCGCCGACCTGCGCGACGCCATCCTGTATTACGCCGACTTGAGCGACGCCAACCTGGAGCGCGCCGACTTGAGCGACGCCGAGCTTAACGACGCCGAGATGAGCAACGCCAACCTCAGCGGGGCCGACCTGACCAATGCCAAGCTCATCAATACGGTGCTGCGCGGCGCTAACCTCAGCGGCGCGTTTCTGACCGATGCGAACCTCACCAGCGCCATCCTGCGCGGCGCGTACCTCAACGGCGCGATTTTGACCGAGGCCATTTTAGAGAGCGCCAACCTGCGCCGCGCCGACCTGAGCGAGGCTAAGCTCGAACAGGCCGACCTGCGCTGCGCCAACCTCAGCGATGCCACGCTCGTCGATGCGAACCTGGAGAACGCCAACCTGCACAGCGCCGATCTCAGCGGCGCGCAGTTGGGCCGCTCCGACCTGGAGGAGGACCGCGAATACGACGACGAGCGCGGGCGGTTGACCGTGCACATTGCGTTTGCGCTGGGCGTCAACCTGCGCCACGCTAACTTAGAACGCGCCAACCTGGAGCGCGCCAATTTGCGCAGCGCCGACCTGAGCCATGCCAGTCTCGACCATAGCAACCTGGAGCGCGCCGACCTGCGCGGCGCCAACTTCAACGGCGCGACGCTCATGCACGCCAACCTGCACGGCGCGAATCTCGCCGACGCCCGGCTGACCGGCGCGATGCTCAACGGCGCGGATCTCGAAGGCGCCGTCTTGAACGGGGCGGTCATGCCGAACGAGGAGCGCTTTACCGCCGGCATGGACCCGGCGCACTTCGGCGCGCGGGGCACATTGGCGAGCTAGCCCTGGCTCTCGGCTTCTGCCGGGCGCAGCACGCGCCGCCGGCCTGGTAGGGGCAGGGTTGATGGACTTTGAAAAAATAATCAGGTAATGGGTACAATTTTTGTCAAACCGCCACATCTGGGGGTAGGGGCGGGTTTGAAACCC
>JAFGMM010000364.1 GCA_016927535.1 Anaerolineae bacterium
GAAAAGGCCAAAGCCGCATTGGCGCACCTGGACGGCAAAGCCGCGCTGCAAGTGGTGCACGACACGCTGACGGTGCGCGCGTTGAAGGCTGCCGGCCTGCTGCCGGGCGTTCTGGATGCGCTGGCGGCGGCAGGCATCGAGATCGGCGAGGTGCGTCTGCGCGAGAATACGCTTGAAGACGTGTTCATCCAACTGACAGGACGGAGGTTGCGCGAATGAGATGGTGGAGCGTCTTTCGCAAAAGCCTGCGCGAGCAGGTCCGTGATCCGCTGGTGCTGGCGCTGAGCCTGGTGTTTGCGCCGTTCTTCATATTCATATATGCGCTGTTCTTTCCCAGCGGCTCGACCACGTACACGGTCCTGGTGATGAACCAGGACACGGGGGGGCAGTCGGCGGGCGGCTTACCGGTCAACGCCGGGGACGCGGTTATCGAAGCGATCCGAGGCATGACGTACAACGACGGCAGCCCGCTGCTGAAAGTCCGAATCGTAGAGGACCGCGCCGAGGCAGAAGC
Source organism: Anaerolineae bacterium (assembly GCA_016927535.1). Classification (GTDB taxonomy): domain Bacteria; phylum Chloroflexota; class Anaerolineae; order Aggregatilineales; family JAFGMM01; genus JAFGMM01. The sequence continues at coordinate 515 of JAFGMM010000364.1, forward strand.
GCTGCTGCGCGACCGCGCGGCGGCGGCGTTCCTGACCATCCCGGAGGATTTCTCGCGCACCATCCAGGCGGCGTATGAGGGGGAAACCTCGCTCTCTACCGCCATCGCCTTTGGCGGCGACCTCACCAACCCGTACTACAGCGTCGCGGCGATCCTGGCGACCACCGCCGTAGATTCGTATGTCCAGGAGGCAGCCGCCCGGCATTCCCCGGTCCAGTACGTCGAAGAGCCGCTCGGCGCGTCGGCGGCGCGCTCGGAGTTCGAGATCTATGTGCCGGGTATCTTTGTCTTCGCCGTGATTATGCTGGTGTTCCAGGCGGCGATGACGGTCGCGCGCGAGGTAGAAGCCGGCACGCTGCGCCGCTTGCGCCTCACGCGCATGACGGCATTGGATTACCTGGGCGGGGTCACGCTCTCGTTGATGCTGTTCAGCGCCGTGTCGGTCGTACTGACCTTTCTCACGGCGCTGGCGCTGGGCTTTCGCAGCCAGGGGCCGCTGGGGGTGGCGGTGTTGGTGGGCCTGGTGACCAGTCTTTCTGTCATCGGTATGGGGCTGCTCGTCGCCAGCCTGTCAAAGAGCGTGAGCCAGGCGTTTGTCATCGCCAACTTCCCGTTGGGGTTGTTCATGGCTTTCACCAATGCGATGTTTCCCATTCCCAAGATGCCGCTCTTTACCCTGGGCGAGCGCGTTATCGGACTATTCGATATCCTGCCGCCGACCCATGCGGTCGTCGCACTAAACAAGGTGTTCACGCTCGGTCAGGGGATTGAGGATGTACTATACGAGCTGGTCGTATTGCTCGTCTTGTCGGTCGGCTACTTTGCCGCCGGCGTGTGGGCCTTCCAGCGCACACAGATGAAAACCGCATGAACTGCGCATAACGCCAATGAGGCGAATTAGACAGAGATTAATACATAAAATTGTTTTAAGGCGTTCGCGTTATCCGTGTGGTAGCACTACAAAGTACCGTGGTGTCGATTTCTAGCACAGTTTTACACCCAGATATGGGGGTTGGTCGGCGGGTGCACCGCCATATGTAGGGGCGGGTTTCAAACCCGCCCCTACGCTCAGCCGACGACCACGCTATATTGCAGAGCTACCATCCGTGCTATTCGCGGTTAAAAAATTATCTTTCTCCTGAGTTCAATCCTGTTTTGCCTAATGCGATTGCCCTGGGACTTGCGTTGGTGTGCTTGACGAAATCGCTATGGTTATTTAAAATGCAAGGTGCGAAATGAGCCGGCCTAAAGGTCGGTTTTTAGGGGTGTTGCCATGTTTGAAAGCCTGAGCGACAAGCTTCAGGAAGTATTCCAACAATTGGGGCGGCGCGGCAAGCTCACCGAGGCCGACGTCAAGAAGGCCCTGCGCGAGGTGCGCATGGCGCTGCTGGAAGCCGACGTCAACTACGAGGTGACCAAGCGCTTTATCAGCCGGGTGCGCGACCGCGCCGTCGGCGCCGAGGTTGCCAAGAGCTTGAACCCGGCGCAGACCGTCATCAAAATCGTTCATGAAGAACTGATGGAGACGCTGGGTGAGCCGGGCCGGCTCAACCTGAACGGGCCGACGCCGCGCGTCATCATGCTGGTAGGCTTGCAGGGTTCCGGCAAGACCACGATGGCGGCCAAGCTGGCGCTGTGGTTGCGCAAGGACGGCGCGCGCCCCTGGCTCATCGCAGCCGACACCTACCGGCCGGCGGCGGTTGACCAGATCGAGATTCTCGCCCGGCAGTTGAACCTCCCGATCCATTCGGAGGGCACCCAGCCGGCGCCGCCGGATATCTGTAAGCGCGGGCTGAAGGCAGCCAGGGAAGCCGGCGCGACGGTCGTCATCATCGACACCGCCGGGCGTTTGCAGATCGACGAGCGCATGATGAGGGAACTGGTCGCCATCCGCAAGGTCACCGACCCCGCCGAGGTGCTGCTGGTCGCCGATGCGATGACCGGGCAGGAAGCGGTCAATATCGCCGCCGGCTTCAACGAGCAGGTGGGGATCACCGGCCTGATCCTGACCAAGATCGACGGCGACGCGCGCGGCGGCGCGGCCATCAGCATGCGGGAGGTGACCGGCGTGCCCATCAAGTTCTTGGGCACGGGTGAGAAGCCCGACGCCTTCGAGGTCTTCCATCCCGACCGGTTGGCTTCGCGCATCCTGGGCATGGGCGATATCCTGTCGCTCATCGAGCGCGCCGAGCAGACTTTCGACGCGGAACAGGCGCGTAAGATGCAGGAAAAGATGCTCGCCAACAAGTTTACCCTGGAGGACTTCCTGGATCAGATGCAGCAGGTCAAGCGCATGGGGCCGATCTCGCAACTGCTAAACATGATTCCCGGCGTGGGCCGGATGCTGAAAGACGTTGACATGAGCAGTTCCGAGCAGGAGATCAAGCACATTGAGGCGATCATCTATTCGATGACGCCCCAAGAGCGCCGCAATCCGAAGGTTATCAATGCCAACCGCAAGCGCCGGATTGCGCGCGGCAGTGGGACGACGGTGCAGGATATCAACGCCCTGCTTCAGCAGTTCAGGCGGATGCAACGCTTGATGCAAAGCCTAAAAAAGGGTAAGATGCCTGATATCGCCGGAATGTTCCGGTGAGTTTGCGCTGTGTCTGGCGGCACAGCGTGTAACGCTTAATAAACAGAATTTTTTTAAGGAGCGAAGAGTTTAGCACATGGTTCGCATTCGACTGCGCCGGGTAGGCGCTAAAGGTCAGCCGAGTTATCGCATTGTTGTCACCGATTCGCGCAGTCCGCGCGATGGTCGCTTTATCGAGGTCGTTGGTTTCTATAATCCCAGAACCGACCCGCCCACAATGGAGATCAAAGAAGACCGCGCTCTGTACTGGTTGAGTGTAGGGGCGCAGCCTTCGGAGCCGGTGGAACGCATCTTTAAGAAACTGGGTGCGTTCGAGCGCTTCGAGCGGCTACGCCAGGGCGAATCCCTTGAAACGGCAGACGTGGATAGTCCCAAGACCGAGGATCAGGCGGCTGCAGAGCCGGACTCGGAAGCGGTCGCGGAGGTCTGAGAGCGCCCTGATCTGATGAGGGGTAAAGCGCGGCTCATTGGACATCTGGTTAGCCGCCAGGTGTCAGCACGGTTATCTGCTACATCACATTTGCATCGGCCAGGCATGGAGGAGTCGCAATGAAGGAATTGGTTGAGTATATCGCCAAATCTTTGGTGGATGATCC
>JAFGMM010000365.1 GCA_016927535.1 Anaerolineae bacterium
ATCGTTGCCCAGCGCCGCAAATCTTGCGAAGTTAGCCCCTCGGCTATGACCGGGAGAGTCTAAACCACAAAAAACGCCAGAATCAGCGAATTTCAGGACACCACGTTCGCGTTCATGGACATCGACGCGCACAACCTCGATAGGGTCACGCAGCTTTGCAAACGCGACATCGAAGCCAACCGGCTCCCCGCGCACATCATCGCTACGCTCGACCAGCGCGAAGCCATCGCCGGCGCGGATTACGTCATCTGCACCATCCGGCAGGGCCGGCTGGAGGCCTTCACGCTCGACATCGACATCCCGCTGAAGTACGGCGTCGATCAGTGCGTCGGCGATACTATCTGCGCCGGCGGCATCATGTACGCGCAGCGCTCCATCCCGGCGCTGCTGAGCATGTGTAAAGACATCCGCGAGGTCGCCCGGCCGGGCGCCATTTTCCTCAACTATTCCAACCCGATGGCGATGAACACCTGGGCCTGCAACAAGTACGGCAAGGTCAAAACCATCGGCCTGTGCCATGGCGTGCAGGGCGGCCACTGGCAGATCACGCGCGTGATCGAGCGCTGGGCGAAGAAAGAAGGCCTCATCGACAAAGACGCGACGCTGCACCGCAACGAGGTTCACATCGTCCCGGCGGGCATCAACCACCAGACCTGGTACATCAAGGTCGAATGGCGCGGCATGGATATGCTGCCCAGGCTGCTGGAACTGTTCGAGGATCACCCGGAATACTCCCAGACCGAGAAAGTGCGCATCGACGTGCTGCGCCGCCTCGGCTACTACAGCACCGAATCGAACGGGCACCTGAGCGAATACCTGCCGTGGTATCGCAAGCGCCCCGACGAAATCGCACAGTGGATCGACCTTTCAAGCTGGATCAACGGCGAGACGGGCGGCTACCTGCGCGTCTGCACCGAAGGGCGCAACTGGTTCGAGACCGACTTCCCCAACTGGTTGAAGGAAGACCCGCCGGTCATCGCGCCGGAGCACCGCAGTGAGGAGCACGGCTCGTACATCATCGAGGGCCTGGAGACCGGGCGCATCTATCGCGGCTTCTTCAACGTGCCCAACGCGGGCATCATCACTAACCTGCCGCAGGGCTGCATCGTCGAAACGCCCGGCTACGTAGATAAGACCGGCATCAACATGCAGGTGGTCGGCGCGCTGCCGATAGCGTGCGCGGCGACCTGCGCGGCGAGCGTGCGCGTGCAGGAGATGGGCATGGAGGCCGCCGTCCACGGCGACGTGACGCTGCTCAAGCAGGCCATGCTGCACGACCCGCTGGTCGGCGCGGTCTGCAACCCGGAAGAAGTGTGGCAGATGACCGACGAAATGCTCGTCGCACAGGCGCAGTGGCTCCCGCAGTACGCCGACGAAATCCCCGCCGCCCGGCAGCGTCTCGAAGACGCGGCGAAGAACGGTACGCGCATCAAGCTGCGCGAGGGCTGGAAAGGCGCGGCGCGGCTCGAAATTAAGTCGGTGGAGGAGATGGCAAAAGACAAAGAAGAGGCGCGCAAGAGCGCCGCTGCCGCCGACAAGGGCAAGATGACCCAAGAGGCCGGCTAACGTCCCACGTCACGCCAAACCGCAACAGAAACGTTATAAGAAACGTTCGGGGGCGCTGGTATGCGCCCCCGGCTCGTTTAACGTCTCTCTCTCGACGCCGTTCTCTTAATCGAAGAACGGATAGGGGGGGAGAATGGTACAACCCAGCAAACACTCGTCCAGGCACACCTCATCCAAGCCGCACGTGCCGAGGCAGCCGACCGCGCAACTCACCGCGCCGCACATATATTCACATACCGGTATACATTCCTCCATGCACGCCGGGTCGCCTAAGCACTCCTCACCGCACAACTCGTTACAGTCCATGCAGGCCACCTGGCATATGAATCCCATCTCTTCCGCACAACCTGCCAAGCACTCCGGGTCGCCTTCGCAGACCGCCGCGCAATAATCTGACAGCATATCCATGCACGAGCCTAAGCAATCCGCCGCCGCCCATATGGTGGTGCCCGAAAAAACCTGATCGACCTCGATGGCGTCCTGCGCAGACCGGCAAAGCTCGTTCTGGTTCGCGTCCAGGGCGGTCAGTTCATAAACGTAGTTTCCCACCGCCACCTGACCGTTGCCGTCCATAAAGTCGCCCATCGGCACCACGGCGCCCAGGTCACCGTTAAACAGGTACTCGCGCTGGATGCCGCTGGTCTCCGAAGCGACCTTGAGCCGGTACCAGGTCGCGCCCGCCACCGGCGTCCACTCGAACGAGAGGGTAGCAATACCATTACCGTCCCGGCGCTCCGGCGTCACGTGGTTAAAAGCGAAGTCTGGGCAAGTGGCCTTCTCCTGTCCGAGCACAGGCAGTGAAGAACTGACGGAAAATATGGTCATCAACGCCACAGCTAAGACCACAAGACGAAGTAAGTAAAATAGCTTCACGAATATTTCTCCTTATAAAATAAGAAAACAACTCAACTCAGGATAACAGACCAGACGACCAGGTAATCTCCGCCGTGGCGATTGTTGATCTGATTGAGCTACCTGTTACAGTACATTCAGCGATAATAAATTTTTTTCCTGCACCACCTCCCCCTGTCAAAAAAACAACTGTAACAACCGCTACGACTCGCCTCAATCTACTCTCGCATCTCTATTCGCTCATTATATGTAAAGTTTCATCTGTGGCAAGACGGCAAAGATCATGGGGGACATCCCGCGTTGTTGGCAAGTTTTTTCTGGGGCTTTGCCCCCCGTCAAGCGGGGCGAACGGCCAGACCCCGCCATTTCAAGCCGCACAGTCGCCCGGAGTCGCCTGCGTAGGCGCGTGGGCGGCGGCTTTGCGCGTGGGGACGTGTCCCCGACGGGGTACGGGGCGGCGCCCCGTGAACTCATTTGGGATGCACCCTGTGCAGAAAAATTGTGGTACAAGCAAAATAGGAAAAAACTTTCGTCTTGGTTAGAATAGCCGGGTGAACACAACTCTGAGGGTAGGAGCAGCTGGATGAGTAGCCGTGCAGCAATCCGGGAAGAGTTAACAAACCTGGCAGGCAGCATACGCGCGAAGGTGCGCAACCTGCGCGTGCTGAACGCCGGCTGGGAGGGCGGCAGCCTCCCGGTGCTGCATGAGGGGCGGCGGCTGATGGTGGACCTGGGGAAGGCCGGCGGCATGGGCGTCGTGATCCCCGAACTGCCCGGCGCTTTGATGCAGTATGCCCAGGCGCGCGGCCTGACGTGGCGGGTGGATAATGCAGCGCCGCTGTTCGGCGACCTGATCGCCGGGCGCGCAGGCGAGACGACTTGGAGCCGCGACGAGCTAGAGCGCGCCGGCATCCTGACCGATACGCGCGTCGTGCTTGGGCCGTTCCGGTACGGCGCGTCGGAATACACGGTGCGCGTCTGGCGGATCGACGCCGAAACCCACACCCAGTACCTTTTTGAGCAGCCGGCCCTGTGGGGGCGCGTGGCCGTGCACTACAAAGACGGTCACGCCGAGCCGGATATCTACGGCGTGCCGGAGGGTGAAGACTGCTTCCCGCAGGGCGAGCACTTCCCCAGCGTGACGACCAATTACGCAATGGCCGAATTCGAGCGGCGGCGCTACGTGATCTTCTCCAGGGCGGCGGCGGCATGGTACGCACACGGCCAGTACAACCTGTTGATCGGCAACGACTACCACGTAGGCTTAGCGCCGTTCTACGACCCCGACATCTTGCAGCTCACCATCGGGCACAACCTGGGCTACCAGGGCGTGGATGCCTTGTATTTCCAGGATCGCCGCACCAACCGCCGCATCCCCATCAGCGGCGACAGCGTGGGCGAACAGGTGGAAGCATACTGTGAGCGAGTCGGCGTCTCGCCGGTCGAGTTCTACGAGTACTTCCTCGCGTTCCGGTCGCCGGGCTACGTGGGTACACCGATCTGGCTGCAAGCGATTCTGCGGCTCAACTTCAACCGCTGCGGCCTGGCCGCCACCACGGTCAGCCAGAACTACGCGGACCAACTGCGGCTCACGCGCAGCGATATCGAGCAGAAAATCAGGGCGGCGCGCGATTTCATCCCGTCCGGCTATTTCGAGCCGGAGGCGGTGCAGCAGCGCATCCGGGCCTACTGGGACGACCACACCGACGACGCCGATTTATTCATCCCCAACCGGAATCTACTCGACCTGACCCGCTATTACGTCGTGGGCGTGCTCAACGGGCTGGGGCTGGAGAAGCACCTGCGCTATGATACGCCGCTGCTGCGGCGGCTTGGCTTCGACACGGTGGCGGACCGCCCCCTCGAACAGCGAATTCAGAACGCAGCAGAACTCACGGCGATTAAAGCGGCGGCGCGGCGCGCGCTCTTCAAAGATAAGCGCCTGGCAGATCGCGGCGTCAAAGACGGCGGGCAGGCGCTCCATGTGGCGTGGGGGCGGCTGGTGGCGCAAAAGGGCTTCCACATTATCCTTGAGGAGGTGGAGCACATCACCTTGCGGCGCGAGGAGGTCTTGGTCGTCGTGGCGACGGCGCCGGCCGGCGATAAAGAAGGCCTGTACATCGAGCAGCGTTTTACCGAGCTTGCCGAACGATGCCCCAACTTCGTGTTTGTCAACGCTTTCGACCCGGCCTTTGCCCGGCTGGCGCGCGTGGCCGCCGACTTGGTTCACGTGACCTCCAAGTATGAGCCGTGCGGCCTGACCGATGTCGAAGCCTATTGGAGCGGGACCCTGTGCGTGGTCCACAAAGTCGGCGGGCTGACGAAAGGCATCTGGGACGAATACGGCTACGGGCAGGTGCGCGAACTGGACCCGCGCGGCGAGCCGGTCGCGTTCGGCTACGACGCCTACGACACCAGCGACCCCATCGGCGAGGCGCGCGCCTTTCGCCGCGCCTACGAGGCCTTGATTAACTTCAAGCAGCAAAACCCGGAGCACTTCGCTGCGCTGCAATTCAAAGCGCTGGGCATGCTCCAGTTCACCTATGCAATCCCCGCTAACCGCTATATCGACCTGATCCAGTACGTTTTCTGCTTCCAATTCTGGCGTAAGCTGCGGGCCGATGTCCACGCCGGGCGTCTCGCGGCGGAGGAAGGCGTCGAGGAGATGTGCTCGTTCCTGGAGAGCAGCGAGCTGGCCGGCTGCATGTACTTGGACGACGACCCGGCGCGTCCTACCCGCCACGCGCTGTTCCGCGATGTCTTCCGCCCACCCGACATGTACTACGTCGATGAGGTGGACCGCATGCTGGACGATGCGTTATAAATGACTGTACCGGTAAGTTTGAGATGCAAACCCGGCCCCTCCCCGGCGGCTTTAGCCCTGTCTTGCCGGAATCCGGGGCCGGGAAGCAAGAGAAGAATAGAGGAGTGACTCGGTGGGAATTTTCCGAAAAAGCCTGGAGCGCACCCGCAAGTCGATCTTTGGCCGCATCACCAACATCCTCGGCGCAGGCGAGATCGACGACGAGACCTGGGAGGATATGGAAGCGCTGATGATCCAGGGCGACCTGGGCATGAAGACGACTTCGCTGCTCATCGACCACCTGCGCGATACGATGAACAGCCAGGGCCTGACCCGCGAGAACGAACTGCGCGAGGCCCTACGCGAAGAAATGATCCGCATTGTCTCGAACCCGCGCGCCCGCCTGAAGCTGCACGGGCGCGAGTTGTCGGTGCTGCTCATCGTAGGCGTCAACGGATCGGGCAAAACTACCGCCATCGGCAAACTGGCGGGCAAGTACAAACAGGCCGGTCGCAAGGTGGCGCTTGCCGCCGGCGATACGTTCCGCGCCGCCGCCATCGAGCAGTTGCAGAAGTGGGGCGAGCGGGTGGGCGTGCCAATCATCGCCGGGCAGCCGGGCGGCGACCCCGGCGCGCTGGTCTTCGACGCGCTGCAAGCCTGCCGGTCGCGCGGGTACGATCTGTTGATCGTCGATACCGCCGGGCGGCTGCATACCCGCTATAATCTGATGGAGGAACTGCGTAAGATCAGCGGCGTGATGAAGAAAGTCGTGGCGGACGCGCCGCACGAGACCCTGTTGGTAATCGACGGCACCACCGGCCAGAACGCGCTCACCCAGGCGGTGAAGTTCAAAGAGGCAGTGGACATCTCCGGCGTGGTCGTCACCAAGCTGGACAGCACCGCCAAGGGCGGCATGGTGCTGGCGATTTACAACGAGTTGCAGCTTCCGGTCGCCTTCGTCGGTACCGGCGAGGGCAAAGACGATATTGAAATGTTCGACCCGGTGGAGTTCGTAGATGGGCTGCTGGGATAGCAGCATGACGGCGCGCGCGGCGCGCCGTGGCGCACACACTAACACTTAAGGAGTAATAAGCAATGTCAGAAGAACTTTATAGCAGATTGAGCCGATTGGATAAGACTATATCGCAGTTGATGGTGCGTCTTTGACCTCGCCGGCAAGCAAAAAGCCCTCGAAGCATTGGAACAGCAAATCGCCGCGCCCGACTTCTGGGCCGACCCCGAAAATGCTCAACCGATCACCAAACAGGCCGCCCGGCTCCGCGAACGGGTAGACCGCTGGCGCGACCTGGTCCAGCGCATCCGCGATGCGCGCGAGCTGGCCGAGATGGACGACCCCGGCCTGGCGGACGAACTGGAGGCCGAGACCGAAGCGCTGGAGGCGGCGGTCGAACGGCTGGCGTTCCAGGCGATGCTCTCCGGGAAGTACGACCGGGAGGACGCCGTGCTCGCCATCCACGCCGGCGCGGGCGGCACCGAGGCGCAGGACTGGGCGCAAATGCTGCTGCGTATGTACCTGCGCTGGGCCGAAACGCGCAAATACAAGATCGAAATCCTCGACCAGATGCCCGGCGACGAAGCCGGCATCAAGAGCGTTTCGGTCTCGATAGCGGGCGAGTATGCCTATGGCTACCTGCGTTCGGAGCGGGGCGTACACCGGCTGGTGCGCATCTCGCCCTACGACGCCAACAGCCGGCGCCATACGTCGTTTGCGCTGGTCGAAGTATGGCCTGATATCCAGGATGAGATCGAAATCGAAATCGACGACAAAGATATCCAGATCGACACCTTCCGGGCGGGCGGGGCGGGCGGCCAGCACGTGCAGAAGAACGACACCGCCGTGCGCATCACCCACCTGCCGACCGGCCTTGTGGTAAGCTGCCAGAACGAGCGCAGCCAGACCCAGAACAAAGAGCGCGCGATGCAAGTGCTTAAGTCGCGGCTGCTGGCGCTTGAACAGCAAAAGCAGGAAGAGCAAATGGCCGTTCTCAAGGGCGAGCATGTCAACGCGGCCTGGGGCAACCAGATTCGCTCCTACGTGCTGCACCCGTATAACATGGTGAAAGACCTGCGCACCGACCACGAAACCGGCAACACCGGCGCGGTCCTCGACGGGCGGCTGGACGATTTCATGGAGGCGTATCTCAAGGCGCAGGCCGGCGACGGCGCTTAGCCGTTTGGTCTTAGGGCGATATTTACGTAGAATAAGGACTAAAAATATTTTCTCTGCCACGCGGTAAGACCACGAGGAGCAAACAATGTCTGAAGAAATTTCCGTAGGCGATCAAATCGCGGGCCTGGAAGAGCGTATCAGGAAGTTGGCCGGCAAACTCGGCCTGGACGAAGCGCGCGGCGTTATCAACGAAATCGAGCAGGAAGTCCAAAGGCTGCCGGCGGAGGTCGAACGGATCCGCGCGCGCGGCTACCAATTCCGTTCGTTCCTGGAGAACCAGGTATCGGTGATGCATGACCAGTGGCGCGGCATCGCCGAACGAGTGCAGGACGAGCTTAAGACGCGCTCTCAAGAACTGCGCCGTGACCTCGAACGGGTCGAGCGCGACCTGCGCGACCTGCGCAGCCGCTACGAGACACCCGGCAGCGCCAAGCCCGCCCCTAAGCAAACGCTTGCCGGCAGCCTGGGCGAGGCGGCCAAGCAAAAGCCGGCCGGCGCGCTGGGCGCCGAAAAAGAAAAACCGCGCACACTGGGCGACCTACCTCAAACACCGGCGGCGCGCGGCCAGTCCGGGCGCGAACAGTTGGGCGGGGCGCGCCAATCACGCGAAGCAGCGCCGGAGCATCTCCCCGAATCGCCGGTTCGCAAGAGCCTAGAAAGCGCCGACTCGCTCGGAAGCGCCCTGGGCGACAGCCCGGCGTCTGCGCCGGGAGGCGAACTCCCCAGCGCCATCGCAGCGGTCGAAAGCGCCGTGAGCGCCCTGGAAGACCGGTTCGATAAGGCAGAATGGGAGGTGCGCGAGCATTTCGAGACGCTGAGCGGCAATATCTCGAAAGTCCGCGCGCATGTCCGTGAGATCACCTGGACGATGGACCAGGTGCAAGAAGCGACTTTCCAGTTCAGCGCCGGCGAAGCGCCGGTCATCATCGCAAAAGCCGAATGGAAAGAAGACCGCGATAACCCGGACGGCATCCTCTACCTGACCGACCGGCGCTTGATCTTCGAGCAAAAGGAAAAGAAAGGCGGCTTCCTGGGCATCGGCGCGAAGAAGGTCCAGGAGATCCAATGGGAGGTCGCGGTGGGCGACATCGAGCAAGCCAAATCCTATAACGAAGGCATCTTTGGCCGCAAAGATATGATCGAGCTAACGCTCGGCGGGAGCGCGCCCTACAGCAGAATCGTCGTGGAGGTGAAAGGCGACGCCGATAACGATTGGTGGATCCGCCAGATCAACCGCGCCCGCACCGGTGACATCCTCAAAGAGAAGCTGGGCGGGACCGGCGGGCAGTTCGACGATGTGGACCTTAGCGCCGTGCCGACCAACTGCCCCAACTGCGGCGGCCTGTTCCCCGATATCAAGCAGGGCCAGCGCCAGCTTACCTGCGAGTTTTGCGGGACGGTAGTCCGGTTCTAAACCTAACCCTTGTTGTAGGGACACGGTGTCTCGTGCCCCTACAACATAATCAGCCGCTTTCATACCCGGCGGATCGGGCGGTATTTCTGCTCGAAGCTATTTTGGTCATGTTATTCGTTATGGTATAATTAGCGCAACGGGAAATGATGGCGTATCCTCCGCACGAGAAACCTTAAATTGAGGATCAAACGATGGTAGAAGTAACAATCGACAGCATACGGGTTAGCTTGATGTCCCAGCACCGGGTTGTCATCCTCAAAGACACCACCAGCGACCGCTATCTTCCCATCTGGATCGGTCCTTTTGAAGCCGATGCCATCACCGTCGAGTTGCAGCAAATGCCCCTCTCGCGTCCTATGACGCACGACCTGTTAAAAAACACCATCCAAGAACTCGGCGCCAAGGTCAACTACATCATTGTCAGCGCCCTGCGCGACGATATCTTCTATGCCGAACTGGTGCTGAGCGTGAACGGCAAAGAGATATCTATCGACTCGCGGCCCAGCGACGCCATCGCGCTGGCGGTGCGGGCGCGCGCGCCGATTTATGTCGAAGAATCGGTGATGCAGAGCGCCGCCGTCACCCCGGATGAAGACGTTGAGGCCGACGATACGGTTGCGTCGCTCGAACCCGACAACGAAGAACTGAGCATTTTCCAGGACTTCGTGGATACGCTCGACATGGACGACCTCGAAAACAACGAATAAGTCATCTCGTGTTGCGCTGCCAAAAAAAAATGTAAAGGACATCCCAACAAAACAGGAGTCGCCCCGGCCTCTTGTCGCATTATAATAGAGGGTGCGACTGGCATAGCTTTTATAGTTTGTCAGATAATGTTCTGGAATTTACCTCACCCCCTACCCCCCTCTCCATGACATGGAGAGGGGGAATCGGAGCCGCCATC
>JAFGMM010000366.1 GCA_016927535.1 Anaerolineae bacterium
GCCGGGCGGCCCGCCGCGCTCGGCAGGGCCGAAGCGCCGCAGCGGGTTGTAATGACCGCGCGCCCGGTCGCGGGCGTAATCGTGGTAGGCGTCGAGCAGGTAGAGGTACGCGCCGTAGGCAGCGCCGGCGGCGGCGAGCGGCCCGGCGTTCTGCGGGCAGCCGGCCAGATGCGCGGTCATGGCGAACAGCGCAGCGGCGGCGCGCGCGGCGGGCGCAGCAGGATCAAGAAGGTCGTATTGCTCGGCGGCGCCCTGTTCGGCGGGCAGGCGCACAAAGACGCCGGTATCGAAGCCCAGCGCGTCCAGGTCGCGGTAGGCGGCGCGGCGCGGGCGTTCCAATGCCCGGCAAACCAGGCGCGCGCCCAGGTCGCGTCCGCGCGAGTCCTGCACGTGGTCGGCGAAGCCGGCATGGGCCAGCGCGACCGCCGCCGCCGCTGCGAAGCGGCTTGCGGCGTCGTGGTTGGCGGGCACTTTCAACAGGGGGTTAATCGGGCAGCGCCGGGCGACGGGGGCGGGCGGGTGCGGCTGCTGCGCGCCGGTGAGCATGTTAAGCAGGATGGTTTCGTAACCGGTCAGTAGTTGGGAGCCGGGGCCGTAGCGCCCGGCGAGCGTGTGGCACAGACCGCACATATGCATCCGGTAGATGCGGCGGTCGGCTGGGTCGGCGAGACTCGCAGCGAAGCGGCGCTGCCTGGTCAGCATGAGACACCTCCCGGTCTGGGTATGATCTTATGATATTGACAAAAGCGGCGGCCTCTATAGACCGCCGCTCATTTTATTTATCACGCCTTGACCAGCCGGATGAACTTGCGCTTGCCGACCTGCAAGACCTTCGTCTCGCCGTCGGCGATGCGCACCGCCGCGTCGAAGCCTTCGACCTTCGCGCCGTCGAGGCGCACGCCGCCGCCTTCGATGAGGCGCTTGGCCTCGCCCTTGCTCCGGGCGAAATCGACCGCCACCATCACGTCTACGACCGGCTGCTCGCCGGCGAGCGCGTAGTCCTCCATGTCGGGGAGTTCCTGGCGCTGGAAGACGGTCTCGAAGTGCGCCTGGCCCTGCTGCGCGCCTTCCTCGCCATAGAACACCTTGACGATCCGGTACGCCAGGCCCATCTTGGCGTCGCGCGGGTGCAGCGAGCCATCTGCAAGCTGTGCCGCGAACGCCGCGAGCTGCGTCGGCGTGTAGCCGAGCAGCAGTTCGTGGTAGACCGGCATCGCCTTGTCGGGGATGCTCATGATCTTGCCGTACATATCTTCCGGCGTGGACATGATCGGGATGTGGTTGCCCACGCTCTTGCTCATCTTGACTTCGCCGTCGGTGCCGGGCAGGAGCTTGCCCATGATGATCGCCACCTGCGGGCGCATCCCCAGCTTTTCCATCAGTTGGCGGCCGGCGACCACGATGTTAAACAGTTGGTCCTGCCCGCCGACCTGTACGTCGGTGTTTTGCGCCACCGCGTCGTAAGCCTGCATCAGCGGGTAAAAGGTCTCGTGCAGCCAGATCGCCTCGCCCACTTCCAGCCGCTTCTTGAAGTTCTCGCGCTGTAAGAACTGCTGCACGGTAAACTTGCTCGCCAGCCGGATGAGGTCGGCGAAGGTGAGCGGCGCGAGCCATTCGGCGTTGTAGCGGACGCGCGTCTTCGTGCGGTCCAGGATTTTAAACGCCTGGGCGGCGTAGGTTTGGGCGTTGGCTTCCACCTGCTCCGGCGCGAGTTGGGCGCGCGCTTCCTCCCGGTCGGTGGGATCACCGATCAGGCTGGTGAAGCTGCCGATCAAAAACGTGACGTCGTGCCCAAGCTCCTGGAACTGGCGCAGCTTGCGCATCGTGATCGTATGGCCCAGGTGGAGGTCGGTGGTGGTCGGGTCATAGCCACAATAGACCTTGAGCGGGCGGCCATCGCGCTCAGCTTCGATCAAGCGTTGGCGCAGCTCCGCAGACATCTTCTCCTTGATTTGTTGGGCTTCTTCGCCTTCACCGTAGGCGGCGCCCGACATAAGGATTTCGACTTGTTCGTCTATTGTGGGCATTTTTCCTTTCCCTCTAGCAGATATGTGGTTTCCGCGAATGCGGCGATTATACCATATACCATGACGCCCGGCTTTGTCACTCGAAGAAGGACTTAAGGGTGCAAGCAAAGGTTGTCAGTGAATCACTTGGCAACCTCACCCCCTAAATCCCCCTCTCCATGTCATGGAGAGGGGGACTTCCAGAGCCACGCGCGACGATTCTGGTTCCCCCTCTCCACAGGGTGGAGAGGGGGCCAGGGGGTGAGGTAAAAATACCTGACAGGTTTTGCCTGCACCTGAGTTTAACCACGAATGAGGACATAAAAATGCTATTTCTTTATTCTGAGCATTTGTGTTTATTCGCGGTTAAAACTCTCTCCCCAGCCGGTACGCCGCTTGCAGGTTGGCCTCACGCACCGCCGGGTCGCCGCTGACCATGTTCCCCAGGATGACCATCTCGGCATCGGCGACGCCCACGCCGCGCAGCCGGTCATTGAGCATGACACAGCGCATACTCCCGGCGATGCCGTTCGCCTCCAGCGTCTCGATAGGGTGGCCGGCGGGGCACAGAACCAGCGCCTTAGCGATGTCGATCCGGTGCGTCAGGTGCTCACCGCCCTCGTAAGTGTAAGCGTAGCCGTAGGTCCACACCCGGTCGAACCAGCCTTTGAGCTTAGCCGGGCAGTCGCTCCACCACACCGGGTAGACGAAAGCCAGCGCGCCGGCCCGGTCGATCTTGGCGTGCTCGGCGGCCACGTCCTCAGGGACCGGCGCGGTAGGGACCATGCCCACCTCGCGGTCGTACTGCGCCGGGTCCATATCGGATTGGAAGTTCATGGCGTACAGGTCGCCGAGTTCGTGGCTGTGCCCGGCGTCCTCCAGGCCGCGCAGGAACGCCTGCAAAACGGCGTAAGTGAACGACCGGTGGCTTGGGTGCGCAAAGACGACGTATACGTGCATGGGTTGCTCCTTCGCGTTATTCGCGTTATTTGCGGTTAAAAATCCCTCCCCTGCCGGTACGCCTCTTGCAAATTGCGCCGGCGCAAAGCTTCGTCGGCGCGCGTCATGCCGCCCAGGATCACGAGATCGGTCGCCGGGATGCCCGCCGAGGCGAGCCGGTTGGTGAGCATGATCCGGCGCATGCTGGCGATGATGCCGTGCGCCTCCGAGAACTCCGGCGCGTCGCCCATCGCGCACAGCGCCAGCGCCTTCTTGATCCGGCCAAGCAGCGGGACGAATTTGCCGCTGTCGTCGAGTTCGTAGATGTAGCCGTAGCACCACACGCGGTCAAACCAACCCTTCAGGATCGCCGGGCAGTCGCCCCACCACACCGGGTAGACGAAAGCCAGCCCTTCGGCCTTCTCGATTTTGGCATGCTCGGCCTGCACATCTCCGGGCAGCGGCGCGCCGGCGTCATAGTCCATCTCGCGCCGGTACTGCGCCGGGTCGAGCAGCGGCGCGAAGTTCATCCGGTACAGGTCGCCGACCTCGAAGGTATGGCCGGCATCGGCCAGCCCGCGCGTGAACTCGCCCAGCGCCGCATAGGTGAAAGATTGGTCGCTGGGGTGGGCGTAAACGATATAGATGTGCATGGTTGTTCCCCCTTTGAAAATAAGATTTTTAACCGCGAATAACTCATCATTCGCGTAATGAAATGGGCAAAAGGCGAATATCGTGTCATGCTTGAGGCATGGAAAACGACCTCACAATTACGAC
>JAFGMM010000367.1 GCA_016927535.1 Anaerolineae bacterium
AACACAGCCATCACGTCATCTCTGCCATTCATAATGCTTTAGTTGGTCGTCCTTTTGTTCCACTGGCTTCCGCCTGAGTAGTAACAGGGATTCTGGAAATATACATACATTTTCCTCAAAATCTACCATTTTTCAGCGCTTCGAGCCGTGCGCTCAGCAGTTCCAGCGCAATTTGCGGGTTGCCCTTGCCGCGCATCTCGCGCATCACCTGGCCCATCAACCACTTGGCGATGGTCTCTTTGCCGCCGAGATAATCGCGCACCGCGTCCGGGTTGGCGGCCAGCACCTTATCGACCGCCTCCGCCAGCGCCGCCGTGTCGCTCACCTGGCCCCAGCCGCGCGCCTTGACAATCGCCTCCGGGTCGCCGCCTTCGTCGAAGAGAACGCCGAGCACGTCCCTGGCAGTGTTCGCGTTGATCGCGCCCTTCTCCACCAGGCCGGCCAGCTTTGCCAGCGCCGCCGGCGTCAGTGCGATTTTACCGATATCTTCGCGCTCGACGCCGGCCTTGTTCATCAGGCGGAAGACCTCGCCCGTGATCCAGTTCGCCGCCGCTTTCGGCTCCATGCCCGCGCCGGTCGTCTGCTCGAAGAAATCGGCTACCGCGCGGTCGGCCACCAGCACGCCCGCATCGTAAGCGTTCAATCCCATCTGGCTCATGAAGCGCGCGCGCTTGGCGTCGGGCAGTTCGGGGAGCTTGGCGCGCGCCGCATCGACCCACGCGCGCTCGATGACCAGCGGCGGCAGGTCCGGCTCCGGGAAGTAGCGGTAGTCGTCGGCGCTCTCCTTGCTGCGCTGGACCACCGTCTTACCGCGCGCTTCATCCCAGCCCATGTTGACCTGCTCGACCCGCCCGCCGCTCTCCCATACTTCGACCTGGCGCTCGATCTCGTAATCAATCGCCAGGCGCACGGCGCGGATGCTGTTCAGGTTCTTTACTTCGGTGCGGGTGCGCAGTTCGGCGGAGCCTTTGGGGCGCACGCTGACGTTCGGCTCCATGCGCAGCACGCCCTTCGACATATCGCCGGAGTTGACGCCCAGGTACACTAAAATGCTGCGCAGCTTCCGCGCGAAGGCTTCGGCTTCTTCGGCGGTGTGCAGGTCCGGCTCGGTGACGATCTCTAACAGCGGCACGCCGGCGCGGTTGAAGTCCAGCAGGCTGTAGCCGCCCATGTGGGTCGATTTGCCGGTGTCCTCCTCCAGGTGCGCGCGCCGGATGCCGATGCGCCGGACGCCGCCGTTTGCTTCGATCTCTACCCAGCCGTTGAGCGCCAGCGGGTACTCGTACTGGCTGATCTGGTAGCCCTTTGGCAGGTCGGGGTAGAAGTAGCTCTTGCGCGCGAAGATGTTGAACGGCGCAATCTCGCAGTTCAGCGCCAGGCCCACCATGATCCCAAACTCGACCGCCTGCCGGTTAACCACCGGCAGCACGCCGGGCATGGCCGTACAAACCGGGCAGGTGTGCGTATTGGGCGGGGCGGTGGTGCTGTCCACCACTTCGCAGCCGCAAAACATCTTGCTCTTGGTCAGCAGCTCCGCGTGAATCTCCAGGCCGATGACACCTTCGTATTCAACCATGTTTGCCTTCACCTTTCTCGTGCCTTTCTCGTCTCTATTTCACTTTAGCGTAGCACAGGCAGTCGCGGGGTTCGCTGCCCAGGTTCGCATGCATGACCCAGCGGCGCAGCACCCCCTCGCGCACCATGCCGACCTTCTCCAACACGCGCGCCGAGGCGTGATTCTCCACGTCGCATATCGCCCACACGCGATAAATCGGCGGCTGCGCAAACGCCCAATCGACGACCGGCTGCACGGCTTCGGGCATGTAGCCCCGGCCCCAGAACGGGCGCGCCAGCACGTAGCCCACATCGGCCTTGAAGCCGCCGACCCGCAGCCCGACCATGCCGATGGCCTCGTCGTGCTCCCGCCGGGTAATGACCCAGCCATAATCCCCGCCTCTTTCCCACGCCTCGACGCAGCTTTGCAGAAATGCGCGCGTCGTGCCGATGTGCTTGTGCGGCGACCAGGTCAAAAACCGGGTCACTTCGGGGTCTTGGGCGTACCCGGCAAAGACCGCTTCGGCGTCGTGTACTGTCGGGATTCGCAGCCGCAGGCGCTCGGTTTCGATGATTTCAGGTGGTTTCATGTGTATAACCTCGCCGCCCGTGAGGATAGCGCACACAGCCGGGTTTGGTCAAAGCGCGCGCCCATCCGCCGGATTCGGGCGGCGGTCTTTCATTTGAGTGAATCCTTTTACGCCGCCGGGGCGAGCCGGCGCTAAGATGGGGCAAAGGCACGAATAATGCAGTAAACTTACCGAGAGTTGACGCAGTTGGAAGCGAGGGCCATAATACCCCCCATGGCGACCGAAGTAATCTCACACGGCAGGGTGACCTGGACCAATATTGTTAACCCCACCGAGGACGACGTGCGCGCGCTCAGCGAAGCGTATCCGCACTTCCACCCCTTGGACCTCGAAGACCTGCGCAGCCATACCGAACGCCCCAAGATCGACGAATACGAGGACTATCTCTTTGTCGTGATGCAGTTTCCACTGTGGGACGCCAAGCGCCAAATTTCGCGCCCCGGTGAGGTCGATATGTTCGTCGGCTCCGGCTACCTGGTCACGGTGCACGACGGGGCGCTCAAGCCGCTGGTGGATTTCTTCGAGCGCTGCCGTAACTACCCCACCATGCGCGACCAATACCTGGGCCAGGGCGCAAGCCGCGCGTTCTACTCGGTGATCGACCGGCTGGCAGACAACATCTTCCCGATCCTGGACAAAGTGAACCAGAACATCCACGATGTGGAAGACAACATGTTCAGCCGCGACATGTTGCAGGTTATCCAGCAGATTACTCTGCTGCGACGCGACATCATCTCGCTGCGCCGTATCATTCGCCCCCAGGTTGATATCATCGCCGCCCTGGAGGGCACCGACCGGCCTTTCATCCGCGAGGAGTTGGAGGTTTACTTCGGCGACATCCTGGACCACATCAAAAAAGCGCGCGATATCGTTGACGACGAATACGAGGTGATCGAAGTGCTGGCCGAGGCCAGCGATACCCTCGCTTCGCACCGCATCAACCAGATCATGCAGGTGCTCACCGTCATCTCGGTTATCATCCTCCCCCTTACCTTAATTACTAGCTTCTACGGCATGAACATCCCGCTCGTCGGCGAGGACGACCCGAACTCCTTTTGGGTCATCGGATTGTCGCTGGCCGTGATCGCGCTGGGTCTACTTGCCTATTTCAAGCACCGGAGGTGGCTGTGAAGCAACCCGAACTCCCCAAAGCCATTCTCATCGACACCCAAGACGCCCTCGACGACCTGGCCCACGTGCTGCGGAACGAGCCGCTGCTGGGCATTGATACCGAATCCAACAGCCTTTATGTCTACTATGAGCGGGTATGTCTGATCCAGATTTCCACGCGCGCCCAGGACTACCTGGTAGACCCGCTGGCGCTCGACTGCCTCGGCCCGCTGGCGCCGGTGATGGCAGACTCTCGAATCGAGAAAATCTTCCACGCCGCCGCCTACGATATCGCCAGCCTCAAACGCGATTTCGATTGGACGTTCAGCAACCTGTTCGACACCATGGAGGCGGCGCGCATCCTGGGCTGGCGCCAGGTGGGGCTGGGCAACGTCCTGGAGCAGGAGTTTAATGTGGAAGTCGATAAACGCTTCCAGCGCGCCAACTGGGGCCAGCGCCCCCTGCCAAAGGACCGGCTGCAATATGCCCAGATGGATACGCACTACCTGCCGGCCCTGCGCGACCGGATGGCGGCGAAGCTCAAGAACAGCGGCCACTGGGAGGAGGCGCTGGAAATCTTTTCGGATATCGTCCGGGCGCCGGCCGCCGAGCACAGCTTCGATCCTGAAGGATTCTGGCGCATCGGCAAGTCACACGGCATCCCGCGCGACCGGATAGCGGAGGTGCGCGAGTTATACTTGCTGCGCGACAAGATCGCGCGCCGCAAGAACCAGCCGCCCTTTAAAATCTTCAGCGATAAAACCCTGGCGGCCTTGGTACACGCCACGCCCTGCACC
>JAFGMM010000368.1 GCA_016927535.1 Anaerolineae bacterium
CTACATATGGCGGTGTGTGCATCTGCCAACCCTGTATATGGGTACAAATCCGCGCAAGAAACCATCACCACGGTATTCTGTAGCGCTGCCCGCCACGCGAGGCTAAGACTAAAAGCTCGCGTGGCGCTGTTTTGTGCCGGCTGTTTGTCTTCCGCGGTTGCTGCTTCCAAATCCCTTCTGGCGGCGTTGGACGCCGGCTTGTTGAAAATGTGACGTAGTGCGCGCGGACTTAACGTATCGAATACGGGTCGAAAGCGTCGCGCAGACCGTCGCCTACGAAGTTGATGCTCATGACGGTGAGGACGACCAGGATCCCCGGAAAGAACCACAGCCAGGGCGCCTCGCCGATGTAGCGGTATGCGCCTTCGAGCATATTGCCCCAACTGGCGGTCGGCGGGCGCACGCCCATACCCAGGAAGCTGATGTAAGCCTCGGACAGGATCGCGCCGGCCACGCCCAGCGTCGCGGCGACGATGATCGGCGCCAGTGCGTTCGGCAGGATGTGGGCGACGATGATCCGCCGGTTCGACATGCCCAGCGCCTCTGCCGCCAGCACGAACTCCGACTCTTTCAGCGACAGGAAGCTAGAGCGCACGATGCGCGCCAGGTACATCCAACTGGTGATGCCGATGATGAGGATAATCACGACTACGCTGCCGCTGAAGGTGCGCCCGAAAAGCTCGAGATCGGGTATCTCGTTGCTCATGAACTTCGCCATCACCAGCAGCAGCAGCAGAGTCGGGATGCTCAGCATCGCCTCGGTGATCCGCATCAGCGCCGAGTCGATCAACCCGCCGTAGTAGCCGGAGAGCGCGCCGACGGTCGTCCCCAGCGTCACCGCCACCAGCGCCGACAGCACGCCGATAATCAACGATATCTGGCCGCCGTAAATCGTGCGCGCCAGGATATCGCGCCCCACCGTGTCGGTGCCGAAGGGGTGTTCGGTCGAGGGCGACTGGAGGCGGATGCCGGTATCGTTGTAATTGGCGTCGGCCTCCGAGTAGACGAACGAGCCGGCCAAGACATACAACACGATGCAGGCCAGGATAATCAGCCCGATCACCGCCATGCGGTGCCGGAAAAAGCGGCGCAGCCGCATTTGCCACAGCGAGCGCTCTTTGGTAATCGAACCTAAGTCATCATCTCCCAATGCAACAGGTTGCGCGGTTGTGTCTGTCATCGCCGGTCTCCTACGAATAGCGGATGCGGGGATCGAGCCAGGTATAGGTGATATCGGTCAGCAGTTGGAAGATCACCACCGCGACCGAGATCATCATGAGCAGCCCCATCAGCACCGGGAAGTCCGAGCGCTCCAGGCTGTCCAGGAACAGCCGGCCCATGCCCGGCCACGCGAAGATGCGTTCGGTGACGACCGCACCCGCCAGTAGAAATGGTAGATCGATTCCGATTAGCGTAACGATGGGCAGGGATGCGTTTTTAAAGGCATGCACGAACAGAATGCGGGCCTCGCGCAGCCCTTTCGAGCGTGCAGTACGGATGTAATCGGAGTGAATGACCTCCAGCATGGTCGAGCGGGTAAAGCGGCTGTACCGGGCGATGTCGATGAGCGCGATGCTCATCACCGGCAGCACCAGGTGACGCGCCACCTCCGGTAAGGTCGGCCCGATGGTCGGGTCGTACATGCCGGAGGTGGGCAGGTGTGGCAGCCCCCAGTTTTTAAAGTTGATGGCAAAAATATACACCAGCGGCAGGGCGATGAGAAAGATCGGCAGAGAATAGGTAATAAACGCACAGCCGGTCATCACGTGGTCGAAGATCGAATACTGCCGGAGCGCCGAATAGATGCCGATAAACAATGAGACGGCGATGATGACGACCTCGACGGTGAGCATCAAGATCAGCGTGTTGGGAATGCGCTCTGTAATCGCCCGGATCGCCGGCAGGCGCGTGACGAGCGAATTGCCGAAATCGCCGCGCAGCACGCCCTGGCGTGTGCCGGGCACAGCCTCGCCGCCCGCCACGCACGGCCCGACCAGCTTCCAGTCATTGCCGACCAGCCAGTAGAGGTATTGTTCTGTAAGCGGCCGGTCGAGTCCCCACTGGCAGCGCAGCCGTTCCCGGTCCTCGGCGCGCGGCGGCTGGCGCCCGCCCAGGCTCGCCAGGGGATTCCCGGATGAGTACATCAAGACAAAGAGAATAATGCTGATAATAAACAACTGCGGAACCGCCTGCAAAATCCGGCGGATAAGATATTTTCCCATATCCCCTCCCGTATGTTTCCCCGGCGCTTATGCAGAAGTGGGGCGCACTCTTAGAGAGCCGCCCCACCTTGTGCAATCAGAAGACGAGTTTTACTCGCTCACATCCCACTCGTTGATGTTCCAGAACGGCGTGTTGCCGTTGAGCGCCGGCCCCTGGAGCCGGTTGCTGGTGAACCACGTATCGGCGTCAAACCAGAGACCGTTCCAGATCGCCAGATCGTGCATCTTGGCAACGATCTTGTGATAGATCTCCACGCGCGTGGCGAAGTCCATCGTGCGCGACTGCTCCTCGAACAGCGCATCCAGTTCTTCGTCGCAGGCGCCGGTCCAGTTGCTGCCGGCCAGGTTTTCTTCGCTGGGGATCTCGGCGCAGGTGAAGGAGCGGGTATCCGGCTCCGGCCAGGCGTCCGGCGAGGACGAATGTTCGTCGATGTCGTAGTCGCCGATGGCGAGCGGGCCGCCGTCGGCGTAGCTGTTCCAGAAGATGTCGGAGGGATGGTTGATGATCTCGATGCCGACGCCGATCTCGGCGAAGGCCTGCTGCACCACGACCTGGATGTCCTGGCGAAGCTGGCGCGTGTTGGTCGCATAGCGCAGCACCAGTTCCACGCCGTCCTTATCGCGGGTGCCGTCGCCGTTGGTATCCACCCAGCCGGCCTCGTCCAGGAGCGCGACCGCCGCCTCCGGGTCGTAAGGATACGGCTCCACATCGGGATTGTCGTAGGGCATTTCCTCCCAGAAGCTCGACGGTGGGTAGGTGTAGCCCAGCAGCAGGTCGTCGCAGATCTGCCAGCGGTCGAAGGCCATGACCAGAGCGCGGCGCACGTTCACGTCTTGCAGCGCCGGGTGGCCCAGCCCTTCGCGCACGTTGAACTGCCAGGCTTCGTTGTAACCGCCGGCGATGACCGATACTGTACCGTGGCCGCCCGCTTCGATCTCAGGGATCGAGTCGAAGGGGAAGAAGTAGCCCAGGTCGGCGTCGCCGTTGACCAGGCCGGCGACGTAAGCTTCCGAGTCGGGTACCACGGTGACGATCACGCTGTCCAGTTTAGCCAGCCCGTCGAAGTAGTTTTCGTTGCGCACGAAGCGCAAGAAGTTGCCGGTTTCCCACGTCTCCAACACGAAAGGCCCGTTGCTGACGGTGGGATTGCGGTTCCACTCGGCGGCGTCGAGCGTGCCGTCGGCGTCAAAGACCGGCTGCAGCACGTGCTTGGGCAGGATGCCCTTGAGGAACAGGCCCAGCCACGGCGCGTAAGGCTCCGGGAATTTGATCACCACGGTGGCGGCGTCGGGCGCTTCGATGCTCTCGATCTTGTCGTAGGGATCGCGCGAGATCGGGGCGTTGGCGTCGCTCATGTACATGTCGTAGGTGAACACGAAGTCCGCCGAAGTGATCGGCTCGCCGTCAGACCACACGATATCGTCGCGCAGCGTCAGGGTGATTGTCGTGCCGTCCGCGCTGATGCCGCCGTTATCGAGACTGGGGATCTCGGTCACCAGCACGGCGTGCGGGTTCAAGACCCCGTCGTAATCCCACGGGCCGCGCAGGACAAGCTGCCGGACGAAGCCGGCGAAGGTCATAGTGGAATACATAGGGTTGAGGCTGTCGGCCTCCTGATCGAACGAAATCGTGATGCTCTTCTCCTGTGCGCTCACGCTAGCAGGAATCATCGCCAGCGCGACGGTAAGGATCATAAACAAGCATACGATATTGCGCATTTTAGCCATTTTCTTCTCTCCTCCTTTAATTAAAAAGAAAAGCAAAAGCGTTGGTATAGCCAAAGATGTCTTATTACCGATATGCGCTCCTTTCGACTGGATCAAAAGGTACGGATGAAGTTGTTTGACGCCAAGCTTTCGAGAATGAGTGGGTTGCAATACGGGCGGGAAGCAGCAGCAGGCGGTGCCTGCCTGCACCAGCAAGACCGATCTCCTCCTGCCAAACAGTATAAACACGCATGTCAGTTATTGTCAAATATACTCCATCAGTTTATTTCGACAAACGCTGGGGCGCAGCGCATGACATATGGTACATTCGACTCAGCGTTGGTATAGCAGCAGGAGGCAACCCATCGATGAAAGTTGGTATTGTTGGAAGCGGCCTGGTCGGATCGACCGCCGCCTACGCGCTGGTGATGCGCGGCATCGGGCGCGAGATCGTCTTGGTGGACCTGAACGAAAAGCGTGCGCGCGCCGAAGCCGCCGATATCGTCCACGCGGTGCCCTTCGCTAACCCGCTGCGCGTGCGGGCCGGCGCCTACGAAGACCTTGCCGGCTGCCGCGTCGTCATCCTCACCGCCGGCGTCAGCCAGCGCCCCGGCGAAACCCGGCTCGAACTGCTCACGCGCAACGCCGCCGTTTTCCGAAGTGTGGTGCCCGGCGTGCTGGCCCATGCACCCGGCGCGGTCTTGGTCGTGGCGACCAACCCGGTCGATATCATGACCCACCTGGCGGCCCGCTATGCCGCCGAGCACGGCGTCTCCAGCACGCGCGTCGTTGGCTCCGGCACCACGCTCGACACGGCGCGCTTCCGAACTCTGCTGGCGCAGCGCGTAGGCGTAGACTCCCAGCACATCCACGGCTATGTGCTCGGCGAGCACGGCGATTCGGAGGTGTTGGCTTGGTCGTTGGTGAGCGTGGGCGCGGTGCCGCTGGAAGACTTCTGCGGCGAGGGCGGGCTGTGCATCGACGACGGGGTCAAAAAAGAGATCGACGACGCAGTACGCAACGCCGCCTACACCATCATCGAGGGTAAAGGCGCCACCTACTACGGCGTGGGCAGCGCGTTAGCGCGCATCGTCGAAGTGATCCTGGGCGACCAGCGCTCGGTGCTGACGGTCTGTACGCCGATGGCGGAGGTCGAAGGCGTGAAGGATGTCACGCTTGCGCTGCCTAATCTACTGGGCGGCGAAGGCGTGATCTCGCACCTGCCGCTGCTGCTCAGCCCGGAAGAGCACGCGCTGCTCCGTAAGAGCGCGCAGGTCATCCGAAGCGCTATTGACGAACTGGGCGCTTCGTGAAGATAACCTCACCCCCTCTGTCCCCCTCTCCACAGCGTGGAGAGGGGGAGGCGCGCGTAGGGGTGAGGTAAAAACAACGTTAAATGAATCAACGGTAGCTCCGCAAAATAACGTGATGTTGATTCTTTGCCCGAACTTGTACCCATATGTACGGTTGGTTGGTGCGGACACCGCCATATGTAGGGGCGGGTTTCAAACCCGCCCCTACGGGCAAACCGGCGTTTGCGCTGGTATAATAGAGTGTTTTTCGACGTTGTAACTATTACCCA
>JAFGMM010000369.1 GCA_016927535.1 Anaerolineae bacterium
CGCTGCGCGGCGGCTCTGATTCCCCCTCGCCCCTTGTGGGAGAGGGGGGTAGGGGGAGAGGGGGAGCGAGTTCGCCAACAGCATCGTGAAGCCGGGGTTTTTCGCCGTTTTAAGTTTCGTGTACAATGAAACCAGGCCAAGCACATTAACCGGCGTCTGGAAACTATGACCGACTCTACGTCCAAATTTATTCACTGGGAGCCTATCGGCGCCCCCGCCCTCTACCACTACCGGGGTTTCATCGGCGGGCCGGTCGCCGTGCCGGCGCTGCTGGTCGCCGCCTCGGATCAAAGCCCGGCGCTGTGGGACGTGCTGGGCGTTTATTTGATGACCGATGGCTTCCGCCATATCTACGCCTGCCATCTGCCCGATTCCAGCCCCACCCTGGCGTTGATGCGCACGGTCGAGCGGGTGTTGAGCGAGGCGCGGGCCGAGTGGCTGGTCATCCTGGCATACGGCAGGGCTGCCGATGCTGCGCTGCGGTACATCGAGACCCAGGCGGGCTACCGTAAAGCCCCGGTGCTGGTCGCGCTCAACGGCGACTACCAGCGCAATGCTTTGAGCTATTTAGAAGGGCGGCTGCTGCAACTGGATGAGGTCGCCGCCGGGGGGCGGGAGCCGGCCCACGACGCCCGCCCTACCAGCCCCGAGGTCGCCGACCAGTTCGTCATGATTAACGTTTACGGCCAGGCGCCCACCTCCTACCTCAAGCCGGACCGGATTATTCTTCCGCTGCCGGAGGCGATTAACATCGGGCTGAACCTGCACCCCAAACACCTGCTCGAAGCGCCGGAGCTTTACAACGACCACCTGCGCCCCTACCTGCTCGGCGGGGTCTGGACCATCCAGCTCCACCTGCGCGGCTTCCAGATGCGGCCCGGTGCGCCCGAAGCGCCGGTCGGCCAGTTTTACTTCGAGGTCGATCAGCAGCGCGTCCCGCCCGAAGGCATGTTCGCGCCGCCCGACACGAGCGAGTATACTTTTGAAGACCACTACACCCCGCTGGGCACGGTTGCGCTGCCGGCCAAGCAGGCGTTGCAGGCCGCGAATATTAACTTCCGGCTGCGCGAGGTGGGCCGCTCGATGCCCAAGCGCCGGCGCACCCTGACGACCACCCTGCACGTGCCGCTCGTCGAGGGTAAGCCTATCGACCATGTGATGCAAGATAGTTTTGGTTCCGAGATTCGGCTGCGCGTCCATTGTATGCGCACGCCGGCCATTATTCCGGCAGACAAATGAGCACCGATGAGCACCGAACTTGAGGTCCTGGTCAGCAATCTTTACGTGGTCGGGGGGCGCGCCGTCAAAGCCGCGCCGCCCGGCGCTCTGGTGCAGCAAGCGCCCCGGCGCAGCCCGCGCGTGCGCGCCAACGACCGTTTCGTCGCGCTGCTCGACATCACCGAACGCGCCCGGCTGCCGGTGCGCGCGCCGGCCTCGCTGTACGAGGAGATGGTGCGGCTCGCCGCCGATACTTATTTCCAGTCGTCCGGCACCATGACCTCCGGCCTGCGCGAGGCCATCGACGCGGTAAACGAGGCGCTCATGGCGCACCACCGCGAAATCGGCACGGTCCACCAGGCGCATATCATCTGCGCAGCGGTGCGCAACGGCGAGGTTTACCTGGCGCGCGCCGGCGCGTGCCAGGCTTTTCTCCAGCAGAGCGGCCAGATCATTTGCTTTCCCGACAGCCCCGCCGAACTGGAGAGCACGCCGCTGGGCCTGCGCACCGCCCCGCCGGTGGCCCTGAACCGCTACACGGTCGCGCCCGGCGATATCCTCGTCCTGGCCGATAAACCGGTGGCGACGCTGCCGGCCGCCCGGCGCGACGCCGCGCTCGCTGCCGCCGACGCCGCCGCGGTGGTCGAAGCGCTCAAGCCGCTGGCCGGCAGCGCCGCCGCCGCACTGGTCGTCCAACTGGTCACGCCGGAGGCGCACGCCGCCGTCGCTGCGCATGCCACCGAAGCCGCCGCGCCGGCCCGCACACCGCGCGCCGCCCGCGCGCGCGTCGATGCCGCCGGCGAGAAGCTCAGCGCGCGCGTCGCGCGGGTTGACCTGGGCGCCGGCCTGCGCCGCGTGGGGAGCGTGCTGGCGCTGGCGGTGGCGCGCCTGGCGGCGCTGTTCAACCGGCTATTCGACGTGTTCTTCCCGGAGCCGACCGAGTTCGACGAGGACGCCGGCGCGCGCATCCCGACCAGCCTGGCCGCCGGCCTGACCGTGCTGATCGCCTCGATTGTGACCGTGGGGGTGGTGGGGCTGATGCTGCGCAACTATGGCCGCGACCGC
Source organism: Anaerolineae bacterium (assembly GCA_016927535.1). Taxonomy (GTDB): domain Bacteria; phylum Chloroflexota; class Anaerolineae; order Aggregatilineales; family JAFGMM01; genus JAFGMM01. Next base: position 2,284 of record JAFGMM010000369.1, read on the forward strand.
TGCGACGACTTCGTGCGGTTGTACGAGAACGAGGCCGTGCAGGCCAGGGAGCTGGTGGGGCACGACCGCGAAGAAGCGCGCGAGGCGTGGGTGGCGGTGAAGGCGCGCGCCGCGCAGGCCATCGAAGTGTGCCCGCCCACCGACCCGCGCCCGCTCCAGGCGCTCAACGAGGCGCGCGGCTTCATCGATGAGTACGACCAGGTGGTGCGCCCGCGTCCCTCGGTGACACTGCTGCGCCGCTACCCGGCCATCGATGATAACTTGCCGGTGCTGTACGGGCCGCTGCTCCACGCGCCCGATATCTACGTGCTCGACACGGCGAATGTGGCGCTTTACCGCGACCAACTCAACGAGAACGGTTTCCAGTTGGTCAAGACCGACTCGAAGCCGGTGCTGAAAAAGGGCGATACGGTGAGCGGCTTTGTGATCGAGCGCCTGGTCGATATGACCTGGATGAGCGAAGGGCCGGTCAGTAATATGCTGGTGAGCCTGGAGCCGACGCGCGGCGTGCTGATCGCTTATTCGCCGGCGCTGCCCCCGCAGGCGCTCTCGCTGGTGGGCTGGGAGGCCTGGGAGACGCCGGTCGCGATTGCGACGTGGGGCGGCAATTTCTATATTCTCGATTCCGGCGCGGACCAGGTTTGGCGCTACCGCATCACCGCCGGCGGCGAATACAGCGACCCGCCTGAACGCTATTTCACTACCCTGGCGACCACGCCCGACCTGGCCTCGGCCATCGACTTCGACATCGACGACCAGGGCTATGTGTACGTGCTCTTTGCCGGCGGCGAGGTGGTGAAGTATTATGGCGGCGAGCCGGTGGAGGATTTCGGCCTGGCGACGCTGCCGGTGCCGCTGCACGACGTGCGCGCCATGCACATCGACAGCAGCCCCTTCGCCCAGTCGCTTTACCTGGTCGATACCGGCGGCGAATCGATCTTCGAGACGACGCTGCGCGGCAACTTCACCTATCACTTCAAGGCGGCGAACGAGGAAGCTTTCCAGGACCTGCACGGCCTCGCCATCAAGCCCAGCACCGACGATCTTTACGTCGCCGCCAACGACGGGCTTTATCACTTCAAGAAGGCCGGCACGCAGCCGTAACGCGGGGGCGGGTAGCTTTCAAGGGTAGGTTTTTGCTTTTTGCCCTCACCCGGCGCTCCGCGCCACCCTCTCCCTCAGGGAGAGGGTATTACCGCCTCAACGACTCAC
>JAFGMM010000370.1 GCA_016927535.1 Anaerolineae bacterium
CCCCTCGCCCCTTGAGGGAGAGGGGTCGGGGGAGAGGGGGAAAAAGCGCTTAAGTTGATGCATATGGGGCGGGTTTGAAACCCGCCCTACATATGGCAGTGCGCCCGCCGGTCAACCCTGGCTTTTAATTGACGAGCTTATACCCGATGCCGGGCACGGTCAGCACCAGCGCCGGGTTGTCCGGGTCGACCTCAACCTTCTTCCGCAAGCGGCGGATGTTGACCGTCACGACCTGCTCGGAATCCGGCATATTCTCGTAGCCCCACACCTTATCGAGAATCTGCTCCCGGCTGAGCACCTGGTTAGGGTGCTGGGCCAGGAACGTGAGCAGGCGAAGCTCGGTCGGCGTCAGGTTGATCGTCTCGTCGCCGCGCAGCACGTAGCCCCGCCGCCGGTCGATCACCAGGTCGCTCACGTAGAGCGTGTCGCTGTCGCTCAGCGCCAACTCACCGTAGGCGCGGCGCAACTGCGCGCGCACCCGCGAGAGCAGCTCGCGCAGGCTAAACGGCTTGGTCACGTAATCGTCGGCGCCCATCTCCAGCCCCAGCACCTTGTCCATTTCGTCGGCCTGCACCGTCAGCATAATGATCGGTTGGCGCACGCCGAGCCGGCGCATCTGGCGGCAAAAGTCAAACCCGGAGCCGTCCGGCAGCCGCACGTCAAGAATAATCAGGTGCGGGTTGTGTTCGCAGGCATAGGTAAGCCCGCTCTGCCCTTCGGCTTGCCAGTGGACGCTGTACCCTTCCCGGATCAGCGCAGTCTGCAAACTGCCGGCGATGCCGGGGTCGTCCTCAACTAACAGAATGTGATCGGTCATCATCGCTGTCTTCCTTCTCGTGCTCGTGTGCAGCGACCGGCATGACAACCCGGAAGCAAGCGCCGGAGCCGTCGCTGTGCGCGCTGATCTGGCCGCCGTGTTTCTCGACAATGGCTCTGGTAATCGCCAGCCCCAGCCCATTGCCCGGAAAGGCAGCGGCGTTGCGCCCACGGTGGAAGCGCTCGAACAGCTTCGACAGGTCGCCTTCGGGAATGCCGATGCCGGTGTCGTGCACCGACAGGTGCGCGGCGCTGCCCTCGACGCGCAAGCGCAGCGTAATTTGCCCGCCCTGTGGGGTGAACTTCAGCGCGTTATCGAGCAGGTTATCCAGGACGCGCGAAAACTGCTCCAGGCTCGCCCGGACGCTGACCGCTTCGTCCGGCGCATCGACGATAAAGGCGATTTCGCGCTGTTCGGCGCGCGAAGCATAGCGCTCGTGCATTTGCCGGACCAGCGCGGTCAGGTCGATGACCGACCGGCGCGCGGGCGCCGCGTCGGGCGCTTCCAGGCGCGTCAGCGCCAGGAGATTGTGGGTGAGCATTTCCAGGCGCGTAAGTTCGCCCAACGCCTGCTTGAGGTCGGCGCGGGTGGCATCGGGGATGTTGCCGAGCGCGGCAAGCTCTAGATTGGTTCGCAGCGCGGTGAGCGGGGTATTGATCTCGTGCGCGGCGTCCGCGACGAAGCGCTTGAGCATGTTCACCGTGCTCTCCACCCGCGCCGCCATCGTATTGAACGTCTCCGCCAGTTGCCCAAACTCGTCGCGCCGGTTTAGTTCGATGCGCACGGCCAGGTCGCCGGTCGCCATGCGCGCGGTGACGCCGGCGAGGGCCAGGACCGGACGGCTGATATCATAGCTGACCACAAGCCCCACCACGGCGGCGGCCAGCACCGCGACCACGCCCGCGATGGCGACCTTCTCGGCGACGTCCCCGACGATCTCGTTGCCGAACGCCGGCCCTTCGAGCAGTTCCAGGTAGCCCACCGGCTCCCTTACCGCAGCCGGGCCGGGAGGTGTGTAAATGGGCACGACGAGCCGGTAATCGGAGCGCGCATCGACCGACAGGTCGGCGTCCAGCAGACGCTCAAACGGCCGGCTCCACATGCGCACCGGGTAGCGATAAAACTGCTTCTGGCTCTGGTCGGACGGGTTATCGTTCCCGCCGCTTACGCTCAGGTAGGGCCTGGAATCCTCCGGGCGTTCGGCGGGGTCGGACTGGTCGGGGAACGGCGGCCTGGGAAAATTGACGTTGATCAAATTTAGCTCGGACGGCGACCCGGAGTCGGCGACTACCTGCATCGTTTCATCCAACAGCCGCACCCGCGCCTGCACCAGGAAGGTAAACAGGCCGACCGCCGACTGAATCTCCTCGCTAGACAGCTGGTCCCGGTACATGTTCTCGATCTGCGCGACCAGCGACTCGGCGCTGATTTGCAGGTAGTTGCGCTCGAGCCGGTCGTAGTGGCTGCGCAGCGTGAGCAGCAGCACGCCCCCCAACGCTACCGCAGCCAGCAGCGCAATCGCGGCATAGCTCAGCGGCAGCCGCCAGCGAATCGAGCGCCAGTTGGTCAAGAACCTTTGTTGGGAGGGCGTGGCGTTCATCGTAAAAATCGCTCCATACCTGCGCTAATGCAAAGTCAATGCAGCCGCTTTGAGTATTGACCTCACCCCCCGCCGCGCTGCGCGCGTCTTCCTCCCTCTCCACGCCGTGGCGAGGGGGGACAGAGGGGGGTGAGGTTCAGGCAACAGAATCCATGTTCAAGGTATCAGCCTTACCCTTGCGCCAAGCGCGGTCATCTCATCTCGGCACGGATGTCGGCGTGACCGTAGCCGATTCGGGTTTGTAGAAGGTCCACGGGCCGCCTTCCAGGCAGCCGATCTGTACAAAGTTGCGGTCCAGTGGATACACATACCAAGTGTACCACCCGGCAGCCGGTAAGTTCTCATTGAGTTCGACGACATCGTTCTGCCGCAGCTCGACAAGCTGCTCGTAGATCGAGCCGTCGGGCCGGTGAATCCGGATCAGGTTCAGCGGCGCTTCCGGGCCGATCCAGTGGAAAGTTACCGTCCCATCGGCGGGCACCGACGCAATCGCGCCGTCGATGGGGGTGAACAACTGCCACGGCACACACGGGATCTCCGGCTCGTAGGGGTGCGCTTCGCCCGGCACGCGCAGCTCTTGCCCCACCACGATCACGTCCTTGTTGGTGATGCAGTTGGCTTCGGCCAGTTCATCGACCCACGTGCCGTACTTCTCCGCGATGGTCGAGAGCGCATCGTCGCGCTGCACGGTGTAGATGAGCGTCCAATCCTCGCGCGGCGTGCAGCCCGGCGTCGAGGTCGGCGTGGCGGTCTCGGCGCCGTGCAGCCCCGGTATCGATACGCTCACGTCGGCGCCGGTGGTCGGCGTCACGGTCGGGATGGCCGACGGCGTCCAGGTTGCGGTCGGCGCCTCAAGCGTCGGCGCCGGCTTGAGGGTTTGCGACGGCGTGAGCGTCGCCAGCGGCGTATTCGGCGGGATGGTCTCGTCGCCGGCCATGAGCGGCGTCGGGGTGGCTTGCTGCCCTTGCTTGGCCCACGCCTCCACGCTGTCCGATACCTGGTAGCCGGGCAATAAAAGCGCCAGGCTGACGATACCGACCACGAGTATAAACACGAGCGTTAATTTCCCATTAGACTTAAACATGATCCTTCCTTCCGTTGAGATTCGGGATTGCGCGCTTGACGACCTTGCCGTCGTGCAGGTCGTAGACCGTATCGACGAACTCTATGACAAGGGCATCGTGCGACACAATTACAAACGTCGTATCCTCAGCCGAGGCGACGCCGCGAAACAGCGTCAGGATGCGGCGCGTCGCCGCCGTGTCGAGGCCGCTGCTCGGCTCGTCGGCCAAGACCAGGCGCGGCTTCAGCGCCAACGCCCGCGCGATGGCGATGCGCTGGCGCTGCCCGCCGCTCAGTTCCTCCGGCATGTGGTCGGCCCACGCATCCAGTTCGACTGCCGCCAGCGCCGCCCGCACCCGCCGCCGCCGCTCGAAAAGCCCCAGACGCGCCAGCCGCAGCGCCAGGTCGATATTCTCCACCGCCGAATAGGTCGGCAGCAGCGTCGAACCCTGGAAGATAAACCCGATCTGCCGGCGGCGCAGCCGCGCCCGCCGCCCGTCGCTCATCCGCAAGATGTCCGCGCCCAGCACCGTAACCGCCCCGTCGTTGGGCCGGTCCAGCGCGCCGATCAGGTTAATCAGCGTGGTCTTGCCGCTGCCCGACGGCCCGTAGAGCGCCACCAGTTCGCCCACCCGCACGTCGAGATCGACGCCGCGCAGCACCTCCAGGCTGCCGAAGCTGCGCCGGAGATCGCGCACCTGCACGCTCAATTCGGCTTTCATGCTCCCGATCCTTTCTGCCGGACGCCGCGCCGGAACCAGCGCCGCCGCCCGTTGCCGGGGCGCTCGCCGGTCAAGATGTTTTGCAGCGCCGCCTCGGTGTGTTCTTCGGCTGCCTGCTCCGGGCGCAGCAGCACGCCTTCGGGCCGCACCTCGACCGCAATCCGCGCCGCCTTCTCCAGGTGCGACCGCACCGCCGCCGGGAGTTGAATCCTGCCGTCGGCCTCCAGCACCGGCATCGCCTGGGCGTCTTGAGTCAAATCCTGGCCCAGCGCGCCGTCGCGCAGCGTGAGCGTGCGGTCGGCGTAGGCGGCCATCCCCATATCGTGCGTCACCATCAAGATCGTCAGCCCGTAGCGTTCGCGCAGGTCCGCGATCAAGGCCATCACCTGCACGGCGCTCTTTTGGTCCAGCGCGCCGGTCGGCTCGTCGGCCAGCAGCAAGCCGGGCCGGTTCGCCAACGCTACCGCAATCGCCGCCCGCTGCTGCTGGCCGCCCGATAGCTGCGGCGGGCGTTTATGCATGTGCTCGGTCATCCCCACCGCCTCCAGCAGTTCCCTGGCGCGGCGCGCCCGCTGCCGCCAGCCCACGTCCGCGAGCATCATCGGCAGGGTGACGTTTTGCAGCGCCGAGCGGTGTTGCAGCAGGTTCCGTCCCACCTGCTGCCAGACAAAGCCGATCTGCCGCAGCCGGTAATCGGCCAGCTTGCTTTTGTTCAGGTCGAGCAGGTTGAAGTCGCCTACCGTGAGCCGGCCCGCCGTCGGCGTGTCCAGGCCGCCGAGCAGGTTCAGCAGCGAGCTTTTGCCCGCGCCGCTCGGCCCGACGATGGCGACCATCTCGCCGCGCTGCATCGTGAAGTCGATGCCGCGCAGGGCGACGATCTCGTGGTCATCGACGGTGTAGGCCTTGACCACGTTTTTGCAGTTGATGTAAGGCTTGCCGTTGTTGGATGCCATGCGCTTTTCCTTATTAATCGCTTTTCTTTTGGATAGAGGTGACTCGTTGGCTGACAACCTCACCCCCCGCCCCCCTCTCCATCACATGGAGAGGGGGAGAAAACCACGACTCGGCGCTTCTGGTTCCCCCTCTCCACGGCGTGGAGAGGGGCTGCGCGTCAGCGCGTGGAGGTGAGGTAAACCAACATGTCGCCATCACCTTCTTCTGTATCCTTAAGGCGCGACCACGATGTCGCCCTCGTTGACGCCGCTGACGATCTCGACCCGGTCGTCGGTCTGTAAGCCCAACTCCACATCGACCGTGCGCAGCCCGTCGGATGTCTCCAGCACGACAAAGGTCCGGTTCTGGAAGGTGCGGATCACGCTCGGCGGCAGCCACAGCACGTCTGCGCGCACCTGGAGCGGGATATCCACCTCGATTAACTGCCCGTCCGGGAGGTCTTCCAGCGATGCGGCGACGCGAGTAGTCTGGTCGGCGTCGCGGCTGCTCAGCGGGATGCGGCGCACCAGGCACTCGACCGCGGTCTCCGGGCGGTTCACCACCTGGCACACGCCGGTCATGCCGATGCTGAGCCGGTTCGCGTCGGTGATCGCCAGGCTGGCGATGACCTCCTTCGGCTCCGGCAGCCCGATCACCATCACGGTATTGTAAGCCTGCACCGAGTCGCCGGCGCTGATGTAAACCTCCAGGATCACGCCGTCAATCGGCGCGTAGAGCGACGATTGGGCGATCTTTGCTTTGATCTGGTCGATGTTGAGCTGCGCCGAACGCACCGCCTCGTCGCTGACGCCGCCCGCCGCGTCGGCTTTGGCGCGCTCCAGGCTGATTTCAGCTTCCAAGACTTTGTTCTCGGCTTCTTTGATCTGAATCTGGTAGCTGTTGAACGACTGCGCCGCCGAGTAATAACTGTACTCGGACGACTGCACCTTCTCGCGCGCGCTGAGGAGCTGCTCGTAAGCGCTCTGCACCGAGGACGCCGGGTTTTCCGGGTGGCTCAACGCTTCGTTGTACGAGCGCTCGGCGCGCTCCAACGCCGCCTCCGCCGACTCGAGATTGGCTTTTGCCGTCGCCAGGCTGGTCCACGGGCTGCCCATCCGGGTCCTTTCCAACGAGAGCTTGGCGTTTGCCAGCGAGATTTCGGCGTTCTCGACGCTTTGAATGCCGCCGGTCGCGCTGCTGTCGATGTTGCTCAGCGCCGTTTCCAACTGAATCTCGGCGCTCGCCAGTTGGTTTTCCAGGTCGCTGATGTCGTAGTCGGCCAGCAGGTCGCCCATGCTCACCGCCGCGCCGCGCTGCACATTGACCTGGCGGACCGTGCCGCTGACCGGGAACGAGAGCGCCATCTGGTCGCGCGGCTGCCAGCGCCCGGTGAAGGTGAAGACCTCCTGCACCGTGCCGCGCTGCACCGGGTAGGTGGGCCGCGCCTCCACTGCGGCGGTCGGCGCTGGGGTCGAGGTGGGGCCTTCTTGCGCCAGTGCCGCGCTCTCGGTCAACGGGCTGCCGGCCGGCGACCCGCACGCCGTCGCCAACAGCATCAGCGCCAAGAGCAGAGCGACTCCGGGTTTAAGTGTGGTCATGGTCATGGTCATCGTTAAATGTCTCTCCTAAGCATCCCCAAGTTTGACCAGCGTCGAGACCTGCTGGCGGCTCAAGAACACGGTCGTCAGTACGGTGATGCCGAACAGCACCGCCGCAAACACGCCGTACACCAGCGTGATATCGTTCCAGGCCACGCGCACCAGGTAGGGCGGCAGCCCGCCGCTGAAGTCGAGTAAAGGCAAAAACAACAGGGTAGTTAACATACCGATCAACGTACCGCCCGCGATCCCGCCCAGCGCCGCGATCCCCTGCGACAGCAGCAGGTACGCGCCGACCGCGAGCGCGCTCAAGCCCATCGCGCGCAGCGAGCCAATCTGCACCGCCTGCGCCCGGAAGGACGCGGTGCTCTGGATGACGCTGCCCACCAGCGTCAACAGAATCGCGGCGACGAAGCCGACCGATAGGAAGCCCAGCACGCCGCGCCGGGTGGGTTCGGCCTGGGCCTCGGCGATCAACTCCGCCGGATCGAGCCAATCCAGCACCGGGAAGCCGAGCGCCTGCACCTGTTCCAGCACCGCTGCGCCGTCGGCGCCCGGCGCCAAGCGCAGCCAGATGTTATGCGGCAGCTCCGTGCCGACCAGCTCGAAGATCGGGTCGATGTTGGTGACGGCGAAGAAGCCTTCGCGCGGGTCGAGCGTGGGGAAGTAATCCATCACACCCATTACCGGCACTTCGGTTTCGTACCACTCGTTCAGCGCCGAGATGCGCAGCGTGATCGTCTGGCCCACCTTCAGGTTGTACGTCTCCGCCGCCGCCGCGCTCAGCAAGACGCCGGTGCGGTGCCCCCACAGCCGGTTAAGCAGGTCGGCCAGCGGCTCCCCGGCGTAGTCCTCGCGGAAGTACGCAATCGCCGCTATCGCCTCGCGGTCGATGCCTAGAACCGTGCCGGCGGCGCGCTGGGAGGGCAGCACGATCTCGGTCTCGTAGCGCCCCACCCGCGAAACCGCGTACACGCCGTCGATTTCGAGCAGATTGCTGGCCGGCAGGGTGTTGTAGCCGGTGACCGTCAGGGTGGTGCTGCCGTCGTCGGAGGCGGCTTCTTCGGTCTGCGCCTCGGAGGCGACGACCAGCACGCGCTCCGCGCCGACCTGGTACTCGATGACATCCTCTAAGCTGCGGTCGAGCGTGCTCGCCATCGACGCAGTGAAGCCGATCAAGCTCAGCGTGAAGCACATCATCAGCAAGGTGCCGCGATAGCGCCCGATGGAGCGGGTCAGCTCGCGCAGCGCCATCAGCAGCGCAATATTGCTGCTGAGCGCGATCAGGCGCGCGGCCTGGTTGAGCAGGAAGGGATAGATGCGCAGGAACAGCAGCGTAAACCCCAGCGAGAACAGCGTCGGCGCCAGGAACACCAGCGGGTCGCTGAACGGGTCCTGCGCGCCGGTCGCGAGGCCGCCCTGCGCCTGGAGCGTGTAGAGGATGTACAGCGCCGGCGCCAGCAGCATCAGGTCAAGGTACATGCGCTGCCACCACGCTTTGCCCGACCGCGCCTGCGCCCGTCTGAAGGTGTTGATCGACTGGCCGGTGGTGCGCCAAGCGATGCGCAGGCCGGCGCTCGCCGCCAGCAGCCCGGTCAGCGCGCCGGCCAGGATGACCTCGCGCGTGAAGACCACATCCAGCGGCGCGGCGTCGGCGTCGAAGCGCAGAAACGAAGCCGTGCGCCCGATCAACTGCACCACCGCCGGCGACACGACCATACCGGCGCACAGCGCGACCCCGGCCAAGATCACCCACAGCAGCGTGTGTAAGCCAAGCAGCTTGCGGCGCTTCATGCCCCGGCTGCTGAGCGTGACATCCTCCTGCTGCTGGCGCCCGACCAGCATATCGGCCAGCATCGTAACGAAGTAGAGAATCAGCCCGGCCACCGGCAGCACCACGATCACAAGCTGCTGGGTGAGCCGGTCCACTTCTTCGTTGAACGCGCGCAGCTCCTCCTCCGGCGAAAGGTCGAGCCGGATGCCCGGCAGCGCTGCCGTCATGATGCGCTGCCCGTCGATGATGCCGCCCAGCAGCCCGTCCACGTCGGAAGTGCGCAGGCCGGCGCCGTCGAAGATGACCTGCCAATCCACTTCTTCGATGGGCAGGACGATCCCCTCCAGCGCAGTCGCGAGATCGTCGCGCCTCAGCAGAAACACCTGGTCGAAGAACTTCGGCGTCAGAATCCAGGCCGGGTCGCCGGAGTCGACCGGCGTCCACATCGCCACGACCTCCAGCGTCAGCGGCGCGGGCGCGCCCGCACGGGCCGCGGTGAGGGTATCGCCCACTTGCAGGCCGGTCTGTAACAGCAGCTTCTCGGCCATCATGACCGGGAGCGCATCGCCGGTATACGATTCGGGCGGCCACTCGCCCGCCGTGATGCGCATCTGGGCGTCGGTGCCTTCGAGCACGCCCAGCGTGTAGCTGCCGAGCGCCGCCGGTTTTTCGCCCTGCCGGGTCACGTTCCAGTTGCCGCCGCCGGTGAACTGAGTCGCGCGCAGCACCGGCGTCCCAATCGCCGCCGCGAAATCGCTTTGAATCACGCCGGTCGCGCGCTCGACATCCGCCGGCGCGATGGGACTCTCCCAACTGCCCAGGTAGCGGAAGCGGAAGGTATACGGCGGGTCGTCGAGGCTGCCGGCCAGCAGGGTCGTGTTCACCGCGTCCACGTACAGCGTCAGGCTGAGCGCGAGCGTGGTCGCTGCCGAAAGCCCCAGCAGCGTCCAGAACACCAGGACGCGGTGCTGCCACAGCCGTTCGAGCGCAAACAGGAAGGGATCAAACAGTCGGTGCATGGGAGTTTATCTTCCGGCTCAAGGGCAGAGAGCGCCCGGCTCTCTGCCCCGCCTAAACTGAGTTTCACTCGCCGCCAAAGAGACTGAAGGTTGGATCGACGCCGGTGGCGCACGCCGCGATCTGTTGGAACATGGCCCGCATCTGCTCCGGCGATTCGCCGGTTTCGTCTAGGACGATGCCCTGGGTGCATTCCAGGTAGGCGTTCGTGTACATCTCCGCCTCAGACAGTTCGTAGTCCAGGTCTGCGCCCTCCAGTACGTAGTGGTCAAACGCGCGCTTCAGCCAGTATTCCTGGATGAAGTTGGTCACCGAAGCGCCGCGCCCCATCGTAAAGGTGGGGAAGACAATGGTGTTCGGCGCGTCCATCAGCGCGTCGAGCTGTTGGTAAATCTCGACTACATCCTCGCCCTGCGCCGCCAGCACCGCCGCGCTGCCGACCAGCGAGCCGCGCGCCGGCATCCCGGAGAACAACTGCGGGTTGAGCGAGACCAGGCTCAAAAAGCGGTAGGTCGCGTCGGGGTTTTGGGTGATAGCGCTGATGTAGCCGGTGGTGATCTCGTAAGCGATGACGTTGAACACGCTGCCCTGCGGGTAGGTGGTCATCGCCAGCGAACTGCTGTCCTCGCCCGGCCGGCCGGGCCGGCGGAACTGGTTAAACGTGCCGGTCGTGATGGCGATATCCTCGCCCATCTCGGCCATCCCGCCCATGCTGTCCGACGTGGAACTGTAGGTGATGTAGCCATCGACGGCGAGGTCGAGCACTTGCCGGATGGCCTCCACGGTCGCCGGGTCGGTGAAGTTCATGGTGGGCGGGTCGGTGCGGTAGTCAATCGGCAGGCCGCCGAATGCGCCGATCAGCATCATGAGGTAAGCGCCGCTGGGGTCGTTTGGGTTGAACGGCGCCGGGTCTTCGTCGTAGGGCTTGAGCATGCGCAGCGCATCGACAAAGGCGTCTGCCGTCCAGCCATTGACCGGCTCCGGCACCCCGGCCCACGCGAACTGCTCCGAGTCGTATTCCAACATCTGCGGCTGGACCGCGAGCGGCAGCGCCCAGGTCTTGCCGTCCTGCTGCACCTGCACCAGCGTGTTACCGATCACGTCGTTGCGGTCGAAGGTCAGGTCGGTGTCGAGCAGCGGGTCGAGGTTCAAGATGGGGCTGAGGTCGCTGCCGGGCACGACATTGGACGACAAGATGAAGCAGTCGTACTGTTCGGCCAGAGTCGCGAGGTCGGTCTCGTTCGTCGCCTCCAAGACCACATCGCCCACGAGCGGGTCGCTTGCCACGAAGTCGGCAATGATGCGGTCCCATTCGTCCTGGTTGAAAAGCTGTCTGCCGCCGAAGCCCCCGCCCATGCCGGCGTTGACGGCGCAGGTCAGCGCGATTTCACCCGGCGCCAGCACCGGGCCGGTGTCCGGCGGCGTGATGAACAGGGAGGTTGTCCCATAGCGCGCCGCCGCCGTTTGCATATCGCTGAAGGCCTGCGCCTCGGCGGTTTGCAGCGCGGCCTGGGCGTCGCCGCCGTTGTTCGCCATCTCGGTCAGCGCGACGCTGAGGTAAGAAGCGTAGCGCAGTTCGGCGACCGGCAGACTCGCCGATTGGGCCTGGTCAACCGTGGGCTGGATTTCTTCCGGGATGTTATTCGCGCCGCCGAAGCCGCCGGGACCGCCGGGGCCGCCGCCGGGTTCACCACCGGGGCCGCCGTCCGAGTTGGTCGTCTGCGTCGCGCTCGCCATGTCGTACCGGGCCGGCGCAGCGCTGAAGTTATTGCTCGCCAGCTCCGGGCGCAGGATGAGGAACTTCGCCAGTTCGTAGGCCAGTTCGGGGTACTGCGTTCCGGCGCTGACCGCGAAGCCCTGCACGCCCAGACCGGCGACGCCTCCCGGCAGCAGCGAGGCGTAATACACCGCTTCGGCGGTGTCTTCGTTCGGGCGGAATTGACGCCGCGCATAGCCGTCTATCCCCTCGATCCGCAGTGGAGCGTCGCCCTCCGGGCCGCTGCGCTGGTCGCTGACCACGCCTTCTTGTGCCAGGTCGTACCACGTTTGTAGGATCGACGCCAACGCCGGGTTGGTAAAGTCCGGCGTGCTAGACATCGCCGCCGAGTCGTATAGCGACTGGCCGGCGAGCAGGCGCAGAAGCAGGCTGAGGTTGCTGCCGGACGTGTTGGTGGATAGCCCCGGCGTGGCGACCGTGCCGTCGGCGTTGTACGTGGCGAGCAGACGCGCGGCGTTGGCGAAGTCGTCGATGGTCCAGCGCTCGTTGGGATAGGCGAGACCGACCGCATCGAACGCCGCCGGGTCGTAGGTCATCAGGATGATGTCGGCGGAGAGCGGCAGCGCCCAGATGCCGTTATCCCACTGGTAAGACTGCCACACCGCCGGGAGGAAATCCTCGGCGTTCAACGCGGGGTCGTTCATCACCAGCGGCGCGATATCCAGGAAGTACCCGGCCTGGGTGTCCTCGACGGTGAGCGAGGTCGGGTCGATGTACAGCACGTCCGCCGAAGTAACAAGCTCCTGGGTATCGTCCAGCCGGTCATCGACGGCGCCGCCGGTCCCGCCGAAGCCGAAGAAATTGGTATTGCTGAACGTGACATAGAGCTTGACGCCGGGGTGTGCGGACTCGAACTCGGCCAGGATATCGGCGGTGAGAACATCTTCCCATATGTCCGGGATGCTGACTTTCAGCGCGACGGTGTTATCCTGGGCTTGGACGTAAGGCGCCGGCACCATGGCGAAGACGAGCGCCAGTATTACGCACTTGGAAAGAAATGGACGAAAAACCACAATAATCCTCCTGGGGATAGTTTGCCTGTTAAATTTGGTTAAGCTCGCCGCATCATAGCAGGCCGAAATGACGCCGCCCTTACAGCCACATTACAGTTCTGTAATACGTTGGGGTTTTTGAGATGGGATTGCTTCGAGCCGGCGCGAGGATCAGTCTGCGACGCCGCGCGCCCGCAGCGTCTCGGCGAGCAGTTCCGCCGTGATGCGGTGCCCGGCGGCGGTCCAGTGGCCGTCTTCGAGGATAAAGATCGCCGGGTAGAACGGCTGCCCCACCGAATCGGCGTATGCTTGGTAGGCGGCGCGCGTGAGGATCAGCGGTACATCCAGCGGCGCCAGGATCGCGCCGAGGCGTTCGTAGGGCAGGTCGGCGTCCCAGCTCCAGCCGGCGGTCGCCTCCGGGTTGAAGCCGGCGAGGATGTCCACCATCTCCGGCGAGATGTCTATCGCCAGGACCATCAACTGCGCGTCGTGGGCGCGCGCATCTTTCGCCCAGATTTCGTAGGCGCGCTGGGTGCGGTACCAGGCTTCGGCGTACCCTTCAATCTCCGGCTCGGCGACATAGATGTAATTCTGCGGGTGAACGCCGCGCAGGTCGCCCTCCAGCCCGGCGACGAGCCGGGGCGGGTCGGCCCACAGACGCACCAGCCCCACAATCGACGAGCTTTGCAGCGCGCCGGGCAGCGCATCGAGCAGGCGCTTGGCGGGGTTGGCGGCGTTGTACGTGATGTGTTCCTGGATATGTTCGGGGGGCGCTTCTTCGTCGGTGCGGTAAGCGCGCACGCCGTCGCCCTCGATGACGAAGCCGAGCTTGCGCATCTCGCCGTAGAAGTGTTCCGGGTAGTTGTCCACTACGTCGTTGATGAAAAAGACGTGGACGATCAAATCCGGGTCGAACTTGACGCCCTCGTAGTGGTAGTAGAGAAACGCTTGCAGGGTGCCCCAGCCGGTCGCGCCGACGCCGAACACCTCGAAGCGCTGGCCGCCGGGCGTGTGCGCGCCGGCCAGCATCGCCCCTAACTGCGCATAGACCGTATCTTCGTATTTGACTTGCAGCGCCTCGACGAACGAATCGCCCACGATCATGATGCGGTACCCGTCGCCGGGCTTCTCATAGCTGATCTCCGGCCCGCGAAAGCCCAGGCGGTTGTACTTCACCTCGACATCGAACACGCCGTCCATCCAGGTGTGAAGCGTGGTGTCGGTGTTGGTGCCCCAGCCTACCAGCGGCCCCCACGCCGGCCCTGGCCCCGCCGTGCCGACGATCTCGGTGTGCATGACGCCGCTCCACAGCGCCGCAAGGTCGAACGGGGATGAGGCATCCACGCCGGTTTCGAGCGGCGCGGATGCGCGCGCAGCAGCATCGGCGCGCGGCGCGGTCAACATGCGGTAAGCCGCCGGCGCGACCAGCCACTCGACGAGCAGCGCCGTAAACGCGAGCGACGCCAGGCTCAGCGCCAGCCGGCCCAACGCGGCCCGGTCGCGCGGGCGCAGCGCCCAGTTCAGCAGCCCCAGCAGCCCGTGCAAGATGCCCATCCCGATCACTGCCGCGCCGTAGCCGGGCAGCCATCCCGGAAGCACGAGCGCGGTTGCGGCGACGAGCAGCAGCGCCAGCGCCGCCTGTATGCGCGCCGCCGGGGCCGGCAAGCGGTCCGGCAGCCACACGACGAAGCTCGCCAGCACGAGCAGTAATACCGCCTGCGCCGGGCCGGGCGGCGGTTGCAGCGCGGTGTTCACCGACCAAGCGTACAGGAAGGCCAGCGCAGCGGTGAGCGCCTCCTTCACCGCGAGCGCGGCGGCGGTGATGTAACGTCGTTCCGGCAAGATGTCTCCTCGAAGCTGTAGATAAGATTTTTACTGGTTCTAACGGATTCTGTTGCTTCTGCTTTGAACGGCATTTTTTCGCAGAAGTAACACATCGACTTAGAGAAATTCGCCGTAATA
>JAFGMM010000371.1 GCA_016927535.1 Anaerolineae bacterium
CCCCTCGCCCCTTGAGGGAGAGGGGTCGGGGGAGAGGGGGAAAAAAGCGCTTAAGTTGATGCATATGGGGCGGGTTTGAAACCCGCCTCTACGGGCAAACCGGCGTTTGCGCTGGTATAACAGAGTGTTTTTCGACGTTGTAACTATTACCCATTTAATTATTCAATCTCCATAAGCCGGGGGAGTCCAAACCACAAAAAGCACTAGAATCAGGTACTTTCTAGACCCAGGCATAGTCAAGTTCTCGCCGCCCAGTATAGAATGCGCATATTAGCGTGTCAACCGATTTGATACATTTGATACAGAGGTGAACGAAAAGATATAGAGATGACCGGAGTTCCTGGAACGCTCTTCTTGATGCGGCTTTGGACAAACCCAACCGCTCGAAATTCGCAAAAAAGAACCCGCGACAGGCGGGTTCTTTGAGAGACTGCACAGCAATGCGCCGGCGCAACCAATCCAAAAGACGACGACCAACATGCTGGAAGTACGAGTCGTCTCCTACCTATACGATAAGCCGGCCTACGCGCCGCTCTCGTTTGCTCGATTTAGTGTTTTGCAGATGAGTTCTTATCGTCCGAGCCGGCTTTGGCGTTCTCGGCCGGCTTTTCGGCGCTGCTGTCTTTACTATCTTTGTTGTCTTTGTTATCTTTGTGATCTTTCGGCGCTGTAGAGATGTCGGACCGGCGCCCCCTGCCCTGGCGATTGTCGGTCACGTAGAAACCAGACCCTTTAAAGATGACCCCCGTCGGACCGATGACACGGTGCACCGAACCGCCGCACTCCGGGCAAAGGGTGACCGGCTCGTCAGAGAACTTCTGGCGGCGCTCGAAGCGCACGCCGCAATCCTCGCAGCGATATTCATACAAGGGCATACTTACGTCTCCTTGACCTCTGAGTTTCCATCAAAAAAGATAGCAGATCAATATAAGAATCACATTAGAGCATTGTAACAAACACACAGGAATCTGCCAAGCAGATACGCCCTAAAAAACTCTCCCTATCCCGCGTGCAACGTCGCCAGCGCGACCTCCGGGCGGCACAGGAAGCGCACCGCCGGGCGCACCAGGCCGACGCCTACGTTGGTGTACAGGTGCATATCGCCCACGCAGTAGTAACCGTGCTTGTACTTCTGCCCCAGGTACGGCAGCACGAACCCGCCCACGAACGGCAGTCGCACCTGTCCGCCGTGCGTGTGGCCGGATAGCTGCACGCTCACCCGCCCGTCCGCCGCTACCGCGTCGGCGTAGTCCGGTTCGTGCGCCAACAGCACCACCGGCGCGCCGGCCGGGATGCCCTCCAGTGCAGCGTTCAGGTCGTGCTGCTCCTCCCAGATATCATCGACGCCGGCGATGTACAGCGCGTCGCCGCCCCGCTCGACGACATGGTGCGCGTTGCGCAGCAGCATCAACCCGGACTCGCGCACCGCCGCGCTCACCGTGGGCGCGTCCGTCCAGTGGTCGTGGTTGCCCAGGATGGCGACGCCGCCGTCCGCGCCGCGCAGCCGCGTGAATTCCTCGGCGATGGTCGTGTAGACTTCTTCGTCAAGCAAGCTGACGAAATCGCCGGTCACCACGGCCAGATCGGGCGCTTGTTCGAGCGTCACGTCGATGACGTGGCGCAGCCGCGCGCGGGTCATCCAGTCGCCCAGGTGTACATCGCTGATCTGCGCGATGGTGTAGCCGTCGAAGGCCGGCGCAAGCCCCGGCACGGTAAAGCACACCCGCGTCACGTCGAGCCAATCCGGTTCGACCTGGGTCGTGTAGAAGACGCCGCCCAGCGCCGTACTGCTCAGCCCCAGCGCGCCGTACAGCGACGCGCGCAAGAAACCCCGGCGCGACAGCTTTCGAGTCTTCGCCGCTCGCGCTTGATTCGGTATTACACCTTCACCGGTTGTCATTACGATTCACCTCAATACGCTTACCCTACGACTCTAACATCATGGCGCACGCCGGGCGGATAGACGCCCATCACGACGCGCGCATGACAAACGTCTAAGCCGAGGCGCCTTTTGCGAAGTCCAGAACCTCACCCCAGGCCCCTCTCCACACGTGGAGAGGGGAGTCGGATGCGCGCGACGGTCTGGAAGTCCCCCTCGCCACGTGTGGCGAGGGGGATTTAGGGGGTGAGGTAAAATACGCCGCCTTGCCCAAACCCCGTCTACGCGGGCTTGACCCGCACCCGTTCGATCACGTTGCCTGCGCGCGCCAGGCAATCTGTCATCAGCGCGCGGAAGTTCGCGCCCGGCGTGAGCGCGCCCAGCGGCAGCGCGCGCCGCGCCCCGGTGCAGCCCGGCGCGTTGCCGGGCCGCCCATGGGCAAGCTGGTAGCCCATCAGCGCGAACGCCATCGCCTCTTTGCTCTGCGCCGGCACGCCGAAGTCGTCGGTGCTGCGAAGCGGCGCGCCCGGCAGCGCCTCTGCCAGCATGCGCATCAGCGTCGGGTTTTGCAGCCCGCCCCCGCCGATAATCACCTCGTCCACGCCGCCCGTCTCGGTGAAGCGCGCGTAGGCGTCGGCGATGGTGCGCGCCGTGAGCAGGGTCAGCGTCGCCATGAGATCGGCGTCGGCAAGCCCCAGCGCGCGCGCCCGTGCGATGACCTCATCGACGTAAGCCGGGCCGAACAACTCCTTGCCGGTGGTCTTGGGCGGCGGCGCGGCATAGTACGGGTGCGCCAGCAGTTCGCCCAGCAGCGTCTCATCGACCCGCCCGCGCGCCGCCCACGCGCCGCCTTCGTCGTACTGCATCGCCCCGCCGGAGAGCTTCGCCGCCGCGTGATCCATCAAGCTGTTGCCAGGGCCGGTGTCGAAGGCAAAGGCGGCTTCGGGGCCGCGCCCGGCGGGCATGATCGTACAGTTGCCGATGCCGCCGATGTTCTGCGCGGCGCGCGTCAGGGCCGGGTCGCGGAAGAGCAGCACGTCGAACAGGCTGACCAGCGGCGCACCCTGTCCCCCGGCGGCGACGTCGCGCGGGCGGAAGTCCGCCGCTGTCGTGACGCCGGTCCGCTCGGCGATGACGGCGGGCTGCCCCACCTGTAGGGTCGCTTCGACGCGCCCGGTGGCCTCATCGACCAGGTGATAGACCGTCTGCCCGTGCGACGCGATCAAATCGACCGGGACGCCGGCGGCGGCGATGGCCGACTGCGCGGCGGCGGCGAACGCCTCCCCGACGGCAAAGTCGAGCGCGCAAACCCGGCGCGTGCTCCCCTCGCCGGGCGGGATCACTGCGAGCGCCTCGGCGCGGACGGCGGGCGGCATGGCGTGGCGACTGGCCGCCAGCAGCGTCATCTCAAGCACGCCGCTCACTTCGGTAAACTGCACCAGCGCCGCATCGATGCCATCGACCGATGTGCCGGACATCATTCCCAGAACGTTCATTCACCTACTCCCTGCTAATCCACCACGAAAATGCTTAAGATTTAACCGCGAATAACGCGAATAACGCGAATAAGCAAGCCACAAACCGGATGAGATTGCTTAGCCGATTCCCAAAAGTAGGACATATGGCGAAAACGTTTCTCTTCTCTTACATTCGCGTTATTCGCGTTATTCGCGGTTAAAATCCGATATTACTTCTCGCGCAGCGCCGCGTAGAGAATGCCCACGGCGACCAGCGCCATCAGCGCACCGAACAGAAACGGCGCGCCCGGTCCCAGGCCCTCCCAACCGAAAGCGCCCTGCCACAGCACCCCGGCGACCACGCTGGCGGGCAGCGCCATAACGCCTACCGCTGCATTATACACGCCGTAGGCCGTGCCGCGCTTCTCTGCATCCACCAGGTCCGCGACCAGCGCCTTCGCCGTGCCCTCGGTCATGCCGTAATAGAAACCGTACAGCGCGTACAGCGCCAGGACCTGCCAGGCTTCGGCGGCAGCCGCGAACCCCAGGTACACCAGCCCATAGAACAGCCAGCCCGCCACGATCACGCGCCGCCGCCCGATGCGATCCGAGCGCGCGCCGGCCGGCCCCGACACCAGCATATACACCACGTTGAACACGATCAACATACCCAGCACGCCCGCCACGCTCACGCCCAGGCTGCTGGCGCGCAGGATGAGAAAAGCATCCGCCGAGTTGCCCAACGTGAAGACCACCACCGCCAGCAAGAACAGCTTGAAGCGCCGGTCGAACCCCGCCAGCGAAAGACGGACCGGCGCGCGCTTTTCGTCGCGCTTCGAGCCGGCCTCACGTGCGCCCAGCGCCAACACCAGCACCGCCAGCGCCGCCGGGATGATGCTCAAAAGCACCACCGCCTGGAACGTCTCGCGGCTCAGCGCCGCCTGCCCAGACTGCGACGCCAGCGCCACTGCCAGCGCGATCACCAGGCCCAGCGCCGCGCCCGCCGTATCGCCGGCGCGGTGCAGCCCGAACGCGATGCCCCGGCTGTGCTCATCGATGCTGTCCGCCACCAGCGCGTCACGCGGCGCGGTGCGGATGCCCTTACCCACCCGGTCGGCGAAGCGCACCGCCAGCACGCCCCACCACGACGCCGCGAAGTAAAGAAACGGTTTGGCGAGCGTCGAAAGGCCGTAGCCCGCTACGGTCAGCCACTTACGCGAGCCGATGCGATCCGAGAACCAGCCCGAAAACACTTTTAGCAGGCTGGCGGTCGTCTCGGCGATGCCCTCGATCAGGCCGATGATATCGGTCTTGACGCCCAGCACGCCGGCCAGGAACAGCGGGATCAGGTTGATGACCATCTCGCTGGAAATGTCGGTGAGAAAGCTGGTCGCCGTCACCACCCAGACGTTGCGCGGCAGTCCCCGCAGCCGGTCCGCCAGAGGTATTTGCTCTTTCACGCTTTCGCTCCTTGAGATTCACAGTTGACTAAGCTCTACTTGCTTTTGCTCCCCCTCTATCCCCAGCCCTTTCCCCCACAAGGGGGGAAAGGGGGCCAGAATCGCTGCATGGAGGCTCCGATTCCCCCCTCGCCCCTTGTGGGAGAGGGGGTTAGGGGGAGAGGGGGAGCAGCAGGC
>JAFGMM010000372.1 GCA_016927535.1 Anaerolineae bacterium
CCCCTCGCCCCTCGTGGGAGAGGGGTTTGGGGAGAGGGGGAACAGGCGCACAAACGGTCAAAATTCTTAAGTTGATGTGCATGGGGTTCTGGCATATCGAACCCGCACTGACTTTTGAAATTGGGTCTGTCTGCGCATCCCTGGCCGGGCACAAAGAGGCTGTTGAGCAGGCGCTGCAAGCCGCCGGGGTGGAGATCGATGCCGTTCACACGATTTAAGGCAGTCGCACGCCGGTAAACAGTGTATGGCGCGATACATCGCCTCGTGATTTGGCGCGTTCATAGAATGTCTCGACGCGGCGCGCCGCGAAGCCGGCAGCGGCGAGGAGGCTGAGCCATTTCGTCTGACCAAACCGCTCGTCCAGCGGTTCGACCGACAGCAGCAGCCCGCCCGGTTCGGTGACCCGCGCGGCTTCGCGTAAAAGGCGCGCTGCATCAACGTCGCCCGCATCGTGGTGCAGCACCCAGCCGATCACGGTGGTTTGAAACACCCCGGCAGGGAAAGGCAGCGCTTCGCCTCGTGCGCCTACGGCGGCGCTGATGCCAGCCCGCCGCATGAGCCGCGCGCCGAGCGCCGCCGGCTCGGCGTAATACGCCGTCAATCCTGCCTGGGCATAAAGCGCCGCCATCCGGCCCCACCCTGCGCCCACATCCAGGACCGGCCCGCGCGCCCGCGCAAGCTCCCGGCGGATCAGATCAAGTTCGCGCCGCTCCGACTCGGCGTCTTCGGCGGCCCATGCCAGCATCGCTGCATCGGTGAACTCACTGAATGCTGCGTGCCAGTCCTGGCTGCGCACCGTGACCGCCAGGCAGATCCAGTATGCGATATCGGCGCAGAAGGCTTCCGCATCCACGCCGTCCGGCAGCCGGCCCTCGACCGCCGCCCGGAGACGTTCGCGGGTGAAGTCGTACAGTACCAGGGGATCGTGCATCATGCCTTTTGCCAGATCACAACGCCAACCGGCGTTGTGCTGTGATAGTGATAAACGCCGTCGGCTTTATCCAGCAGCGGCGCCAGCCTCTCTGTGAAGCGGTCGATTTCTTCCGGTTTACCGGCCGCTGGCGCGAACTGCTCGGCTATCTCGCGCGGCGTCGCACCTTGATAGGCGCGCGCGTGGTGGATCACGCGCACCTCGGCGCGGAGGCCAATTTGCCAGAGCATCCCGGCGAAGTACAAATAGTTTGGAATGCCCGGCGTCTTGCCCCAGACCTCGGCGCGCGCCGGCTCGTGGGCGCGTTCGCCCGGCAGGAACAGGCCCGAATCGCCGTCTACGATGACCAGCGCGCGCCGCGCGGCTTCTACCAGCTTGCGCAGACTCGCCAGGATATCGCGCTGCCGGTACAACGACCACGCCGCCAAAACCAAATCGTGCGGCGCGAGTTCGGCGGCCTCCACCGTCGTTTCGAGCAAATCGATGTTCGATATGCCTTGCGCGGTCATCTTCTCGCACAGCCGCGCCAGCATGTCCGGCGATGGGTCGAGCGCCGTCACACGCCGGGCCGCGCGCGCCAGCGGCAGCGTATAGCGCCCGGTGCCCGCGCCCACATCGAGCACGATGTCGTCGGGTTGCAGCAGCGATTTCAAAATATCCAACACTTCAACGCACACCGGCACCCGGTCATCGTACTGCGCTGCAAAAGATTCCCAGAGCGCGCGGTCGTCGGCTTCGGATTTGTCGCCGTAGCGTGCATTCCGGTATGCCAACCATGCAGCGGCAAAATCGAGCGAGACCGCGACAGGTTCATTTTGCATGATTCATCGTCCTCCCGGTGAAAGAACGCCCGGCAAGAGTCAAACCCAGCAAGAATAGAGTCAGACACAGGCCCGGCGGCAGCGCCCACCACACCCAGGCGTCGGTGAGAAAGGCGCTGCGCGCGTGCGCGTAATGCAGCATCACCCCCCAACTTTTTTGCGTGGGGTCTCCCAAACCCAGAAACGACAATCCCGCCTCGGTGAGCGCCGCCGTATTGACCGCGAGCAAAAACTGCACCCAAACCAGCCCGCGCACGCCCGGCCACAGATGCTGCCGCGCGATCCACCAACCGCCCGCGCCGAGGCTCCGGGCTGCCAGCACATACTCGCGGCTGCGCAGCGAAAGCGCCTGCGCATGTACCACGCGCGCCGTCACCGGCCAGGCAATCGCCGCAATGACCAGCACCAGCGCCCCAACCCCGCCGCCCAGGTACGCGGCGACCACGATGGCAACCGGCAGCTTGGGGATGATAAGTGTAATCTCGGTGGCGGCATACGCCAGGCGCGCCAGGGGAACAGGCCCTGCCGCCGCCAGCAGCCCGACCACGCTGCCCACCAGCACCGCCGCCGCGCCCGCCGCCACTCCCACGGCCAGAGTCACACGCGCCCCGGCGATGAGTTCGCTCAAAATATCCTGCCCGATATCGTTTGCGCCCAGTGGGTGCGCCGCCGACGGCGGGCTGAACGGGTCGGCGACTCGTTCGTAGGGGTCGTAGGGCCAAAGCCAGGGCGCGAACATCCCCACGAACACGAACACGCCAATAAGTGCGAGGCCGGCACGCTGCGCCGTCATGCCGCCCCGCCCTTCGCACGCGGGTCGAGCCGGCCGTACAGCAGCCCCGCCGCCGCGTTCGCCGCCAGCACCGCAAGCGCCACCACCAAAAAGCCGCCCTGTAAAAGCGGAAAATCTCGTGCGATCACTGCCTGGTACATCGTCAGGCCCACACCAGGATAGGAAAACACGGTCTCTACCAGGGTGGAGCCGCCCGCCATCAGCCCGGCGACCACACCCAGACGCGCCGCCAGCGGGAGCATCGCATTGCGCAGCACATGCCGCCGGAGCAGATCGCGCTCGCGCAGGCCTTTGCCGCGCGCCGCCATGACGTAGGTCTCGCCCATCGTCTCGCGCACCGCCGCATGGGTCAGCAGCGCAATGTCGCCCACCAGCGCCAGCGCCAGCGTCGTCGCCGGAAGGATCAGGTGACGCGCCACATCCAGGGCTTCCGCTGCCGCCGAATCGTAGCCGGCCCAGGGCGTATATGCGCCGAAGGCCGGCAGCCCACCGGGCCGCGCCGCGAAGGTCGCCAGCAGCAGCATCCCTACCCAGAAGGCGGGCATGGCGTTCACTGCCACCGAAACGCCCACCCCCACGATCTCCAACCTGCCACCGCGCCACGCGCTCAGCGCGCCCAACGCCACGCCCAATACCGCCGCCGCTGTGAAGCTCACGCCGCCCAGTAGCAGCGTCCAGGGCAGTTTATCGGCGAGCACCGCGCCGACCTCCTGCCGCCGCGCCAGCGAATAACCCAGGTCGCCGCGCAGAAGGCCGCTCATATACGCGGTGTACTGCTCCCACGCCGGCGCATCCAGCCCATAGCGCGCGCGCAGCGTTTCCAGCATCGCCGGCGGCGCGGTCTCGGCGGCGTCGCCGAGCAGAAACAGCGCCGGGTCGCCGGGCATCAGGCGCGGGATGAGGAAATTCAGGGTTAGCACCGCCCACAGGGTGAGCAAGAAAACCCCGGTGCGGGATAAGGTCAAACGGATCATAGATAGTGGTTAGATAGAGGGACGCGGTGTAATCCGCGCCCCGATTATACTTTAAGTTAACGCGGCAAGAACGACTGTTTGTCAAACGCGCCGGCGCCGGGAATGGTCAGCCAGCCGTCATACACGCCCGGATTATAGCCCTGAAGTACGTCCGGGTAGTAGAGCGGCACATAGGGTGCGGTTTCTGCAATGCGCGCCTGGATATCGGCGGCGAGCGCCTGGCGCGCGTCCGGGTCTAACTCCGCGTTGAAGGCATCGATCAGCATGTCTAAATCGGCGTCGCTGAACTCGCCGAAGTTGAGTGCGCCTTCGGTGTGGAAAAGCTGCTGCATACGGAAGGGGTCTTGCTGCACTGGCGCCGACCAGCCGGCGACCGCCATCTGATAGTCGCCGCGCTCGCGCACGGTAGTCATCCACGCAGCAAATTCGCCCGGCGTCGGGTTGATGCGCAGCCCCACCGCCGCCGCATATTCGGCGACCAGCTCGCCGGCGCGTATGCGCAGCGCGTCGCTCTCGGAGGTGTGCATCACGATATCGATGGGATCGCCGGCGGGCGTCTCGCGCCAGCCATCGCCGTCCGTGTCGAGGTAGCCCGCGTCGTCGAGAAGCTGCGCGGCGTGGTCAGGGTCGAACTGCGCATCGATGGGCGCAGCCCAGGGCGCGCTCGGCGGCACATAGCCCGGCGACCCCGGCACACCGTATTCGCCTAGAAGGGTATGTGTGATGTCTTCGACATCGATCGCGTAAGAAAGCGCCTGCCGGAAAGCCAGATCGTCCATCGGCGCGCGGTCGCAGTGGAACAGCACGTAGATCAGCACATAACCCGGCGCACGCGCCACTGCCACCGTCTCGCCATCTGCGATGCTCGCCACGCCCTCCGGCGGCACATATTGGGTCGCAAAGTCAATCTGCCCGCTTTGCAGCGCGGCCATCGCTGCGTTGGTATCGTTGATGATGGGGAAGATCAACTCATCTACAAGCGGCGCGCCGCCCCAGTAGTCGGGGTTGGCTTCCATGCGATACACTTCGTCGGTGACGTGCTCGACCAGCTTGTAGGGGCCGCTGCCAATGGGCGCTACCTCGACCGGCTCGCCCCAGGCAAGCATCGTCCCCTCCCAAACATGTTTGGGCATGATAGGCACATCGGCGGCGACGAGCGGAGCAAACCCAGGAGAGGGGGTAGTGAGCGTGATAACAGCGGTGTGCTCGTCCAGCGCGTCAACCGACTCGACCATCTCGGTGACCGGACCGGTCCAGCGCAGATGGTTGTTATTCTTGATGAAGTCCATCGTAAACGCCACATCCTCCGCCGTGACCGGCGCACCGTCGTGCCAGGTCGCGTCTTCGCGCAGCATAAAGGTCCAGGATAGACCATCTTCGGAGACGGTGTAATCGGAAGCCAACCAGGGAATCATCTCACCGTCCGGGCCATACCAAAGCAGATTGTCATAGAGCAATGACATCATGATGTAGCCGGGATACCCGGTGTTGTAGTCGTAAGGGGTCAGACCCCACTGGTCCGAAGCGATGCTGATACGTACTTGCTCGGCGCGCTCTTGGGCGGTTGCCTCGCCTGGGACAAATACCAAAGCACAAAGCAAGATGACCAGCCAGGTGAAAACAAAACGGCGCATTGGATATTCTCCTTGATGCAAAACTTTGTAAGAGCAAACATTTACATTATAAACAGCGAGGATGCACCCGGCACGGGACAGATGTCACATCGTATGCATGATAGGCTTCTATCGTTGGGGAAATGGCGCAGCAAGCGGGACCGTCAAGGGCCGGCGCATTTTCACTGCTCTTTGACTACCTGAAGCAGCGCGGCCATTTCGCCGCTTAGCACGGCCTGCCGGCCGCCAACATCCAGGCACAAGGGGCCGTTGAACGGCTCGCGGCTGAGCAGGGTGAACGCCTGGCCGGGCGCCAGCCGCAGCGAAGCCAGATATTGCAGGTGCGCCGGGGAGCGGGTGCGCACCCGACTGACGATCAGCGCCGAGGGCGCTTCCGCCTGCACCAGCGACATATCCTCGATTTCAGCCATCACGCCCGCCGCATCCGGGATCGGCTCGCCGAAGGGGCAGCGGGTCGGGTGGCCTGCCAGTGCATCCATACGCGCGAGTAATGTTTCACCGACCACCTGGCTTAGGGCCGCTGCTTCCCGGTGAATATCGTGCCAGTCCATCCCCAACACATTCTTGAGGAAGACGCCGATCACACGCACCCGGCGCAGGCTCTTGAGCGCCTGGGCCTCGCCCTTTGGAGTCAGCCGGATGCCCTGGTAAGGGGTATGCTTCACCCAGCCGTCTTTGTGCAGCCGGCGCGCCATGTGCACGACCGCAGCCGGCGACACTGCCATGCGTTCGGCGAGGCTCGACGTGGAAACCACGCCGCCGCGCGCCTCGCGGGCCAGCCCATAAGCGACAGCCAAATACATTTGTGCTTGAGGGGTGAGCGCTTTCATACTGCCTTGTTGCGAATCGTTTGCACGAACACTATAGCCAACGGCGCAGGCCGGCGCAAGCTTTTTTTTACCTTGCTCAACTTGCTGATTGACATTGGTTAAAACACTTCTATTAGTAAGTAAAAGTCCGCCGCGTGACTTTTGTCACGTGAAGGGGTGACATACTGCAATTGAAACTCATTCTCAACTACGGCATGATGGGGCGGCAACACACGATACTTTGCTAAAGGGGAAAAGTCACATGCACACACTGGATCAACTCACCGCCGGGCAGCGCGCCACGGTGACGGGGATCGCCGGCGCGGGGCCGGTCCGCCGCCGCATCATGGATATGGGCGTTGTCAAGGGAGTTGAGGTCGAGATGGTGAAGGCGTCGCCGCTGGGCGACCCGGTGGAATACCGGGTGCGCGGCTACAGCCTCTCGCTGCGCAAGTCAGAGGCGCGGCTTATCAAAATTGAAGTATAGGCAGCGGCATGTGCGATAGACATCTCATGCCGCTGAGCATGGCTGCGCCGGGCGACACCGTAGAACTGGTCGAAATCCGGGGCGGGCGGCGGTTCAGGCAGCGCCTTGCCGATCTAGGCCTCAACACCGGAACGAGTGTTCGGGTAATACAAAACGACCACACCGGGCCGCTGATCCTGGCGGTCAAACACGACGCGCGCCTGGCGCTGGGCCAGGGCGCGGCGCACCGCATCCAGATTTTACCGATCCACCACACAAGCAAACAAGACGAACCACCTGGAAGGGGGATACAACATGAGCAGTTTAACCATTGCGCTCGCCGGCAATCCCAATGTCGGCAAAAGCACCATCTTTAACGGGCTGACCGGGGCGCGGCAGCACGTCGGGAACTGGCCGGGTAAGACGGTCGAGAAAAAAGAGGGGGTAGCCCAGATTCGCGGCAAGGAAATTGTGGTCGTGGACCTGCCGGGGACTTACAGCCTGACCGCCTATTCCATTGAAGAAATCATCGCGCGCGACTTCATCGTCAACGAACGGCCAAGCGTCGTCGTGTCGGTGGTGGACGCCGCCAACCTGGAGCGCAACCTGTACCTGGTGGCGCAGTTGATCGAGCTTAACGTGCCGGTGATCGTCGCGCTGAACATGAGCGATCTGGCGAAGACGCGCGGCCTCAAGATCGACCCGGCGGCGCTCTCGATGCGGCTGGGCGGCATCCCGGTGATTGAGACGGTCGGCAACCGGGGGCTGGGCCTTACCGAATTGAAAGACGCCATCGCCCAGGTGGTCGAGAACCCCGCCGCCGCTGCCCCGGTTCTGCTGGACTACGGCAGGCCGCTTGAGGGCAAAATCAAGGCGTTGGAAGCAATCATCACGACCAACACCGCGCTTCGCAAGAAGTACAACGCGCGCTGGCTGGCGGTGAAGCTGCTGGAAAACGACGAGGGGATCATCGAAGCGCTGCAAGCCGCCGGGCAAAGCGCCCTGCTCAAAGAAGCCGAAATGGTCATCGAGGAACTCGAAGCCGTTACCGGCGAAGACACCGAAACCCTCATCGCCGACCGGCGCTATGCGCTCATCGGCGAGGTGATCGGCGGTGTGCTAGAACGGCCACGAGCGGCGGTCGAAACCCAATCGGATAAGATCGACCGGATCGTGACGCACCGCATCTGGGGCGTGCCGATCTTCCTGCTGTTGATGTGGGTGGTGTTCCAGTTCACCGCCAACGTGAGCGCGCCTTTCCTGGACTGGGTGGATATGTTGATTAACGAAACCATCATGGGGTGGGCTTTCAGTCTGACCGGCGCGCTGGGCCTGGGCGGAACCTGGATCGAGGCGCTGCTGACCGACGGCATCATCGCGGGGGTGGGCGCGGTGCTGGTGTTCGTGCCGGTGCTGATGTTCCTGTACTTTGCGCTTGCCGTGCTGGAAGACTCCGGTTACATGGCGCGCGCCGCTTTCGTGATGGACCGGGTGATGCGCGCGATAGGGCTGCACGGCAAGAGCTTCTTGCCGATGATCGTAGGCTTTGGCTGCACGGTGCCGGCGGTCTACGCCACGCGCACGCTGGAAAACGAAGACGACCGCAAACTGACCGGCTTCCTGGCAACCTTCATGAGCTGCGGCGCGCGGCTGCCGGTGTACGTGGTCTTTGGCGCGGCGTTCTTCGGCGCGAACGCGGGCAACCTGACCTTTGCCATGTATATTTTGGGCATTGTCATTGCATTGATAACCGGCTTTGTGATGAAGCGCGTGGTCTATCAGAGCAAGCCGCCCGCCCCCTTCGTCATGGAGCTGCCGCCCTACCGCGTGCCGACTGCGCGCGGCGTATTCACCCAGATGTGGGAGCGCTCGTCGAGCTTCTTGCGCAAGGCGGGAACGGTCATCCTGGCGGCGTCGATTGTGCTGTGGCTGCTGCTGGCGATCCCGCTGGGCGCGGACGCCGCCGCGCCGGACGGGAGGGATGCCGGCTTCAACAACGTGCGCGCCGAAGACAGCGTTTTCGGCACGCTCAGCGGGGCGATTGCGCCGGTCTTCGCGCCTGCCGGGTTCGGCAGTTGGGAGGCCGCCGGCTCGCTGGTGACCGGCTTCATCGCCAAAGAGGTGGTCATCGGCACGATGGGCCAGATTTATGTTGATGAAGCGGAAGCCGCCCCGACGGATGAAGCCGTTGCCGCCGGAGAAGAAGTGGAAGAGGAACCCGGTACAACCTTCGGTGAGGATGTGGGCAACATCATCGTCTCGTTCGGCGAGGCCGCCGTGCTGACCGTGCAGGAAACAATCAACATCATCCCGCGCACGGTCAACATCATCCCTGGCGTCGAAATGCCGGAGGCGGACTTCCTGGGCGGTGAGGAGGAAGAAGACACCACCGAGCTAGAAGCTGCACTGACCGCTGCGTTCACCGCGTCGGCGGGATCGGAGCAGGCCGGGAAGCTGGCGGCGCTGGCATTCAACGTCTTCGTGCTGCTGTATGTGCCGTGTATGGTGGCGGTCGCGGCGATGCGCCAGGAGTTCGGCGCGCGCTGGATGTGGTACCAGATCGCGTATACCACCGCGCTGGCCTGGCTCGCGGCTGTGATTGTCTACCAGGGCGGCAAGCTGGTGGGGCTGGGGTAAATGACAAACCGGCTGCGACAGATTTTGGATGCTTTTGAAGAAGCCGCCGGCCCGATGTCGCTGGACGCGCTGGCGCGCAAGCTGGAAATCGAGCCGGCGCTGCTGGAAAGCATGATCTCCTACTGGGTGCACCGGGGCCGAATTCGGGAAATCGTGGACGACGCGGCCTGTGCAGCATGTGGGGCAGGGCAGACCTGCCCCTTCATCGCCCGGCTGCCCCGGTGCTATGTGTTGGTGGACGAGCAAAAGCATTGACAACTACCCTTTCCGCGCTACCCTCTTAGCATCATTGACAACGTTATAGAGTCGAAATGAAGGTGCGCCAATGCCCGGATGCATGGCACGCAATGGGGGAAGCCGGTTAGAGTCCGGCGCTGACCCGCAACGGTAACTCCGGATTTTGTGTTGGTCAAGACGATGATTGACAATGCCAATTCTTCCCCTCACCCCCTGGCCCCCTCGCCCACGCCGGGGCGAGGGGGAAA